>JAZDNN010000006.1:0-7471 GCA_043799675.1 Candidatus Aenigmatarchaeota archaeon | reverse complement strand
TATCCCTGTTATTAACATATTTCTGGCGGAATCGGTCGAAAGATTAAGAATTGAACTGTTGTTTATGGAGGTTATGATTATGTTGTAGTCGGCACCGTTACTGAGGAAGAATGGAACGGATATCGTCGTATTCGTGCCCCTGTTGGTTTTGTTGGTGATGCTCACTGTACCTGGCGCACCGTTGACCAGCAGGCTCGGCTCCAGCAGCTCGACGCTGGCGTTGAACATCGTGTTGTTATATTGTCCTTGGAAATCCAGCAACCAATAGCCTGTCTGAGCCGAAGTATAATTGTAAGTCAGGTTGGTGCTGTTGCCTTGGTTTAGGAAATTAAACATCCCCATATTAGTGCCGGCCCCGTTGTACGGCGTCATTGTCACGAGATGGGATTCGTTGGCACTGGTCAGATTCACTCTGACTCCATAAGCGTTAACCCTGCTCATGTTCACATAGAAATATTCGTGTGGATTGACACCGCCGGTGCTGCTCGCGAACCCGCTGATGCTCCCGTGCCCTGTGGAATTCACATTGAGCGGGACGTCCAGCGTCACCACCACAGAAGCATTTTCCGTGCTGTTCAACCATACCATGACCGTGCCGTTGTAACGTCCGGGCAAAAGAGCGTCTGTGGTAAAGTTCAGCGTCACTGATAATGGGCCATTGCTTGCCGCCATCGTATCGTTTGGAATGACCATAAAGTTCGCTTGAACGCCCAGCGAGTTCACTATAGCGGAAGTCGTGTTGATTATATTGAAAACCGTTATGTTGGTGGTGTTACTCAACGTCAGGTTGACCGTGTAATACCCCATCCCGGTGGCGTTCGTCCAGTTCGCGAACTGGTTATTTGGCAGCACGTTAATTATGCTGTTTTCGCTCCCAGTCGCAAGCACTACCGTAGCCAAAACAACCAGCAGGCAGAACGCTGCCATTAGTTTCCGCAATCAGACACCCAGCGGATATAAGGTATGCTTGAATAAAAAGGTATTTCGGCTCAGCAGATGTTCTCTCCCCTCTCCGCAAGAAGGGTGGTATTGACGTACAGCGGGGCATCCGCCCTGATTGCTATGGCTATCCCGTCGCTGGGCATCACGTCCAGCTTTAGCACCTTGTCCGGGCTCCTGAGTATGAGGTCGGCATAATAGAGGGTCCCGTCGTGCCGGATGAGCCTCAGGCTGTCGACGGTTATGTTGAACGTCTTCAGTGCCTGGACAAAAGTGTCATGGGTGTTCGGCCGCAGGTTTATGGTCTTCTGCATCCCGAGCCGTATGCTGTCCGCCCTCTCCTGGGTCGTATCGGCAGTGATGGCCCTGCAACCAGTGCCCAATATAATGGTGTTTCCCTCCACCCTCAGGATGTCCGCCCTGGTAAGGTTGTCTATGCCCAGAACCTGCTCCACGGCATTGACCGCGGTCACCGCCGAAAGCGCCAGGACCATGAACACCGTCGCTTTTTGGAACAGCGTCAGCATGCCTGTTGTTCTGCTTGCCGATATAAAAGTCTCATGCAGCTCCGATGAAATTGTGGCGCTCGGCAGGGGACCTTCGGCGAGCGAAGGTGCGTGAAGCACACTTCACCTGCATTCGGACCCCCGACCCCTTGCTTAGGAGGCAAGTGCTCTTTCTGGTCTCATAGCACCTCGCTGCAGGAGCAGCGCGGGCTATTAGGTATCCAAGCTGAGCTAGCCGAGCGACAAGATTGGAACGGCGTCCCTTAAAATGCCTTCAGATGAACGCCCTTATCGGCCTTCTGGTGGCTGCCGCCCTCATCAGCGCGTCCCCTATGTCGCTGCCCTTGGCGACCCGTATTTCGCCCTTCCTTCCGACCGTTGCGGTGAACAGGTATTCGCTCTCTATGTACACGTTCGCCGTCTTGCCGAACAGGTGCTTTTCGAAGTACAGCGAGACCGCATTGCCCTTCTGCCCCGTCTCCACGTGCACTTCCTTGCCCAGCGCGGCAACGGCAGGTGCCACATCGATGCTCACTCCAAGTTTCTGCTCAAGTGCCTTGACAGTCTTCCCCTCCTTTCCGATTATTTTTGGTATCACGTCATTCGCCACCTTGACCTGCACCTTGTCGTCGCTCAGGAACTCCACCTGCGCCTGCGGGTCCCATCTGCGTATCTCTTCCATGACCTTCTCGGCGGCGAGCCTCTGCGCTGCAGGTTTCCTCTCCGCTCCGGTCACCGGAATCACCACCGTCTGGTCCCCGTAGGTGTAGATCTCGTATTCGAGTTTCCCGTTCTCAAAGTCCCTGACTTCCACCAGCGGCCTCGCCAAATCGGCCTCCGTCATTCCGGTCGGCACCCTGACCAGCAACGTGAGCTCATACGATTTCTCGATGGCCCCCGACCTGATGAACACTATCGTGTCCACTATGTGCGGTATCACCCCGAGCTCCACCCTTCCGATGAACCTCTGCACAGCATCCACCGGGTCGCTGGCATGCACCACTCCCACCATGCCGACTCCTGCGAGCCGCATGTCCGCGAATATCTCGAAATCCCTTGTCTTTCGGACCTCGTCGAAGATGGTGTAGTCGGGCCTGACCAGCAGCAATATGTCGGCTGTCTTGGCAAAGCTCCCGTCAAGGGGCGCATACTGCGTTATGCCCTCGGACACCTGCAGGTCTCTGGGCTGTTCCATGGTCTTGACCACATTACCGGCCGCAAAATAGAATTCTGCGAGCGCCGCGGCAAACGTGCTCTTTCCGGAACCCGGAGGTCCTGCCACCAGTATTCCTTCCGCCTTGGTCTCCAGCCTTGCCCTCAGTTTTTCGCTGAGGCTGTAGTCGCTCAACGCAAGCTTGATTATCGGCCTCACGGCCGTTATTTCAAGCCCGTCAGAGAACGGGGGCCTCGCTATGGCTATCCGCATGTTCCTGAGCTGGACCACGCTCGCCCCGTATTCGCCGATTTCCATGTAGGCCTGTTCTTCATACCGGGCGGCATCCAGCACCTCCTTCTGTATTGCATCCATTTCCTCGGTGCTCATGGGGGTTTCCCTTATCTCCACCAGTTTGAATGCCCCGGGCTTTCCCCTCTTGGCCATCGGTTTGACGCCTTCCTTGAGGTGAAGGCTCATCGTTTCCGGCGTGAGGAGTTCCTCCAGCTTCGTGGTCTTGGCCGCCTCGTACGCCTCGAAATACTTCACGGGTATTCCCTGCGCCTCCGCGACCAGGGCCTGCGGAAGGTCAGATGTTATCAGCACCGCCTTCTCCTTCTTGGCCCAGTCCTGTATGAGGGCGTCTATCCGCCCGCTTTTCGCGAGCTGTATGTCCTCAAAGCTCGGCCTCTCGCCGGTAAGGACCAGGGTGATATTCTTTGCTTGGGACATTTCCCTGATTTTCTTTATCTCTTCCAGTCCCAGGAAGCCGGTCTCCTTTCCCCTGCTTGCCTGCGCTTGGAGCTCGCCCATGACTATCTCCGGAATTATGACCGTAGATCCGTCCAGCTTCCCCTGCTCGGCGAGTCTGCTGAGCAGTCCTTTCACTATCGCCGACGTGTCCGGCACCACTCTTTCGAGCTTTATCTCCGTCTCAATCGGCCTGTGATTTCTCTTTTTCATTTCTTTCATCTCCTATTTTTCATATCACCCGGGTTTACCCGGGCAATTTCTGATATCACTCCGCTGTTTCAGCGGAGCAATTCTCATATTACCCGAGTTTGCTCGGGCAATTATCATATTACTCCCGCGTACGGGAGCAACTTCTGCTATGACTCCGTCACTGGGCTTGTCGCCTGCAACGGAGCTTTCATCGTTAGTGGGCATCGCCTCAGAACCAGCGCTTTCCGAAACTTATTCGCCCGTTGTTTCCTTGTCTATCCCCGGCTTCTTCCCCGACCTTTTTAAAGCATGCCTCTTCGCCCTGTCTTCGGCCAAAAAAGCATGCCTCTCTGACTTGAAGTTGTCCCGCTCTTCCTCGGTCAATACCCTGTAACCCACCGCCCCTGCATCCTCAGGATGAACCACAACCTTTGCAAAGCTGACCGGATCGTAGACGATTATCCGTCCATCGCCGTTTCTTCCGCCATAAAGCGGGTTCTGGCCCGGCTGCTTTCCGTCATAGAGCAGTTCCACCCTCTTGCCGCCGGCCGTCAGCTTGTGTATATGGTTGAAATCCATCTTTCCGTTCATCACATGATTGCTGGTCGTCCGTCCTTTAAATAATTTACTCTTGGCCGCGGGTTCTAAGCGGCATTCACCCGCCATTGCGCGTGATACGACTGTTGCAAAAGTGTATCTGGAGTCCCTAAATGCTTATGAACAAATTTTATCAATCATTATCATGGCAAACCTCTGCCCGGAATGCGGTTCGAAGAAGATAAGCAGGCAACTCAGCGAGCAGTTCTGCTCGAAATGCGGTTTCGTGCTCGACGACGGCACGTTCAGCAAAATCTGAAACCGTAAAGTGATGCCCTTACAGACCTGGGTATTCAGTTTGCTATAAAAATTCCTTCGCCAGCTGCTCTATCTTCACGTCCTTCTCCTTTCCGCTGTTCATGTCCCTCAGCCTGACGGATTTCTTCTCAAGTTCCTTTGGTCCGACCACGATGACGTATGGCAGACCGAGTGCGGAAGCATATTCAAGCTGCTTCGGCAGCTTCCTGTCGAGCAGGTCGGTCTCGCACCGCACCCCCTTCTCCCTCAATAGAGCGGTTATCCTGAGCGCCTCATCCCTCACGCTGTCGTTGACCGGTGCAACGAACACCGTTCTCGGCTTCAGTTCATTGAACATTCCTCTCTCCTCCATCACCGCGACCAGCCTGCTGACGCCGAACGATATCCCGGTGGCCGGCAGATCGGGCCCGCCGAACGATTTGATGAGGTTATCGTACCTTCCCCCGCCTCCGCAGCTCACGTCTGCGCCGCAATACACCTCGAACACAAGGCCGGTGTAGTATTCCAGCCCGCGAACCAGCGAAAAGTCAATCTTCAGGTTCTTTTCGATGCCGAACAGCCTTGCAAGCCTCATCAGCTCCTGCAGCTCCTTCGACTTGCCGAGCAATTCGCTCTCCTTCAGCTCGATTGCCTTCAACACCTTGACCGCATCAAGCCCTTTGCCCTTGAGCTCCTCGCTCACCGCTTCCTTTCCTATCTTTTCCAGCTTGTCTATCGCACGGAAAGCATCGCCAATCTTTTCCTTTGGCACGACCTTTGAAAGGGCGTTCTCCATCGCCTTCCTGTCGTTGACCCTTATCCTGAAATCCTTGAACCCAAGCGCGCGCATGCACTCGCAGAAACATGCAAGGCATTCTACATCCGCCAGCGGCGAAGGCGAGCCTATGATATCAACATCCGCCTGCCAGAATTCCCTGTACCTCATGGCTTGCGGGTTCTCATACCTCCACACCTTTCCCGCCTGCCAGCGCTTGAACGGTTTCGCCACGGTCGGGTTGTTCAGAATGAATCTTGCCAAGGAGGCCGTGAACTCGAACCTCAGTGCCAGTTCCCTGTCGGACTTGTCCTTGAAGCAGTAAATCTCGTCCCGGATGGCTTCACCCGCCCCTCCCTTCGCGGCAAACAGCGCAAAGTCCTCCAGCACGGGGGTATCGAGGGGCATGAACCCGTACCGCTCGAACACCTCGCGCAGTTTGTCCAGCACGTAATTGTACTGCGCAGCTGTCTGTGGCGGCAGGTCGCGCATGCCCTTGGGCGGTTGGAATGTCATACGCCGAGAATTGGAGGCAGAGCTAATTAAAGTCTCCCTTTCAGTGAAGGAATTCCCCAGCCACTTTTACCACAGGGATGCTTTTTGTCTAACCCTCTTAAACCTATGTGGGGAAATCAGGCATTTTATTATTTACTGTAAAGTAGCGAAAAGATACAAGATATATAAAGGTTGCATGCCAGCGATGATTATGAAAACGACCGTTCACGGTGTGTCCGGCCCTCCTTGGGGAGGAGGTTTTACGCAGGCCATGGCCAGGATACACGAGGAATGTTTTCCGTACGATGCGACCAATCTTGCAGATAGGGCCCGCATTCTGGAAGCATGGAACAACCCGCCTGTGATGCAATACTGGGCGGCGAAAACGGACAGAGGGTTCCCAATCGGTTACATAAGATGGGTCGAACGCGGCGGCATCAGGCCAAAGGCTGTCATGGAACTGGAACAGATAGGCGTTCTTCCCGCATATCGCGGAAAAGGTGTTGCGACAGATCTCATAGACTGCTCCATGAAGAAGCTGGACCAGCACTTGAAAAGCGACGAAAGGGAACTCAAACTGGTGTTCTTGACGACGGCAAAAGATGGCTCCGCTCAGAAGTTGTACGCCAAAACGCTTGGGGCAAAAATCAGAACTACCATTCCCGCGTTCTACGAGGACACATCATCTAACATCGACGAGGTTGTGATGGTCGCCCTGCCCGAAGACATACAAAAGGCGCGTACTTCCAGGAATGTATCCCGTCTTGGTTAACGTTAGCCCAGCCACTTCTTCGCAAAAATAGAATAAGCTTCCGCGGCGTGCGCGAGCTGGCTGATTTCCACCCACTCGTTCTTGCTGTGCGCAATTTCCGGCTTGCCCGGACCGCACATCAGCACGTCAAAGCCCGCATTCACGAATATCCACGCCCCGCTCGCTCCGTGCTCCCCCCTTATCTGCGGCTCCTTTCCGGTTACCTGCTTCACTATGGAATTCATCTCCTTGACGTACGGCTTGTCAGGTGAAACCTCGACCGGCTGGAAGTAAGTGGCATCCTTGAAAGTGATGTTCATGTCCGCGTCCTCCTTCTTGAGCTTTGTTATCAGTTTCTGGATTGCCGCGTAGATGCTCTCCTTGGTCTCACCGGGGACCAGCCTGATGTCCACGCTGGCCCTTGCGATGTCCGGAACAACGTTGGTCTTGTAGCCGCCGCTGATGGTGTTTATGCTGGCCGTCCCCTTTCCGAGTATCCTGTTCGATATAGGCCTGTCAAGGTCGTGCAATGCCAGCAGGAACTTGCCGAGCTTCTCGATGGCATTGACCCCCTGCCAAGGCATGCTACCGTGCGCTTCCTTTCCTTTGGCCGTTATCTCGAGCCACAGAACTCCCTTCTCCGCAATGACTATGTTCATGTCGCTGGTGTCGGTCATGACCATCAGGCTCTCGCCCGGGAACATCTCCTTCAGCTTGGGCGCTATGAAGCTCATCCCGACGTTCTCCTTGTCGCCCATCTCCTCGTTGGATGATCCTATGAATACCAATGTCCCGTTCGGCTTCCAGTTGTCCTTCTTCAGTTTCTCTATTGCCGCTACCATCGAGGCAAGCCCGCCCTTCATGTCGCACGCCCCGCGCCCGTACAGCTTGTCGCCCTCAAGAGTGGCGGAGAACGGCGGATGGTTCCATCCCTCGCTTGTGGCCGGTACCGTGTCCATGTGCCCCTGGAGGAAAAGAGTCTTCTTCCCGTTCCCTTTCCATATTCCCAGGATATTGGGCCTTCCGGCTGCGTTCTCCAGCATCTTCACTTCCAGCCCCAGAGCTTTGAGCCTCTC
>JAZDNN010000036.1:0-3704 GCA_043799675.1 Candidatus Aenigmatarchaeota archaeon | reverse complement strand
CATGCTGAAGGGCGATTGAATGAAGGTCTTGGTTTTCGGTAACCCGTTGCTGGAAGAAGACAATCTGCCGCTCAGGTTGCTTCCCGCCCTGAAGAAGGAGTTTCCCGGCATTGATTTTGAGGAGGCGGACCCTGCGGACATGGACATGGAGAAAGGGCAGGTAGTCGTGATTGATACTGCGAAAGGTATAGGCAAGGATGTCATGTTGCTGGAAGACACGGAAAAACTGCAGGATTACAAGCTGCTTTCTGCTCACGGACTGGGACTGGCGGAGATGCTGAGCATCTTCAAGGTTGTCGGGAAAAAAATCGATGTCAGAATAATATGTATCCCCCAAGACATGCCTGAAAAAAAGGCGTTAACCGCAGTCACGAAAATGCTCAGAGCCATCGTACCATGAGGAAATGGGACGCGCAGGACATGCAGGGATCATAGGCCCGGATGAGTTTTTCGCATTCGCAGATTATCTTTGCCTTCGGTTGCTTTACCATTCCTGAGACCAATGCCCTGATGTCGTTCTCCAGTTTTATCTGGTTCTGGGCCGTCGGAATCACGATATGACCATGGTCAATCAGTCCCTTTGAATTGATTTCGAACCCGTACCATAGAGTGCCCCTCGGAGCCTCGATTGCACCTGTGCCTATGCCGGCCCTGGGTCTGAAGTCCTTGGCCTTCTCGTCCTTTATTTTGATTCCTTCCAGCAGCTCAACCGAATGGTCGATGCAGTGGACGATTTCTATGGCTTGGGCAAGGTTGTTTGAGAACACGTTGCCGGTGGGGAACACCTTCAGCAGGTCCGAACAGTCGCGGATGGTGTCGGGATGCAAGGCGTCCCGGTTAAGGTTCATCCTTGCCAAAGCACCGACCATGTATTCCTTCCCTTCGAATTCATAGGCGGTGGCCTGCGAATACGGGATGATGACGTTCTGCAGGTGGTGGTAATACTCGTTTTCCGGCAAGCGGAAACCGCCCGTTCCGCCCATCATGCCTTCCAGAAAGGTGTAATCCTTCGTAATGAGTCCGATGAACTGGCTGTTGCGTTCGAACTTCCAGGTGCATTTCCCGAAAAGCTCTGCCAGATCCAGGGCATGCTCCCTGCAGCCCTTCAGCAACTCGATGACTTCTTTTACATTCTCCTGCTTCGGGAGGACAGACCAGCCCCCGATTTTGCTGAAGGCCGGATGTATTGCCCTGCCCGCGGCCCAGGTCGAAAGCGCGTTGCCGGCCGCCTTTATCTCGAAACATTCTCCTATCAGGTGGTTGTTTTCCTTCGCGAAATCAAGTAACGAATCCTTTCCGAACATGTCGGGCAGGACAAACAGGTAAAGGTGCATCGCGTGGTCCCGTATCATGGTTCCGTACATCGCCAGCTTCCTCAGGAGCACGGTCTGTTCGGATGGAACCACATCCAGAGCCTTCTCTATGGCTTCGGTGGCGCATGTCAGGTGGGAGATGGAACAGGTGCCGCAAATCCTTGAGACCAACTGGGGAACGGCAGCAGCGGGCTTTCCCCTGACGGCCTGGGTGTAAAAGCGCTTGTTCTCAAGGACCCTCAACTTGACGTCCTCGACCTTTTCGTCCCTTATTTTGATGTCCAGGCTCGCGTGACCCTCTATCTTGGCGAGCATGTCTATGCTGATGTCGGTTTCCTTGTGCATCAAATCCCCTTGCTGATGAAATTTTCTATCAGAGCGACAAATTTTGCCTCTTCCATCGGACAGCCCGGGACCTCGTAATCCACCTTCACGAACTTCGAGAGCGGGTAGACCTTGTCCAAATAGTTGAACTTCTTGAGAACGGGCCTTATCTCTGCGAGCTCCTTGGCTGCAAACGCATTCCTGTGGGCTGACGGCAGGGCGGTCCTGGCGCATTCCCCGATGGCGACCAGCTTCTTGGAGGCCTTCCTGACGGCCCTTATGCGCTTAACTTCCTCCTCGTTCGTTATCGCCCCTTCTACAAAGGCGACATCAAGGCCCTTCATGTCGTTGCCTTTTTCGCGCAGGAGCTTGGAGTAGCTGATGTCCATGCCTTTGCCCCATTTTGCCAGCCTGCTGTTCAGGGCTTCGACGAATATCATCATGCAGCCTTCGTCGCCGGTGAAGGAGAAGAACCCGAACTTCAGCTTGCGTTTCATGCTAATGATTCGGGGGGTGTAAATAAAGGTTGGTGGACTCGGTGGGATTTCCAGTGAACTGCCGTTCACAGCGCGAACTTGCGGTTCGCGCGTGTCGCAAAACTATGAAGTTTTGCTTCACAGTCAAACGAACAGCAGTTCGTTTCGAACCCACAACCTCTTGCTGCTTTGGTTTCGATTGACCCTTTGGAGCTCCGGTGTGAGGAGCGAGCAAAGGGGTACTTGCAAAGCAAGCGCGCTTCCGTTGCGCTACGAGCCCATTGTAAGGTGGGAGGGACAGTTTAAATTGGCTTTCCTATCTCCGTCTTCGGACGGAGTAGACCTTCCGTTCACTTTTTCTCTTGAAACCCGGGCTGTGCGAACCGCCTATGTCAGAGTTGTAAACGTCCGAAACGACATGGCCATTGGCCGCCATCTGCTGCCTCCAGTCACGGCATTTCGATTCATATTCGCTTATCGTGCTGGCAAGCTTGCCGGCAACCATGTGCAGCGTTCTTCCATAAGGCCGATTTGAAAAATCGGGATTTCCGAACTGGTTCCTGATACGGTGCATGGGGACATCAAGATAGTCGCCGTTCCTCAGTTTTTCACGGTTGTCTTCGTAATTGTCCGTGAAGTCGTGCGGATATTTCCTGAGCAGTTCCCCTACAAGCCTGTTTATGACCTTGTCCGACGACATGGAAACTTCCATGTAGTGGCAAGGATTTAAACTTCCTTACTTCCATTTGTGGTCCGGGTTTCTCGGAATGATTATCCAGGCAATTATGTAGGCCAGCAGACCTGAACCGCCTGCAAGGACGAACAGCACCCAGAGCAGCCGGACTATAATGGGGTCGATGCCAAGGTATTCGGCTATCCCGCCGCAGACACCGCCGAGTATCTTGTCCTTTCCCGACCTGTACAGGCGCCTGATTTCATGCGTTTCCTTTGCATTTCTTTTCATTACGATACCCTCCTTTTTCATTTCCGTTTTTTCATATCGGCGCAGCTTTTTTCCGAACCGCAGAATTTCGATGAAAACGAATACTACGAATACCATGTCGATATGGTTTGTCAGCCCTTTCATGAGCTGTGAAATCGAGGGAAGACCCGCGGCCGTGTTGATTACGAACGCGATGTTTGCCAGGAACCAGACTACCGCGGTGCCTGAAATCGCTTCGAACGGAATCAAGAGGAGGCTGCAGAGCCTTCCGGGGCATCTTGCCAGCCATCCCGTGAACGCCGAAAGTACGAACAGAAGGACGAACAGGCCGAGATTCTTCATGATGAAGGAAAATATGCCTGCGAGTATCCCGTTACCTGAATAGACGCTGGCAAGACCGAGCAACCAGACAAGGAAGAAAAGGGCGACAACGGAAAATATGGTCGAAAAAACCAGTCTGTTCACCGTCCCGTAATCTTCCTTCCTTTCCGCCCGGGCACCGAAGCGCCTTCCTATCCCCCCGACCTCCTCCCCGAAATACCTGGCACCTTGTTCGATACCATATTTTCGGACCCGTCTGACGTGCCGGGCGTGCCTGGCTACATGTCTGGCATGGCGCACGGCATGCCTTCTCGCATGCTTGGAATG
>JAZDNN010000008.1:0-22583 GCA_043799675.1 Candidatus Aenigmatarchaeota archaeon | reverse complement strand
TCGGTGCAACGGGTCCGGTCACTTCGAGGTTCGCGCCGACGGGCGGCTTGATTGCAGGCATGCTGGCGATAAAACCGGCATAAGCCACTACGATGGCCAAGGCCAGCAATACGGCCAGCAGGATCGGTTTCTTGTTCATATCTTACGACCTCCATTGGTTTGTTCTCGTCTGATGGATATTGTAAAACGCGTATATAAACATGTTCCGAAATATCGGTCGCGGCATCAGGATTGCAGCAGGCGGTATGCTATTTAAGTCACTTCTGTCTTTTCTCGGGCTTGGCCCTTGCCTTCCTGACCGCCTTCGGTCTGGGCTTGTTTTCGGTCGCCTGCTTCCTTTTCTGGGGCACGATTATCCCGAGCTTTTCCATGAGACCGGAGCTTTTCCACGCCCTCTCGAGTTGTTCGTCCGTCCCTGCCTGGAGCATGTGCTCCGTGGGCTCCAGATGGAAGATTGAGCATTTCCTCCGCTTTATTCCGGTTATGCTTTTCGGGCCGGTTATCAGGACAAAGCTGTCCTTCGGTATTTCCAGCACCACTGCATAGCGCCCGCCCTCGCGGCCCGCTATCTTCATCACTATCCTTCCGGGTTCAATCACAGCCATGTTCATAACACCTGCCGGCTTCGCCGGCCAAGACTGTTCTTGGCAGCTACGCTGCTTATGCCATTCATCCAAACACCTTCTTCTCCAGTGTGCCGCCAAGCATCTTCACCTTCAGCATCTCGCGGCTGCACTTCACGCAGAGCTCGGGGAAGCGCCTCTCCGGCCTTCTCGAGCTCTTTGCAAGGGACCTGATTTGATGGGGGTCCAAAGTGACCCTGTTGAGCTTGATACCGCAGTTGGCGCATTGCTGATGGTTGTGCCTCCCCTTCTTGAAATGCATGACCGTCCTTCCTCCCGGTGTGACGACCTTCATCTTCTTCACCGAGTTTGAGCGCAATTGTCTTCTCATATGAACACCTTCGTTATGAATCCGTTCAGGATTCGACCCCCATCAGTTTCCTTGCCACCTGCGTGACCGGTATGCTGACCACGAAGTACCACATCAGCCAGCCGAAATCCGCGCCGAAGTACGGCAGGCTTATCGGCAGGACGGCGACTTCGCCCTTGAACGTTGCCGACATCCACGGCAGTATCATCGCGACTATCAGCAGGGTGACTATCATCGGCTTCATGTTCATCTTCATCTGCGAATTCTGCAGTTTGAGCATCTCGCTCATCGCGGCCTTCGCTTCCTCCGGCTGCTCGGTCTTCTTTGACTGCTTCCCCAGTTCCTTCAGCTTCTGCTTTATCTCCCTCACCTTGTTCTGGTCGACCAGGAACCTGTAGCAGAGCGTGCTGACGACCGTAAGGAAGACCGCCATGCCGGCGACCACGACTATTGATGGCAATACCAGCAGCGGACTGAAAAACGCTCCCACGGCATCGGTTATGAACTCGAACATGTTCTCAGCGCCTCTTTCCCTCCGACCCTTTTAAAGCAGCGAGGATTCTTGCGACCACGACCTCCGGCGGCGTCATCAGATCGTTGACCGCCGAGTCTATCACCAGCCCCTTCTTCCTGTAGTGTTCGAGCAGCGGGGCGCTCTGCTCACGGTAGAGCTTCAGCCTCTTTTTTATGGCATCCGGCTTGTCATCGTCCCTCTGGTAAAGCTCGCTCCCGTCGGTGTCGCACTTGCCCCCGACCTTTGGCTTGAGGGTCAGCAGGTTGTAGATGTGCCCGGCGGCCCTGCACTGGACCCTTGCGCTCAGCCGTTTTATCAGTATCTCGTCGGGGACCACCAGGTTGATGACCGCATCTATCTTTGTCATCCTGTCAAGCTCTTCGGCCTGTTTTTGGTTTCGCGGGAATCCGTCGAATATGAAGCCGTTCTTGGCATCATGTTGCGCCAGCCTCTTCCGTATCACGTCAAACACCGTGCCGTCCGGCACGAGGTTGCCGGCGTTTATTATTCCCTCGACATGTTTTCCGAGGGTGGTTCCCGCCTTTATTTCGGCTCTGAACAGGTCGCCTGTGCTTATGTGCGGTATCCCCAGAATCGGCGACAGCCTGCTGGCATACGTCCCCTTGCCGCTGCCCTGCGGTCCGAAAATAAGAAGCCTCATTTCATATTCCCCCGCTACAAACAGCATGACGGGCAAAATGTGATATCACTCCGTTCACAAGAGGGTGACGGGCAAAACGTTTCATGCCACTCCCATCCATTTCTGCAGCCATTGCGGCAGCTCCGAGCCGTGCTGCTGCCCTATCTGCTCGTACAGCTGGTACACTATCATGACCGTCAGCAGTATTCCTGTCCCGGAACCTATCGCGTTGGTGAGGTCCGCAAAGCCCGCCAGGAATCCCACGAACGCGCTGCCCAGCACCGTGACCGCGGGTATGTAGCGCTGCAGCACCGACTCGATTATCCGCGGGTCGCGTCTGAAGCCGGGTATACTGAGGAAGCTGGACTTGAACTGCTCCGCCACGCTGTGGACGTCCATTCCGGCCGTCTGGACCCAGAACATTCCGAAAATCACGCTGCCGACGACCATTATCAGCATATGGACCGCGACCCTGGACGCGTCCAGCGATGTAATCTGAGGCAGGCCGAACGTCCCGAGCAGGAGCGAACCTAAGAAAAGTCCGGCTATCGAACTGACAACTATGCTCCTCAGCACCCACTTCTTGAACCTGAGTGCCACCAGCAGCCCTATTCCGAGGGCGAACAGGCCGGCAATGACCGATGTTACCATCAGGCTCGTGCTGCTCGGCGCTTGCAGGAAAAGGGCGAGCCCGCTCAGCGGCGAGCCCTGCTGGTCGTATGTCCCGAGCCAGGTCATCCCCTGGTTCGCCATCGTCCTTACCACCACCTGCACATTGGCCAATACCGCAGCGACAAGGATGACCGGAATGTTGCTGGTGTAGATGAAACGCAGCGGCCAGCGCCTGGAACCGAAACGGCCGTAGGGCATGGTTATTGCCATCGGTATCTCGATTTTCATTGCCTGCGCGAAAAGTACTATGACGAACACCGCACCCGTTGCCAGGAGCGGGAACAGGCTGATGAGCGCCTGAGTGGGCTGCCCGGCCGCGATGTAGGCTATCATGCCCGGTATCAGGCCGGAAGCCGGCTCCTCGATGCTGGGCCACGCCCCGGCGGCGGTGAGCGGGTTGAACACGCGGACGATTATGGTCTTTGCCACTCCGGCCGCGATGAACAGGCTGACTCCGGAGCCTATTCCCCACTTGCTCACGACCTCATCCATGAAAATTATCAGTATACCTCCTGCCGCCAGCTGAAGTATGACGGCCATCATCAACGGGGCCCCTCCGCCCGCCGCAGGCGGCACCGCACCGGCCACGACATAGGCGATTGCCTCAAAGAGGCTGAACGCGACCGCAAGAAGTTTCTGCGTCCCCATGAACTTGGCCTTCCCTTCCGACGTCTTGGTGTCCCAGTTCAGTATCTTGGCCCCGACCAGCAGCTGCAGAATGATGGAGGCGGTGACTATCGGTCCGATACCGAGCGTAATTATGGAACCGAACTTGCTTCCGAAAATTATTTCAAGAAAATCGAACCTGGCCACCGCGTTCGCGTCTATCCCCCACGCGTTGATGCTTCCGAGGACGTAGAACAGCACCAGTATGGCGCCCGTCCACACCAGTTTCTGCCTGAACGGCAGTTTGAGCTCGGGCTTCTTCACCGACGGGAATCTCGTCCCTATGCTCGCAAGATCGAACTTGAAACTCTTCTTCGGCTTGTGTTCCTCCTCGTGCTGCGGATGCAATAACGAATGGGACGGTTCTGCCGATGGTGTCTGGCCTGACGGCCCTGCAGGCTGGGCGACGGGAACGTCGTCCATTACTTCCCCTCCTTCTTCCCCTCATTCTTCGGCGCCGTCTCTTCCGCTTTGCCGCCTGCGCCTTCTATCTTCGCCCTTGCCTTGGGCGATATCCGCGGCGCCTTGACGTTGATGGGCATCGTGAGCTGCCCGTTCCCGAGCACCCTGTTGAATCCGAGGGAAGCCACATCAATGTCCCTGCTCTTCCTGCTTATGGCCATGCTTTCGATGTCCCTTATGTTTATGCTGCGTATGTCCTCCTTCTTCGGCTTGAACGTGAATCCCTTCTTGCCGAGCCTCTCGGGCTCGTAAGCGTAAGTATAGCTCCTCTTTGAATACAGCCAGTTGCTCCTTCCCCTGCCCGCCCTGCTTCCGGCCCCTCGGTGCTTCTTCTTCTCGCCCCAGCCGTGCGTGTGGGTCCCCCTCATCCTTCTTACTTTCTTGCGGAATCTTGCTGTCATATGCTCACCAGTTTGACCGACCACTTGAATATGTCCTTGAAGTTTTCCTTGAAGTGGAAGTTTGCCTCAAAGTTCTTCCCTTCCGTCACGAGCGGCACCCAGTGCCTGTCGTCCTCCCACATCTGCGCATACGGAAGGCTGCCCTTGTCCATCCACTTCAGTTCCCCTTCTTCGCTGGACTTGACCTTTCCCTCGAAATCCTTTGTGGCAAAAACATGCACCGCCCACGCGAACTCGTCCCCGTTGAAGAAGTTCAGCACCGCCCGCTTCTTCGCGTTTCTTATCTTCAAACCGGTCTCTTCCAGGATTTCCCTCACGACCCCCTGCTCCACGCTCTCGTTTTCCTTCGTCTTTCCGCCGGGCGCGTTCCACCTTCCGCCGCCGAACTTATTGTCGTTCTTCAGCTGCATCAGGTATTTGCCTTCCTTCTCGATGAAACAGAGCGTGCCTAGCGTTGCCATCTAAATCATCTTCTCCAGCAGCTCGTTGATCTTTTCCTTCCGGTTGCCCAGCTCCCCTTTCGGATAGGCGTGCTTGATGCCGTGCTTGAAACCGCCGCTCGGCGGGTTCAGCCTGAACACCGGCTTTATTCCCAGCTCATTGGCAGATGCCCCGTTCTTGAGCTCATTGATTATCTGCTTGACTTCCTCCGCATTCAGCCTGACGTCCCCTGTCTTCCTTCCCCTCTTGGCAATCAGTTTCTCGAGAAGTGCATCGCTTATCGTGCCCCATGTGATGTAGTCCTTCGCCATCTGTATCATTCCCTTGTATGATTTGTTCTCCGGTATGAGCACGCAATGCATCTTCCTGTTCAGCCTCATCAGCCTGAGCGTCTCAATTTTGTCCTTCCGCATGTTGACCGTACCCCTCAATCTTATCACTGCGAGCATCACTGACCACCCTTCACCAGCGGCGAGCCCAGGCCGACCCTTCCGACCCTCAGTCCGACGGACTGCTTGGATTCCTCGGAAAGCCTCAGCCTGTTGAGCTTGCCGAACGCGTCGAATACGGCATGAATGGTGTTGACCCTGCTGCTGGTCTGGCCCCTGCTCTTCGCCCAGACGTCTTCGACCCCCGCCAGCCTGAGCACCTTCTTCACTTCATCCGAAACCACAAGACCGAGTCCGCGCGGCGCCGGCATGAACGTTATCTTCACCGAGCCGGACTTCCCGGTGACTGCGAACGGTATGCTATGAGGACTGGCGTCCCTGCATTCCCAGCTGCCGCAGCCGCGCATGACCGGTATGAGATTGAGCTTCGCCTTCACCAGCGCCTTTTCTATTATTTCCTTGTGTCTTCCCGGCATGCCGCGCGCATAACCCATGCCGACGTAACCGTTGCCGTTGCCGACCACCACCATCGCCGAGACCTTGTATCGTCTTCCGCTCTTGTGCATCCTTGATGTCCTTCTTGACGGTGTTCTCCTGACCCCTCCGCCCTTTCCACCGCTTCCTCCGATGAGAATTATTTCATGCGCGAGCCCGGGCAGCAGTGCGTCAACTATCCCCGGCTCGGTTATCTTCACCCCGTCCTCGAACAGCTGGTCGATGCTGGTTATCTTCCCGGCAAGCACGTCCTTCCCGAGCTGCGTCCGCGGGTTCCACTCGCCCATCTGGATGCCGGGCTTGCTTGTCAATACTACCGCTTCTTCCGCCTTCTTCGCGGCTTCCACCACCTCAGCCGGCAGGATGTTATCGGTCTCGCTTATCGACTGTTTCTGCGCCGTTTCCTGCGCGGTCGGCTCTCTCGGAAGGCTCCGCTTGTGCGATTCCTGTTCTCCCATAATCATACGCTCCCGCCTTTGGCGGCAATTTTGCTTCCCGCCTCTATCTTCGCCTTGACCTCGGCGAAGTGCTTCTGCAAATCGGCAGCCCGGACCTTATAAGACGTGAACGAATTTTTCGCGGAACCTGACCAGGCCGCGATGTGCTTCCCGCTTATCCTGTCCTCACCCGGCAGCCTCTCCGCATCGTGAGGGACATTGATGCCGCCGTCGACAAGGCCCTTGACCGCGGCATAAAGCCTGCTGCCCTTCGTGTTCGTTTGCATCCCGAAATCGATTATCGCGTCCTTGACATCCACGGTGCGCGCAAGCTTCGCGGCCAGCAGGCCGGTCAGGTAGGCTGCAGGAACGTTGCCGGTGCCGGCCATCCATCCGAACTTCGCCAGATGCGAGCTGCTTACGGTCAGCAATGTTCTATCACCGTCCTTCTCCCATTTCACGAACTGCACGGTCATGTGGCTCCCGCTCTTCCGTATGACCGCCCTCACGCTGCCGCTCCTGACAAGGGCAAGCCTTATCCTGTAATCGGTCTTCTGCTCCCTCCGTCTCCGGTGGGGCATCGTATAGAGCGCTGTTTTTGCCATACTCATAGCTCCTGCTGCTTCTGGCAGCCAATCATCGTTTGGTTCATTTCATGAACTTGCATGTAAATCACTTATTGAGCAGCTTCTTCTCCTCCACGTAGCTCTTCAAGTGCGTCCTGCTCCTGAACGCCCCGCCCTTGACCAGCCGGTACAGCTTCCTGTACGCCATCGGTTTCAGGCTCGGTTTCAGCTCGTTGAGCATTTGTCGCTGCGGCCTGATTATGTTCAGCCACGGCTCCTTCTTTCCGCCGCGGAGCCTGGCACCGCGCGCCCCCTTCCTGCTGCCGATATCCTGCTTTCTTGCACCGGCCTCGGGCGTGGGCTTCCTTTCGGGAAGCTCGCGTATGATTCCCTTGTCTATCAGCCTTCGTATGTCCGTCCGGGTGATGGCCTGGGATATCTTGGCCGCCTGGTTCGGGTCCATCCATACTCGGCTGGAACCGGCCTTCAGTATTTTTGACGCGATTCTCCTTTGCGAATTGGCTGTCCTGCTTTGCTTGCTCATTTTTTAATCTCCTTTGGACCCTCAGGCTTGTTCTCGCCTTTCGTTTCCTTCTTCTCCTTGGTCTTCACCCTGAGTTCGATTTTCCTCGGGTTGAGCACCCTGAGCTTGAGTTCTTCGGCCTTCTTCTGTATCAGCATTCTTTTCATTCCGCCCACCGCCCCGGCGATCCTGACCGCCTGCGTTCCGGCATCGATGCCTGCCAGCTCTTGCGGATTGTTGACCATGACTTCCCCGAGACCGCTCGGATGGAGCATCCGCGTCTCCACGGGGGCGCCGTATCCGGCGCTCGGTATGAATCCCTTTCCGATGAAGTGCCGCCTGAGCTTGCTCTTGTTGCCGCGCGGCATCCTCCACTTCAGCCACTTCTTTCTGATGTTCCCGTGCCTGAACCACTCCTGTCTCAGGAACGCGGGTTTTTTCTTTGGATTCATTTATAGCACCTGCTGCCTCGGGCAGCCAATCACCATTTGGTCAACGAAGTTGACTTGCATATCATTTCTCACTTCGGTTTCTCCGTGATGAATATTCCGTCCATGAACACGCGCCTGTCGCGCGCGAGTATCCTGGTCGCCCTCTCAAGGTTTGCCGCCGTCTGCCCCGCCTCTTCCAGATTTATGCCGGTAACGGTTATTTCGTCGCCGGCTATCTCGACCTTTGTGTCGCCTATTATCTCCGCCTTTCTCGGGGCCTTCTCTCCGAGGAAGTTGCTTATCATAACTTCCCTGCCCTGCATCTTTACTGTGACCGGAAAGTGCATGTACACTATCTTGAGCTTGTACTTCCACGGCGCCGTCACTCCCTGCATCATGTTGTTTACGCACGCCACTATGGTCCCGACCTCCGACTTGTATTTTCGTTTTGTCTCTTCGGTCGATATCCTTACCTTGTCGGCGGCATTCTCCATCTTCACCAGACCCCCGAACTCCGGGCTGGCGAAGTCCTTCTGCAGGTGCCCTTTCGGTCCCTTCACCGTCACGTGCATCCCTTTGATATCGACATGAACGCCGGCAGGTATGCTCAGTGTTTTTTCCATCTTTATCCCTCAATAAACGAAAGCCAGCAGCTTTCCCCCCACCCCTTCCTTCTTGGCATCGTCGTGCGTCATCACTCCCTTGCTGGTGCTGACTATGAGCAGGCCGAACCCGACGGCCGGCAGGTATCTTCGCTCCCATTTCTCCCATTCCTCCTTCTTGATGGAGAAACGGGGTCTGATTGCACCGCAGCGGTTGATTGCGCCTAAGAGGCTTACCCTGAACCTTCCGCCCCTTCCGTCGTCCACCATTTCGAAGTTCCCGATGTACTTGTGCTTCTGAAGCACCTGCATCACATCCTTCACCATGTTGGATACCGGGCTGACCGCTTCCTTGCCGCCGACCCTGTCACCGTTCTGTATCGCTGACAACGCGTCGCTTAGTAAGTCATGTCTCATATTATAGCACCTGCTGCTTCTGGCAGCCAATTTTTCTTTCATCAACGAAGCTGATTTTCATGTCATCACACCTATGAGTATTTCTTGAAGCCGACGTTCTTGGCCACTTCACGGAAGCACTGGCGGCAGTACATCAGCCCGTATTTCCTGATTACCCCTCCGGATCTCCCGCAGCGCCTGCAGAGATATGTCCCCTTGCCGTACTTCCTGTCCTTTTTTATCGGCTTCATTCTTCCACCTTCACGTCCAGGTTTCTTACCGTCCACTCCCTCGCTTCCTCGGGAGTGATGCGGTGGCTCATGCCGACGCGGTGGGATATCCTCTTCTTGGACACCCTGTAGCCCCTTCTTGCCAGCCGCACCGCGACGTCCATGCCCCATATTCCTATCTCAGGATCATACTTCGTTCCCGGCAGCCCTATGTGCTCCTTCACTCCGAACGAAAAGTCCCCCTGCCTGTCGAACACGCGCGCAGGCAGCTTCATGTCTATCGCCTCGAACGCCTTCTTCAGGAATGCGAGCGCCTCTTTTCCTCGCAGCGTGACGGCCACTCCAAGCGGCCTGCCCTTCGCGGCGCCGAACGTCGTCCTGTTGTGCGCCTTGGTGACTATGACCTTCCTTCCGTTGGACACCGTCTCGAGCACCTTCTTCGCCTTCTCCAGCCTTTCCCCTGCCTCACCTACACCGATGTTGAGAACGACCTTCTCGACCCTGATTTGTCTCATTATATTTCCTCTATTGCCTGCCGAAGGCAGGAATGTCTCGTGTCCTCTGTCGGCAGCTGAAGACTGCAATGCCTGATGTTCATGCAACTTTTATCACCGCTTTCTCCTTGCCCACCGGCATCACCGCCGCGAGCGGGGCCTCGAACGTCTGGTTATCGACATGCAGCCACGCCCTCGGGTACAGGCCGCGTTCTATCTTCCGTATCCGTGCGAGCTTTCCCGCGTTGGCACCGTAGGTTATGAGAGATATCGCGCCTTCCTCGAGCGGCAGCTTTTCCTTCACGGCCTGCCCCGGAAGTTCTATCAGCAGGCTGTCGCCCGGCTTAGCATCGCTTTTTTCTGTAAGTATGCTCCTCCCGTCATGCAGCCCTATCTGTATCTTCCCGTCCCTCACCGCCGTCTTGGTCGTGACCTGGCAGACCTTCGAGTTTGCCTCATGCTTTTCTATCTCGGTCATTCGCAGCCCGGAGCGTGACGGGATCATCCTGTACGCCTTGCCCGCCACTTCCATCGTGTCGAACAGGCCGAGACCGCGCTTATGGTCCCTGCAAATCTTGCCGTCGACCTTGACCTGTTTCCCCTTGATTATACGGCGCGCCTCGCGGGCGGTGTCTGCGAGCCCGAGCGTCTCCCGAATCACCAGCAGGAGCGGCATGCTCCTGTCCATCGGATGTGCACCGCGCGGTGCCGTTACGAACCTTATCGCCTTCCTGCTCGGAGCCCATGTGGTCTCCGCCCTTACAAGCCTTCTCCTTCCGCCTATTCTTGCCATGATTATAGCTCCTGCTGCCTCGGGCAGCCAATCATCATTTGGTCAACTTCGTTGACTTGCATCATTGCCTCTTCCTCTCCAGCACGAGCTTCCTTCTGGGGTCATCCAGCACCGGATTCGTGATTATGAGTTTCGAGGGTTCGAGCGCGACCTGCACCTCCGTCCCGCTTACCTTCCGTCTCTTGACGCTGTCGACGTACGCCTTCATTTCCTTCAGGTCGACTTCCGTCACCTTTCCGACGGTTCCGCGGAAGCTGCCCCGCATCACCCTCACCTCGTCCCCTTTCCTGAGCGGCATGCTCCTTCTCCTCACCTGTCTGCGCAGCTGCTCGGACAGGTGGGCCGCCATCATCTTGTGCCGCACATGCAGGGCTGCGTTCGCCCTTGCCTTCCGTTGTTTTCCTGCATTTTCACTTTTCATTTACACCACTATTGCCGCTATCTTCCCGATGGCGGAGAAGCGCTCGACCACTTCCCTCGCGAGCGGGCCCTTGAGCCTCGTCCCTCTCGGTTCTCCCCTTTCGTTGACAAGCACCGCCGCATTGTCCTCGAAGCTGACCCTCAGACCGTTCCTTCTCCGGAACTCCCTTCTCTGCCTGATTATGACCGCCTCCACAACCTCGTGCCTCATCTTCGGGTCGCCCTTCTTCACCGCGGCGACTATCACGTCGCCTATGCCTGCCGTGGCCCTTCGCCTCTTGACGCCGTGGTATCCCTTGAGCGATATCATCTCCAGCATGTCCGCCCCGCTGTTGTCCGCGCATATCATGCTGCTTCCCGGCTGCAATGCCCCGGTTATCTTTGCCGATATTGACTTCATTTGTTTCCCATCCTCTCGATTATCACGAAGCTCTTGGTCTTGCTGAGCGGCCTGCACTCGGCTATCTTAACCGTGTCGCCCTCCTTGGCCCCTATGCAGGTCGGGCTGTACGCAACGATGTGACTGTGTCTCCTCTCGAACCGCTCGAACTTCGGGAGCCAGCGCGTGTAGTTCCACTCGACCGTAGCCGTCATCGGTGCGCGCACCGCCATGACCGTTCCGATTATCATCCGTCCCCTTACCGGCAGCGAGCCGTGCCACGGGCACTTCGAATCGGTGCATGTCTCCTGCGGTCTCACCGAGGAGAAACCGATGTTCTTCTCTTTCATCTTCGCCCTTTTCGTTTTGCTTAGACTCATATTATTACCCCGCTACCTCTATCTGCTCTTCCTTGAACCCGGAGTTCAGCAGCAGCTTCTTGACTTTCGCGGCATGCTCGCCCTGTATCTCTATTCGTCCTTCCTTGATGGTGCCCCCGGCCGCGAGCTTGGTTTTCAGCTTGCTCGCCAGTTCCTTGGTCCCTTCCGACACCCCTTCTATGATGGTCACGGACTTTCCGAAGGACCTCTTGACCGTGTATATCTTGACCTTCGCCGCTTCCTTCGCCAGTGTCCCGCATATGCACAACTCCTTCGGGAACCCGCAGACCTTGCAGATCTCAGCCAGCCCCGACGACCCCCTTCTTCGTTTTTGTGTTTCCTTTGATTGTCAATGCCTGCTTGAGCATCGCTTCCTCTTTCGACTTCACCAGCGTGAGCAGCCGCGCTATCCCCCGCCTGGTTTCCTTTATCTTTCCGGGGTTCACGGGTGACGCCCCGACAGCGACCTGCGCCCTGTCCTTGGCGAGCTCGAGCCTGAGCTCCGCGACTTTCTTTTTCGCGTCTTCCCTGCCCATCTCCCTCATCGCCTTCTTCCTGATTATGGCCATGATTATTTCGTCTCCTCGGTCTTCTGCTCGGGCTGCGGCTGCGCCATTATTTTGCTCATTGAAACCAGGTCCTTCGGCTGTTCTATGAGTATCCTGACCTGTATCCCGATGTTACCGAGCTTCACTCTCGCGGTCGCATATCCCTTGCTGAGCTGCTCGGCCGGCTCTCCCGCCCACTTCAGGTAGCCAGCGGAGAACTTTTCCCTCCTGCTGACTTCCCCTCCGAGCTTTCCGCCTATCCTGACCGCCACTCCGGCGGCTCCCGCCTGCATCACTCTTTGGAGCGTGAGCTGCGCGACCCTCTTGTAGTTGAGGCCCCTTTCAATGGCAGCCGCTATCTGCCTGGCGACTATTGCGGCATCAAGGTCGGGCTCCTGCACTTCCTGGACATCGAGCTGCGGGTTCTCCAGGCCGAACCTCGTCTTGAGCGTCTCGGTCAGAGCATCAATCGTCTTCCCTCCGCGCCCGATGACTATTCCGGGCTTCTGCACCCAGACTGTAACACGCATCGCCACGGGGGTCCTTGCTATTTCTGCATGGCTGAACCCGGCCTTCGAGAACTCCTCTGCCAGGTACTCGTGGACCTTGTTCTTCCTTATCGCCTCGCCGATGAACTTTCTTTCAACAACCATAATTATGCCTTCTTCGTTTCTTTCTTCTCCTTTTTCTGTACGGGCACGAGCACCGCCTGGACGTGAGCGTTCTTCATGAGCATCCCGTGCCGTCTCCGTCTCCTTCCTCTCATCATCTTCGGCGCCTGGTGCATGCTTATCATCAGTTTCATTTCCTTCGGTTCGAGCTTCTTCTGTTTCGCGTTGTTCTCGACTTCCCTGAGGAACTGTCGAAGCCCTTCCGCCGCCTTGTCATGGAACTTCCCGTCCATGCTCACCTCATGCGCCACCAGCTTGTCCGTGAACGCCTGTGCAACGGCGAACTGCTTCCGGTTGAGGGCCCTGCATATCTTCAGCACCGTCTTCGGGCTGGCCCTGAGCGTTGTGCTGGCGATTGCCATCTCCTTCGTGGTTTTCATCGCATATTCCATTCTCATGCACCTGCCGGCTCTGCCGGCCAATTGCTCTTGGTTGAATTTGTCAACTTCATATCATCATCTCACTTCAGCGGCAGGAACTTGCTGCTCCTGGTCGCTCCCACTCCCGGCGAGCTGTGCTGTACCTTCTTCCTCGTAAGCGCAAATTCTCCGAGCCTGTGCCCCAGCATCTCGGCGGTTATGTCCAGAGCCACCCAATCCTTCCCGGCATGGATGCTCATCTTCTTCCCGACCATTTCGGGCACGATTATCATTTCCCTCTCATGGGTCCTTACCGGCTTCTTGCTGGTCCGGATCTTCTCAAGCACCTTCTTCTCCAGCGGGGTCATGCCTCTCCTGAGGCTCCTTCTCTGCCGCGAAGGGAGCAGCTTGGAAAAATCCTCGAGACTCATCTTCTGCAGTTCCTCTATGCTCTTTCCCTTGTAGCTGAATATTTTGACCATCTATATCACTTCTTGCTCCTTCCGCTTCTCCTCGCGCCTACGCTACCGACCTTCGCACCTGGCGGCGCCCATGTACTGATGGTCTTGGGCGTTCCGGGCTTGGTGTGTCCACCGAACGGGTGGTCGACCGGGTTCATCTTGCTTGCGCTTGAACGTGGCCACAGCCTGTTCCGCGCATACGATGCCCAGTACACCTGTCCCGCCTTGACGTAAGGCTTATCGCCCCTTCCGCCGCCGGCCGGTATTCCGACGGTCGCACGGCAATCCGGGTTCAGTTCCCTGAACTGCTTGCTCGGCATCTGAAGTATGATTTTGTTCGCTTCCTGCGTCACCACCAGCGCCCGCGTTCCGGCGCTGCAGCACAGCTTCGGACCCCCGCCGGGAGTGATTTCTATCGCGAACACGGAGCCTCCCTTCGGCACGACCGACAGAGGCAGCACGTTTCCGCTGTTCGCCGGCGCATCCGCGAGTCCGAAATAGAGCGTCTGTCCCACGTGTGTTCCCTCCGCAGCTATTACCAGATTTTCCTTCCCGTCCGGGAACCGTACGAGTGCAAGCGGCGCGTCCCTGCCGGTATCATGAACAATGTCCTTGACCAGCGCGGCCCCGTCCTGTTTGGGATAGGTCGATCTGCCGGCGTACCTGTGCGACGGCGACCTGTACCGCGGCCCGCCGTGCCCGCGTGCCCTTGAGATTATCCGCTTTCCCATCAGCAAACACCTGTGTTTGATGATGCCGTGAAGACTTTGTTTTCACTCATTTCATCACCATTACAGCATCCCGAACCTCGTCGCGATGTCGCTGGCCCTGAACTCCTTTGACAGCCTGACCATCGCCTTCTTCACCCCGTCCCTGTCGACGAGCGTGTTGACGTTCACGACCTTGACCTTCAGGGCCGTCTCGATCGCCCACTTTATCTGCTTCTTGTTCGCCTCGCTCCTCACCACGAACACCAGCTTGTTCTCGGTCTCTATCCTTCCGATGCTCTTCTCGCTGAGCATCGGATGGCTCACTATCGTCCACGGGTCGACCTGCTGCTCCCCTTCCGCCTTTTTTTCTTCCTTCTTTGTTTCAGCCAAATCTTTCACCAACTTGCTTGATGGCCCCTTCGCTCCAGATGGTCAGCCTTCCGGGCTTCGCTCCGGGGGCCAGCAATTCCACGTTCAGCGCGGGCACCGTGCTCACCGAGACGCCGGGAATGTTGCTTGCCGCCTTTACTATCCCCTCGTCCTTCGCGATGACAATCAACGGCCCGACCTTTGTCCTGTATTTCCTTCCCCGCATCTTTCCGCGCCCGGCGCGTATCTTGCTCACCGAGGTCCTCTCGAGCTCTTGCCAGAGCTTGAGCTTTTCCAGCACACCTCTCAGTTCCTTCGCCTTCTTCATCTTTTCAACATCATCCGTGATTATCAGCGGCAGCTCGGCGTCGGGCAGCCTGTGCCCGCGCGCGGCAACCACTTCCCTCAGGGCCGTCGCGGCTATCGCCGACGCGAGCGCGAGCCTGTTCTCCTTCCGGTTCATCTTGAGTATCAGTCCCCTCTCGACCTTCGGCGGATGCGCGGCCCTTCCGCCCACCGCGTGCGGCACGAACTTTATCCTCCATTCCTGCCCCGGGGCGCCTCCGGTGACTCGGGGTCCCCTGGAGACCTCCCTGTTCTTCATGCTGCCGCGCGTGTCTTTCACGCCGTGGTACTTTGCGCTCGTCCTCTTTCCGGCCAGGACATCCGAACCGTAAGACTGCCTCTTTGCGGCCTGCAATGCCAGAACCGCCCTCTGCACCAGGTCGGTCCTCACCGCGGCGTTGAACACCCTCGGCAGCTCGGTCTTCCCTTTCACGTTCCCGTTGATATCAAAAACATTTGCCATCTAAACACGCACTCCCTGGATGCTGTTCGTGCTGACCGATTTTAGCTCGACATGGAACCTGCTCTTCGGCGGCCTCATGCAGACCCTCAGCCTGATGAGTCTCTTGGTCGGCCCGGGCAATGAACCCTCAATCAACAGCGGTTCTCCCCTGATTATTCCGTATCGCAAGAAATCACCCGCGGGCGTCACTTCTTTGGCGTCTCCTCCGACCTTGATTATCCTCTTGTTCCATTCCATCCTGGACTGCCATCCCATCTGACCGGCCGCAGGAACCGTCGTCCTTATCTTTCCGGGCTCGGTCGTTCCCAATGCTCCCGTGTGCCTGTGCATCTGCTGCATCTTCCTTCCGAGGATGCGGACGCCGAACCTCTTAACGGGTCCCTGGAACCCCTTGCCTTTGGTGACCGCATAAACATCGACCAGATCACCGGCCTTGTACAGTTCGGACGCCTTGATTTCCTTTCCGACCATCGACTTCGCGAACTCTATCTGCTTGTCGACGTTCCCCCCGACCCCGAGCTCGAACACCTCGGGCGTCTTCTTGAAACCCGGCTTTGTATGCGCAAGCAGCCTGATGAAATCGACTTTCCTTCCCTCTATCGACCTGAACTGGTCCTGCAGCGGCCTGACCTTCTGTATCCCCCACTTCCGCGAAAGGTTCTTGTCATTCTTCTCTGCTACGACCGTGAACACGTCCTTCTTACCATGAACGGTGTTTGAGTAGCACTTGAATCCGAAGATTGCGATCGGCGGGCAGTCGAGTATGGTCACCGGGGTGCTTATCACCTGCCCCTTCGTCCTGCTGTTGGGGTTGGTATCGGTTATCATCGCGTGGCTCATCCCGGCCTTGTAGCCGGCGAACCCCAGAACTTTTACCTCAGGAACAATCGGCCATGAGGTTATCCGCGGATAGCTACGGCTGGCTCTGCACCGCGGCCAGAATCCCCGGCTTCCCCGTTTTGGTCTCCTTACTGCTGGCATTTTTCCATTCCTCTGTTACCCTGTCCCGTTCCGAGAACACATAGTTCGCCAACATGGCCGTTAAGCCAATAGTGGCTGGCACGAAAACTTTCCGTCAAGAGTGCCTCTACAGACTATTTAAAGGTTCCAAGTGTATCGGGCGGATGCCGTTGTGCCAGCAGTTCGAGGACTGCACGTTCCTGAAGAACTTCCAAGCGATAGAGGAGACCATCGGCAGCAGCAGAAAGATCGGAAAATCCGACTACGGGAAGTTTTTGAAGGACTCGGAAACCGTTCTTGGGCTGATCATGACCTACGTTTGCAACGAGCATCCCGAAAACTGCCTGATTTACCGGGAAAAATGCGTCAGGGCAGTGAGACGCCCTTCTTGAGCGCCTTCCACTCCTCCGAGAGCAGTTTTCTCAGGGTCATTTCGTTCCCGAACAGGGCCCTGTCGACATCGAGGCTTATCTTCCCGCTGAAGCAACTGTCGCACTTCTTCGCCGCCAGCATCTTGTCCTTCACTTTCCTGTAGAATGCCCTGTCGTCCAGTATCATCCTTTGCACCGTTGCCGTCCGTTCCGCTTCCAGCAGCAGCCTGTCCATGGCATCACCATCCCTCCTGAGCCTGGTTATGTGCAGCTCCATCTCCCTGTAGTTGCCGGGGTAGGCATAGCGCGGCCGCTTGGCGGATATCACCTGGAACTGCTCGCAGTCCATGTCCAATTGCTGGATGACCGCAAGCGCGTAAATCATCATCTGGAACTTCGTGCCCCAGTCCTCGTACATGGAATACTTCTTGCTCTTCAGGTCGAATATCGCGGGTTCTGCATCTCCGGTTTCCCTGTTGACGCACTGGAGTATCGCATCGGGATGGCCTGAAATTACGTATTTCTTTCCGCTGAGTTCCAGCATCAGTTCGACCGGAATCTCGCCGTACTTCCTTCGGTCCACCGGTTTCATTCCTGTCAGCTTAAGCCTGGAGTTCTCCAGCATGTCCTCCTTGTGCTGCCCGTTCGTGAACGCATGGTTCCCTGTCCCGGTCTCGGCGGAGGCTGATTGCGTGTAACCCAGTTCTTCCTGGTCAACTTTCGTGAATATCCTTGCCAGGTCGCACTTCCCATTGGAAGGCTTTTTCATGTCCGTCACCTTCTCGAACTTCCCCCCCGAGAACTCGCTGGCCCGCAGGTGGCATGATTGGTATTCATTTTTCCTTGGCACGATGAACGGCTCGTACCTGAAGGTTTCGGTGAACTTCTTCAGCCCCTCGGTCTCCCTGCCGTCATGCTCGACCATGGTATCAAAAACGTTGTTGAGCCGCAGGATGTAGTCCTCGATTCCGTGGATGTGGCATCCGTTGTCGTATGTCCATCTTTTCACCAGCTCAAGCGTATGCTCGCTTATGTAAAGGTCCCCGTCCTCGTCCCGTGCCTTTGTCAGACCGTACACGCAATCCGGTATCTCATCCTCGGGCCTGCACCTGTCCGTTCCCCTGAAAGGGCACTTCAGGAATTCAAGCTCGCATCCGTTCCCAGTCTGCATGCAATCCCCCGATTATTCTTCCTATCGCTGTCGGGTCCGCCTCCGCCAGGTAACCATTCTTCGCCCCCTGCATCAGGCCCCAGTTCACGAACTCGATACCGTGTATGAAATGCAGGACACCCCACACGTACGAACTGGACATTGCTATCGCATCCATCCTGCTGACCCCGAGCGGCTTAAGGACGCTGTTCTCAAAAGCGGAGGCAAGCATCTGCCTGTTGAGATACGTGCTCCTGCCTATCACGCTGTCGTACTCGTCCGCGACCAGTTTCTGTATCGCCGTTTTGTTTTCCTCGTATCCGAGCCCGAGCCTTTTCTTCACCTCCTCTCTTGCGAAGTCGGACAGGAACGGGATGCTCCTGTTGATGAATCCGATGTCAAGCTCATCGGGACCCGAGTACCCTGTCCTTGACCGCTTGGCGGCCTTCGGAGAAAAAAGCTTGCCGCTGAACTCGAAGCTTCCTGTGGCCGGACCGCACTGACCCAGCATCCGTTCCGTGTCGCCGAACGTGAGCTTCCCTTTCTCCCTGAGGATGCCGTCCGTTTCCTGAATCACGTCCTTCAATGGATGCTCCATCCCTATTCCCCTGTTCTTTTTGATGAACCTGAACGGGAACAGGACGGGTGACACCGGATGCAATACTTCATTCTTGTAACCCTCCGGCTTTTTTCCGTACCTGAACTCCTGCTTTTCCACAAGATCGTTCACTCCTTCCAGCAGTTCCTCGTAAAACCTTCCCATGCCCGTCATCCAGTCCATTCCGAACTTTGACGGGTACTTTATGCCGAACGTCTCGCTGGGCTCGCTGTAATCGACGCTCAGGCCGGTTATCAGCCGGTTCCTCCTCTCCTTCAGCTCCGGTATCCTCGGTTTGAGTTTCTCGTGGTAGATGCGATACATCTCCACGCGTCCGGTCTTGCGCGGGTTCCTGGATTCAATCTTGACTCTGGAAA
This sequence comes from Candidatus Aenigmatarchaeota archaeon, assembly GCA_043799675.1. GTDB lineage: Archaea > Aenigmatarchaeota > Aenigmatarchaeia > Aenigmatarchaeales > JACQIB01 > JAZDNN01. Next base: position 3,937 of record JAZDNN010000008.1, on the reverse strand, counting down.
ATATTTCCGGCATGATCCCTTCCTTGTAACTCCCCCGCACTGGCGTGAAATCCGCCGGCATCAGCGGCTCCAGGACGTAGAACAGCCGCTCGCTGCCCCAGGAAATCTTGTTCCTCACATACGGCATGTCCCGAATACCAAAAACAACCTTAAATCCGTGTGGCATTCGTTTGTTTGCATGGCTGCCCTGCTCGACGGCCTGCGGGTCGTTGATAGCCGTCACGGCCGTTCCGTGGTCGCTTACATGAGAGCCGAAGCTCCTATTGAGGTCCGGATAGACCACCTTTATTCGAGCAGGCGGATGGGCTCCGATCAGGCATCACGGGTCGCCTCGCTTCTGAAGAATTACGGCATAGACGCGACGAAGCACCCTTCCGGGAACGCTTACGTGGTCCAAGTCTGGGGTCAGAGAGGGCTCGGTAACAAGATCAAGCGCATCGACCCGAACAACTTCAGAAACCTGGTCGGTTCCGACCAGTCCCTCAAACTGAGGTTTCCCACTTATTCGATTGTTGAGCCCTTCGACGGCGGCCTGAGGTATGTCCGTTATTCCACCCGGGAGGAGTGCGACGGGGACCTCGCCTGCTTTGACATCGAGATGGAGAAGCTCGGAACCAAGAACTACATCAACATCCCGATGTCCACCGTAGTCAAAGGGGATGCCAGGAAAAAGACTACCGACTTCATCGTGGTCCAGGATGCCAATCCCGGCGGATTTGATTGCTGCAGTGTGGATGTTGTCAAGGATCAGCACGGAATAAGTGAAAAGACCGGAGAACTGCTCCTAAGCGCCCCTTTTGCCGCCGCCCATCACATCCCTTACGATGCGAGCCGGCTCAGGGACCATGTAAAATTGAAGAAATCCGACAGGCCCTTCACTCCGTCAATCGACGGGACCCAGCCAAGGATAAAGTCATGGGAGAAGGACGGTTTCCTGAAGATAGTGCGGATGCCGGGAAAGAGCTGGTTCGATACCTGCGCTTTCTCGCGCGCCTGGCTGCCTCTCCCGCGGGACAAGCTGCCGGACGTTTACAACTATTTTTTTCCGGAGGACCCGTTCAAGAAGGACCTCAGTTACGGCGAGCTGGAGGAACTGATGCAGAAGCGCGACCCGGAGAGCCTGAGAAGGGCCGCAATATACAACATCGAGGACACCGAGCGGCTGTTCAAGCTTGCCATGAAGGTGAAGGAGATAGGACTACCGACAGCGCGCGCCATGAAGACAGACCTGACCTCAATCTGCTCGGTGGCGCAATCCGCAAATGCGTCAAGCCGATGGGCGTACGATTACTTCCATACCCTGAACACGTACAGGTTCGACAGACGCTTCACTCTGGGTGAATTCGAGTTCAAGGACGAGAAGATGGGACTGATGGAAAGATGCGCCGGTCTGGACCGCTCCTCTTTCGAGCGGATAGGCGAGAAGAACGGTCTCCATCATGACGTCCTTCTGGTTTACCCGCTGTTCGCCCTGAATTCCCTTCCGAGGATCAGGGACATGGAAACGAATGATCTCGTGAGGCTGATGCGGAGCAGCCCGGCGAAAGAGGCCGCGATATATGCCGAGGCCCTGGACTCGATGTGCGAGGAGCCGCTGTTCGACCTGCTATGCTGCAGGTACCCGGAGGAATACCACCCGGACCTGGTCAAGCTCGAGAAGGAAAGGGTGAATGACGAGCTGGTTGAGAACGTGGTGAAAAGGGCAAACAACTGGTATGTCGGTTCCTACGGGGAGAACCCGGAGGACACCTATCGCAAGCTGTCAAGATCGGTCCGCGAGAGCCTTGCAACCATCAACCAGAACGGCTTCAGGCTGCTGAACTTTTCCAACCGCTTCCTTTTCCTGGAGGGCGACGGTTCGCTCGAATGGCTCGAGGATTGCCCGTACTTCCTGCCTTTCGCCTTCTCCTCGGACGTCATCTCGGCCGGCAGGGGCGAGGCCGTGGCCCGGGTCGACATATCGCTGATAACGTCGGGAATGGACGTGATGGGCCGCCACGGGCTGAACTGCGAGCTCGCGAGGCAGGCCCTGACGGATTACATCGACAAGGTCTTTTCCGGAAAGAAGGAGGATGCCCTGGCATATGTCATAGACCTTTCCAAGAAGATATCGGACATGAACGTGCCGCTGGAATCGCTCGGCATAAAAATAAAGCGCCACAGACCGGTCTACTCCGAGAGGTCGCAGGGTTCCGAACGCGTCAAGGTCATCGAGGCGCTGAACCTCAAGGTCGGCGAAGAGACCCGTTACTATTATTCAAAGGGCAGGAAATTCGAACGGATGGAAAAAATACGGAAGGATGACGTCGATGCGGAAAGGTATCTTGATGCGTTGTTCGGGCCGGAGACCGCCGCCGGCAGGAGCTTCAATGAAGGCAGCCTCGGCAGGTACATTGCCGCAATCGAACTCAGGAACGGCAACATGTCGATGAAAAGCAACCTCTCCGCGACCGTCGGCGGCAGGAATTCAAGTCTCCTCGAGTTCAGCTAAGCCTGTCATCCCGGTGAAATAATATCGGGTCAAGGTACTTATCGACACTCTTGCGGAAATTTCGCCCCTTCTTCCAATCAGCAAGTTTTCCGTAGTACTCTGCGTAAAGCAGGTTGAGTCGCTGCCATGACTTCAGCTTGTGCTTGTAAAGTTCATTGTATAGCTCGACCAGACCGTCCCTGATTTCATAGTTGCCGCTGAATTTCAACGGTGCCCCGGCTGCCATGGCAATCTGGTTCAGCTCAGGAGGCGAGAACGACGTCACTTCAAAATCATGGAAGCACGCAGTCTGTATGCTCTTGAATCCTATGTTGTATACCGTGTCCTTGCATGAGTGACCGCTTATTTTCTTCGGGACACCCGCGATATCAAAAGTATGCTCCTCACCGACGCTTTCGAGGACGAAGTTGCCGTTACCGTCACCTTTGTAGTAGGCGACCACTTCGTATGCAAAGTCCCACCTGTGCCTGCTGTCAGGTGCGGTCTTCGGTATCGCCCTTTGCGGCGCGACCTCGTAAAGGTAATAGCATTTGTCTGCATCCTCCGACGGAAGGTTCTTTGGCCAGACCCTCCTGACGTGTCCGTCATATGCGTTTATGAATCCGTGTACGGCCCTATTGAGTAGCCTGATTTTGGCAATCTTGTCGTCGCTTGGTATCCAGTAGTCGACGACCGTCTGTATCGACCTCCGTGTCATCAGGCTCATCTCGTGCGCGTCTGGCTTTGACATGAAACAAATCGTAACGGAAAGAATTTATACTGATTGGCGCCGACCAACGCGAACTGAGGTTCGCTAGTCGTCGCCATGATTTCTTCGAAATCAAATGGCGCCGAGGGAGAGACTCTCATAGCATTGCAGCCGCAGGCTGCCAAAACGCCTTTAGGCGCTTCGCGCTTATTCGAACTCTCGAGCCCCTTGCGGAGCAATAGCTCGCCGGTCATATTCCCGCTCGCTTTGATTGCAAACGGCAATAGTTCCAGGCTATCGCAATTCCTCTATGCGACCTCGGCAAACAGAATTGGAAGCGGAACTATTATAAGCATGTCTGCTCAGGAGACGGTTTGCTCGGCGTCTCTTCGGAGGCGGGCATGTAATCCGTTTGTATGGGTTCCTTTGTCTTTTCGATTAGCAGCCTGAACGGCTTGCTTTTCTTCAATGTATATTCCATGTCATGCGACATGCAGTTGCCACATACGTAGGGCGTCCAGAGCATGCTCACCTCGTCACAGTGCATGAACATCGACGGGTTCATTATCCTGCTATCCAGGCTGCCGCGCAGCCAGTTGACCGGATATATGTTTATCTGCCCCGAGGAAAAGAGCGTCTTTTCAACATCATAAGAAAAGAACCTGTTTTTCCCTCTCTTCACTTTCAGCCATCTCTTATCGGGGGCGACGTGCCACCTTCTTTCGCGCTGACCGTTCTCCGATACGTAGAAATCATGA
>JAZDNN010000017.1:0-5196 GCA_043799675.1 Candidatus Aenigmatarchaeota archaeon | reverse complement strand
TGATTACTGCCTTCAGGCCGGCGGCCTTCCATTTTCCGATCAAAGCGGACCTGTCCCCGTCATATTCGGGCTGGTTCAGGTGCATGTGAGAATCTATCATTTTGGTCGCCAGGACATGTGGCCGGACTTATATCAGCCTTTTGCTCGCCATATCTTCATAGCGGAGCAATATCAAGAAGTTGCCCGTCACATTCTTGAAACGGGATTATTTCATATCTTGCGTCTTATGTGGCGGCCGCTGGTGCGCAGTTTGCCCTGCTTGCGCTCACGGCTGTACTTCATCTGCGCTTTCCGGCTCTTTATCATCAGTCGTGTCATGCGGGTTTATGAGTTGCCGGAGCATAAAAAGGCCATGAAAGTAGTTATGGATACCAGTTTTCTAGTGACCTGCGTGAAGTGGAAGATCGACTGGTTCAAACAGCTAGAGGAGCACAGGCTGTACATCATTCCTGACGTGGAGGACGAACTGGTGAAACTGAGCAGAGGAAAGAGCAAGGATGCAGAGTCGGCGAGGATAGCCCTGGTCAGGCTGGAGCATACTGACGTGCTGCCGCAACCTGCCAACGTGAAGGGAACAGACAATGCTTTACTTGAGCTTGCAAAGGAAGGATACTGCATAGCGACCCAGGACATCGGGCTGAAGGAAAGGATAGCCAAGGCGGGCGGGCACACGGTTTTCATAAGGCAGCGCAAGTTCGTGGTCACGGAATAGGAAGATGCTCATCCCGGAGCCGGCGCGTTTTGCGGTTTCTTCGGCATGTAATACGTCTTGCCGTTGACGACGGCCTTTCCGCAGCGGCCCTTGATAATGAAATATTTGAGTTTCTTGTAGAGGACGTGGGGCGGCACGGCATATCCCAGCCTGATCTCTATCCTGCTCAGTATGTCGGAGAAGGTCTTTTTTGAGTCGAACACGCCCTCGAACATGTCGGTCGGTATGACGCTCCAGGCCAAATACGCCTTTTCCACCGCGAACTGACTTACTTCTAACTTCTTTGCCGCTTCCTTGGGCCGCATGCCCTTCCTGTCGCACAGCTCCATACAATCTGCAATCTTCCTGTCCGATGTTGTTTTTTTCTTACTCGAATGATTGTTGTTCGCATCATCAACTTGCCTGAAATACCAGTTCCTCAACTGGTCATCGTCCATGAAAAACAGCAGTTCCCTCGAGCCGTAGGCGCGATATCCTCCCCCTGCATTTTCCTTCACAACGCTGCCCTTGTTCCTGCACATTCCGCGGATTTCGAGTTCCTTGATGTAATCATTGAAGTCGTTCGGGCCTCCATAACTGCCGTTCATGTAAGCCGCTTTCAAATCGGTTTCTTCGAGGGCCAGCTCGGATTTTCCCAGAAGTTTCAGAAGCGGGTTTTCCTTGTAACCTTCCATGGAAAGTGAAGTATGACAAGCTTTAAACGCTTTCCAACCGCGCCTGGGAAAATCATTTAAGCCTGCGTATGACATCCAGTCATATGGTGGACAGGAAAACAGCCGACAAGGTCCTGCGGACATATGAAGACGCGTGGGTGAAACAGGACCCCGATAAGATACTCACGATTTTCACAAAGGATGCGGTTTATCATGAAAGGGCCTTTGAAAAGCCGTTCGTCGGACACGGGCAGATAAGGCGATACTGGCAAAGCAAGGTCGTCGAAGAGCAGTCCGACATAAAATTCAAGTTGCTGCATTCATGGATAGACGGCAACACCGTTCTTGCCGAATGGGATGCCAGCTTTTACAGCAAGGCGGAGAATTCCAGGATACATATCAAAGAGGTCGCAATACTGGAATTCAGGGGCGACAAAATCAAGTCCCTGCGGGAATACTGGCATTCGGAGAGGCCCTAAATCCCTTCCGACGCAGAACCGAAAGGAACCTTTTTAAACGTCAGCAAAGGATAGTCCATCACGAGTGTTCTGAGGAATGATGACATGTACCAGATAGTCACGATTGAGGACGAGATTGCCGTATCGCCAGGCAAGTTCAATCTCGATTTGGACGAGGCGATGAAACAGAGCATATCGGATAAGTTCGAAGGTAAGATAGACCCCGAGATGGGGGTGCCCCTGGCCGTGACCGAGATCATCGAGGTCAACGAGGGAAGGGTGCTGCCCGGGGACCCGGCGGTCCATTATCCGGCCAGGTTCAAGCTGCTCACATGGCAGCCGCGCGAGCAGGAACTTGTAGAAGGGGAGATAGTCGACATAACGGAATGGGGCGCCTTCGTGAGGGTCGGGGCGATGGACGGTCTTGTTCACATCAGCCAGGTGATGGACGATTTCGTGAGCTTCGACGAGAAGAATTCGCAGCTGGTCGGAAGGTCGAGCAAGCGGATCCTCAAGACAGGGGACAGGGTAAGGACCAGGATCATAAGCATCAGCCTCAAGGAGAACACTAAGGTGGGCCTGACGATGCGACAGCCATTCCTCGGGAACCTGAAGTGGCTGGAGACGGACGCCAAGACAAAGAAGGCGGACGACAAGAAGGAAGAGGCAGCGGAGAAAGCGGCCGAGAAGAAGAAAAAATAATTGCTTTGAGAAGTGATATGATATGGTTGAAAAAGCGTGCAGGGTTTGCAGGCGGCTTGTCAAAGGAAACGTCTGCCCGATCGACAAGAACAACGATTTGACAAGGAACTTCAAGGGAATGGTCCTGGTCATCGACCCGGCGAAGAGCGAGATTGCGAAGGAAGCGGGCATAACCAGCCCCGGCAAGTTCGCGATAAAAGTCAAGTAGGATTGTTTTCCGTTTTGCTCGTCACATTCTTGTGAACGGAGCAATATCGTTTTCCTCGTCATGCTCTTGAGGACGGAGCAATATCATTCCTTGCCCGTCGTGTCATTGTACCGGGAAAATATCAAGCATTTAAACGATGCAGGCCAATTGCCTGCATGAAGTTGCAGGTTCTGGAAGAGAAGAACAACCCGGCATTACAGAGGCGTGAGCTCAAGGTGGCCGTCGATTATGAGGGAGCAGCAACACCGAAGCTTGAGGCCGTGGCAAACGAGCTTGCGAAGCATTTCGGTGCGGACCAGGCGACAGTGGAAATACGGAAGCTGATAGGCGATACAGGCCACTCGAAGGGAATCGTGCTGGTGAACGTCTGGGCGAATCCGGATATCAGGGAATCCGCCAAGGCCAAGAAGAGGGCCAAGCCCGTTGCTGCGCCGGCGAAATAAGGCTGTTATTTATCCTTTCTTTTCATTAGTTTAGCCATGGTTGATATCAACATATTCAGGAAGAAACCCGGCGCGCAGGTCGCGCATGACGCGGAGGTAGTTTCCAGCGGGTATTCTCCGGAAAAGGTGTTCCTTTCCCGTGAAGAGAGGGCAAGATATGAGCAAACCAGCATCTTCTTGATTTCACCGCCGGCCATACCGACCAGTACGGAAAGTTACAATAGGGAGGAATTCATCGGCCTCCTGCAGAAGCGAATAGATTACTGGCAGCAGAGTAACAAGTTCTCTCGGATATTGGATGAGGTACGCGCGCTTGAGAGAATCAAGAAGGAACTTTCAGAGCAAGGCGAATGACTCATGTTTAAATAGTGTGGGTCAGCTTTAGGCTACATGGCTGAGGGCAAGAAACCGAGGAGCAAGCACAAGCACGCAAACGTGCAGCGCTGGAAGCTGTACAAGGACGGCAAGTTCACGGGCAAATGGTGCCCGCGCTGCGGCCCGGGAAGGGCATTGGCAATACACAAGGGAAGAGTAATGTGCGGTTTCTGCAAGTACGCCGAGATCGAGAAGCAACAGTGATTTTGCTGCTGCGACAGTGATGTTATTCTTGCTTCAGTCAGTGCCATCGGATTCTTCAGTCAAGGAACCGGAACCTTACCTGAATGAATGCCAATCTTCCCTTACTTGACTAACGAAGCTACTTTCTTCAGTTGCTCGATGAAAATCTGGCATTCTTGTTTCGTATTGTAAATGTATAGTGAAGCTCTTGCCGAGCCTTTCATGCCGTGCGCGTTGAACCAGCTGTGAACGCAATGGGCACCGCTGCGGATGGCTATATTGGCGCTGCGGTCGAGAAGCATGGCAATCTCGTGGGGGTCCATGCCCCTGAGGTTGAAGCTGATTATGCCCCCGCGAAGGGCGGGGTCAGCAGGGCCGATGATTGAGATGCCCTTGATTTCCTTTATTCCATCCATAATCGTCCTGTTCAATTCCGTCTCATGTTTCTCGATGTCCTGTAGGCCGATTTTAGAGAGGTATTGCATGGCCGCCCCCAGACCGATTATGCCGGCATAGTCCTGCAGGCCGGCTTCGAAGCGTTCCGGGACCTTCTCCGGCTTGAAACTGTCGTAGGTGGTGTCGATTACGGTCCCGCCGCCGGCTATATAATGGGGCATACCCTCGAGCAGGGCGGCCTTCCCGTAAAGGATACCCGTTCCGCTCGGTCCCAGCATCTTGTGGCCTGAGCAGGCAAGGAAGTCGACATCGAGGGCCTTCACGTCGATGGGCCTGTGCGGCGCCGCCTGGGCGGCATCCAGCAATACCAATGCATGGTGGTCATGGGCAATCTTGATAATCTCCCTGACAGGATTGGTGACTCCGTCCAGGTTGGACGTGTAGACCATCGAAACAAGCTTGACGTCATTGTCAAGGCTCGCTTTGAACGCCTCCGTGTCAAATGTACCGTCGGATTTTGATTTGACGACGGCATGTTTCACCCCTTTCCCGGCAAGCAGCTGCCATGGGACCAGGTTGCTGTTATGCTCCTTGTCCGTGGTCAGGACCTTGTCCCCGTGCTTGAGAGGCAAACAATGGGCTATCAGGTTGATCGCCTCGGTGGTGTTCTTGGTGAAAATGACCTCTTTTGCTTCACGTGCGTTGAAGAACTTTCCAACAAGCATTCTTGCCTTGTCCACCTCCTCGGTCACCAGCCTGCCGAGCCTGTGCATGCTCCTTTCCCCGCAGGAAGGGAACTCGTTGTAGTAGCGGTTGATGGCCTCGATGACCTGCCTGGGCCTGAGGGTCATGCAGGCGTTGTCGAAGTATATCGGCGGCTTCTTCTGACCCAGTATAGGAAAATCTTGTCTTATCTTTTCTACATCCATCTTTCTCGCCATTGTTTTGCTGCTGTGGCAGTCATATCAATATCACTTGTACTTGCCAAGGAAGTCCTTGACCAGGTCGGATTCGTGGTAGCCTGTCATCCGCTCCCCGTCCGGGCCGATGAACGTTGGCGTGACCT
>JAZDNN010000029.1:0-2410 GCA_043799675.1 Candidatus Aenigmatarchaeota archaeon | reverse complement strand
GGGTCTATCACGTTCCCCTTCGACTTGCTCATTTTCTGGCCGTGAGGATCGAGCACGTAGCCTGAAATCGCTATGTCCGTCCATGGTATGGTCTTGAAATGGAGCCAGCTCTTCACCACCGTGTTGAACAGCCAGAACGTTATGATGTCGTGCGCCTGCGGTCTCAGGCTCATCGGATACATCTTCTTCCTGACTTTCTCGTCCTTGACCAGCTGCAGGCAAAGCTGGGGTGAAAGGGAAGAGGTCGCCCATGTATCCATCACGTCCGTCTCGGGCTCGAAATCCGCCGAGCCGCACTTGCACTTTTTCTTCGGCTTGGAGGAAGTGGGGTCGACCGGCAGGTCCTTTTCATCCGCCAGCATGACCTCGCCGCACTTCTTGCAATACCAAAGGGGGAACGGAACGCCGTAATGCCTCTGTCTGGAGATGCACCAGTCCCACTGCAACCCTTTTATCCAGTTCTGGTACCTGACCTGCATGAAGTCCGGATACCACTTCATCTTCTTTCCGAGTTCCAGGAACGTTTCCTTCAGGTCGAGATACTTGATGAACCAGCATTTGGCGTTCAGTATCTCTATCTCCGTCCCGCACCTCTCGTGAGTGTTCACATTGTGTTTTATCGGCTCTTCCTTTGTAAGCAGACCTGCAGCTTTGAGGTCCTCGATTATCTGCTTCCGCGCCTGCCTTATCGAAAGGCCCGCATACTTCCCCGCGTTTTCGTTCAACCTTCCTTCCCTGGTCAAGACCATCTTGAGCGGCAGCTTATGGGCCAAATACCATTCGATGTCGGTCTGGTCCCCGAACGTGCAGCACATCACTATCCCGGTCCCTTTCTCTTGCTCTACTCGTTCATCCTTCAGCACGGGCACATCGAAGCCCAGTAGGGGCACCTTGGCCTTCTTTCCGACAAGCTTTTCGTACCGCTTGTCATCCGGATGCACGAACACGGCCACACAGGCAGGAAGCAGCTCGGGCCTTGTGGTCGCTATCGCCACGTCCTTTCCGTCAATTTTGAAAATGATGTCGTTGAACACCGAGGAGATTTCCTTGTCCTTCATCTCCACCTGCGCTATTGCCATCCTGCATTCCGGGCACCAAAGGGTGGGTGATTCCTTCCTGTATTCGCGCCCCATGTCATACAGGTCGATGAACGATTTCTGGGATATCCGCCTGCTGTGCTCGTCTATGGTGGTATAGTAATAGGAGAAGTCGCAACTCACCCCGAGTTTCTTCCAGTCCTCGACAAAAGCGGGCCGTATCTCCTCAAGGGCTTTCAACACCAGCTTCACGTATTCCTCCCTTCCCATCTCCGCGGATTTGACCCCCTTCATCTTCTCTATCATCCTGTCCGTCGCAAGGCCGTTATCGTCCGTTCCGAAAGGATAGAATATCTCGAATCCCTGCATCCGCTTGAACCTTACCATGAAGTCCTGTTGCGTGTACGAGCAGGCGTGGCCGAGGTGCATCTTTCCGGATATGGTCGGAGGAGGAGTGTCAACGGAGAATATCTTCTTGGTTGTCTTCGGATTGAACGAGAATACCCCCTTGTCCGCCCAGAACTTCCGTATCCTGGGCTCGACCTCGTTATGTTCATACCGCTGAGCCAGTTCTGGCATAGGCCTAATTCGTGCTGGCCTATTTAAAATCCCGCAGTGAAAAGCCCTTGGGCCGGTGGTCTAGAGGAATGACAATTAGGCGGGCATCCGCTTGATCATTAAGCCTGCTTCGCAAGCAGGAGTTCGCGAGTTCGAATCTCGCCCGGTCCACCAAAACGTGATTGCATGGAAGTCAGGAAAATGAAAGGCGCAAACATGGACATAGATTTTTCGCCTGCGGACTGGGCGCAGGACAAGTGCCCGTGGGGACCGAAGCACAGATGCGCGGTCAAAGGAGTTTCCATATGCAAGTTTTTCAACGGAATTGAGGTGCTTGACAATGTCCTTTGCAGTTATCCTGTTCCCAGAAAGAAGAAATAGGAATCCTCTTTTTAAGTCTCAATTCCATTGTAGATTGGGCCGGTAGCTTAGCCAGGTGACCTTTTGTTCGCCGCTCACGTCGCGGCTCCAAAAGCTCAACCAAAACAGAAGGTCTGGCAATTGGAGTACCCGACTGATATCAACATATGACCGCCGCAGCGGCAAAACGCCGTGGCAGCAAAAGAAACGTCAGATATCGGGTGGTCGCAGGTTCGAATAAGCACCGGGGTGCCAAAGGCACTTTTGCTGCCAGCGCAGCAGTGCTATGAGAATCCTGCCCGGCCCACCAAAAGTTCATATTGCTCCGTTCCCAAGAAAGGGACGAGCTATTTCTGATATTTCTCCGCTCATATGACTGCCGCAGCAGCAAAAAGCATGACGGGGGAAAACTGGAGCTCACGGTGCCCAAGCACCGTCAACGCACCGCTTCGCAG
>JAZDNN010000004.1:0-4082 GCA_043799675.1 Candidatus Aenigmatarchaeota archaeon | reverse complement strand
GCTTCCTGAACGTGGCCCCTCTCTTTTTGGGCATAATCGCGGCCATCGTTCTGGAAGAACGGGTGAAATGGAAATGGCTCCGAACCGCGTTCATTATAGCTGCAATCATCCCGACCATCGTTGGCAGCCTGCTCTGGACATTTGGCAACCTACCGTACGGTCCGGGCCCTCAGTACGTATCGCAGGCAGAACTTGATGCATTCAGCTGGATAAACGCCAACACGCCTGTAGATTCCGTTTTCATGACCTGCCCGATGTTACTATTGGGCGAACCCCTGACGTTCGGCACCGGCGGGACCAGGGTTGCCATGAATCACCCGCTCCCGACGTTCACGGGCAGGCGGGTCGTGCTTGGATCGGACGTCTTTTCATCCTTGTATAGCCCGGAAGTGGACCACAATGTTTTGTATGATAGGTTGGCATTCATTGAAGCTGTATACAACGGCACGGCCGAGCCCGGATCCCTTGACAGGTTCAGCGTCAACTACATCTCTTACGGACCGCAAGAACGTGAAAAATGGCCGAATGTGAGCTTCAATCTACCGGTTGTCTATGATTATCAAAATATAACCGTATATAGACTGAAATGATTTATACGAAACTCAGGCTCTTCCCCACCCGGCGATGGAAAGGTAAAATGTCGAAGGCATGTATTTCACATTTACGCATGTGAGCTCCCTTGAAAGCGATTGGTGTAAGATGTTCTCAGAAAAGAAAACCTCATCCTTCTTCTTTCCGAAAGGATAGAATACCTGAAAAATTGAACGGTTCGATGGAACTATGATCAAGACCATCTTTCCGACCCTTTTCATTTCATGCAGGACCGTTCGAAAATCTTCACGCTTAAGGTGCTCCATGACGCCTTGACTGAACACGATATCAAAATACCCGTTTTCGTACGGCAGACCATTTTTATCCAACATGTCACAAAGCTTCAGGTTAGGGATTCCGCTTTTTCTGGACATTTGGATTGCCATAGACGATTTGTCACAGCCATATACTTCGAAACCACGTTTCATTAGTTGTTTCAATATCATGCTCGTCCCGCATCCCACTTCAAGTATTCTTTTACCAGGTGTAAGGCTTTCAACTAAATTAGCAAAGACTTTACTGAAATATATGACACGAAAGAAGTTTATCTTGGACGTTCGTCTAGAATTCCAGTATAAATTCCATTCGTTTCGTTTCGTTTCGTTTATAATCATTTTACCCCTCACTATACGGATTTACAATCTCATGTTTGAATTAATCATTTCTTCATACTATTTATAAGCAGCCGCGGCCACGTGGAAGGGTTGGATACAATACTGTTCTGGATTGCGCACTCGAAGGTGCAGGAGCATCCACCTTTCCGTATGAAATCAATGACGTTCTTTGAGGCCTCCGATTTCAGCAGCCTTTTTATGTCGTAATCGAAGTCTTTGACGTTTCCCATGGACCTGCCGAGTATTTCGCAGGGATAAACATCGCAGTTCTCGTTGATGACGATTATCTTTCGCCCGGCGACGCACGGAACGGCATTCTTGCCGTTCTTGATGGCAAAAAGCACGTGCTCTCTGCACGTGCGCTTCAGCTCGTGCATGACCTTCAGAAAGAACTTTTCCTTACTCGGGCCGCGCATATCGTCGAAACGGTCCAGTGCCGCCTGATAAAGTTCCGCCGAGGCGTTCTTGGATTCCGGCACCCTGGGGTTTCCCCTCACGTACGTCATATTATGGTAATCCACGCCAAGCGTCGCTACGAAGTCCTGTATCTCCCTCATTTTGTCCTGATTGAACGATGAAAACGTGGTTATGACGTTTATTTCAAAGTTCCGGAACTCTTTCTTCAGCTTAAACAGGCGCTCCTTTGTATCCAGTACGTTTTTGAAAATACCCGGTACTCCGCGTATTTCATCGTGCAACTTTCCGGTACCGTCAAGCGAAAGTGATATCTTGAAGAAGACATTGGGGCACCTCGAAAGAGCGTCCCTAAATGTTGCCTCTATCTTCTCCGACAGCATGCCGTTTGTCGGTATGTGGATGCACTGCACCTTGTCCTTGAAGGCTTCGCATATTTCCGGGAGATCGTCCCTGAGAAAGGGCTCGCCTCCGGTTATCGACAAGTAGGTCATCTTGTCTAACTTCGCCGCTATCTTTTTGATGTCGCTGAGTTCCATGCTCTTCGCATTTTCGGTGCTCTTCCAGTAGAAGCACATTTTGCACTTTGCGTTGCACCTTGACGTTACGAACAGGATGAGATGCTGGACGTCCAGACCGAGGGCGTTCTGCACCAGACTGGCGTATTTCATCCCTTCACCTTCTCAAAAGGCAGCGAGAACGCCGCCGTCACCGCTCCGGAAGCGGCGGCCATGGCGAGCATGTAGTTGGCCCCAACGGATTTCAGCGCGAATACCGGTCCCCTCTCTGCGGCAACGAAAGACAGGAATTTGGCATTCTGCGAGACGTGCACGAGTAGTATTGCGGCACCAAGCGGCCAAAAGAACGGTAATACAACGGTTCCGAGCAACGCAAGGAAACAGTTGACGGCCGAACCCTTCGTTGTCTTGACGTTCTCGAATTTCTTCTTTTTCAGGAACATTTTGAAGTAGCTTCCGCTCCTTGCATAGAACATATTTAAATTGTGCCAGAACGTGGGTCCGAAATGTCTTACTATTATCCTATCGTCCTTCAGCATTTTGTATCCTGCATTGACCATCCTGCAGCCGAACTCCAGGTCCTCGTTTGCGAGCGTCCCTTTGAGCCTTTCATCGAACCCACCAAGGGAGGAGAAAACGTCCCTGCGCACGGCCCCTCGGGCGGTTGTGAAGAAATCGCAATACCTGTCTTTGACCGAGGTCCAATCGTAGTGCTTTCTGAGAGAATCGTAGGCCGGACCGAAGGAACTGTTTACGGAGGCCTTGTCGTAACAGCCGCACACGGCAGAGGCATCGGTTCCGGCAAAGTCGGCCGCGACGAGAGTTAGCGTGTCCCTTTTTATCACCACATCGGCGTCTACAAAGAACAGTATCTGCCCCGCTGCATTCCTTGCGCCATTGTTTCTTCCTTGCGCGGCACCGTCGTCCTTCTTTTGGAACACCCTGATTCTAATATCATTAGTTCCTTTTGAGATTTCTATGGTTCTGTCCCGTGAACCGCCGTCGGAAACTATTACTTCGTAATCTTTGTAGCTTGAACCGAGGACGGCTTCCAGACATTTTCCTATTGTTCTTTCGGAATTGAGTGTCGGGATTATTACGGATATCATTTGTACACCTCTAATCTATGACCGTCCTCGCGGAACTCTGATTTGCAACGCTCTTATTATTGATGAGATCCTCTTTCCATATACCCGTACTGGTGGAAAAGAACACCGGGAGCGTCAGGGCGGTGGAGCATTCGGCTTTTCCCGTAAGGTCCTCTATGACGATTCTGTCCGACATCGATATGATTCTCTTGTATGCGTCCGGACGTTTCCTCGAATCCGCAATCAGGGCTTTGCGTGCCGCCTTTTTGACTGAGTTCGAGAATCCCATGGATGCCGCAATTCTTACCGCAACCTGCGTGGAAGGCTTCTGATACCTCGATTTTACCGGCCTCCAGGACCCGTTTATCTCCACTTTCCCGTTTGAGACGATAGCTGTACTGGGTCCGGCGCTGGTGACCGCCATTCCGTTCAACGTCCCCACGAGACCGGCATCGGAATAGGCCAGCTCCTTGCCTTCGTAAACGGTTACAGCGCCGCCGTTCCGCGTGTTGACAATGACATGGAACTTCGGCGTCTTCCTGACGTAAATGCCGCAGTTTTGGAAATACCTGATGAAAGGTTCTCCCCGTGACGGAAGCGTTCCTGCCTGCAATTGCCTGTCGCCGTGACGCGCCGCAATGAGGTAGGGATAAAGCGTCCCTGTAACGAACCGGTCATCGAATGCCGCCGGCTCAATTAGACCTCCATTCTTTGCAGCCTCCCGAAGAGCGGAAGCTACTTGCGCCGCCTTTGGTATCTCTGCCGCAAGCATCTCGAATCCGGCCGGGAGTATCAGGTTCGTTCCCCTGCTCCCGTAGCCGCCTCCTGCGCTTCCGTCCGGATGCACGAAATACGAG
>JAZDNN010000003.1:0-4834 GCA_043799675.1 Candidatus Aenigmatarchaeota archaeon | reverse complement strand
GGCAACATGCGGGCATTCGTGTTCCATGACGTACTCAAGCGCTGGCTGACCGAGAGCGGATTCAAGGTGAAGCACGTGACCAACATCACGGATGTCGATGACAAGACCATTGGACGCTCCCGGGAAGAGGGAGTGCCGCTGAAGAAAGTGACGGAGCGGTATACAGAAGCATTCTTCGAGGATTTGAGAACACTCAACATACTGCCGGCCGACGTCTATCCGAGGGCCACCGAGACCATCCCCGAAATGGTCGCGCTCATAAAGAAACTGATGGATAAAAAAATCGCTTACAGGGGAAAGGACGGCTCAGTCTATTACAGCATAGCGAAGTTCCCCCGCTACGGAAGATTGTCCAAGATCAAGGCGGATGAGCTGAAGAAAGGGGCAAGCGGAAGCGTGATTTCAGACGAATACAGCAGGGAGGATGCAAGGGATTTCGCCCTTTGGAAGGCGTGGGACAAGGATGACGGCGACGTTTTTTGGCAGACCGAACTGGGCAAGGGAAGGCCGGGCTGGCATATAGAATGCTCAGCCATGAGCATGAAGAACTTAGGGGAAACGTTTGACATCCATGTCGGCGGGGAGGACAACAAGTTCCCGCATCACGAGAACGAGATTGCCCAATCAGAGGGAGCGACGGGCAGGCCGTTCGTGAACTATTGGCTGCACATCGCCTTCCTGATGGTCGACGGGAAGAAGATGAGCAAGAGCCTCGGTAACTTCTACACGCTGCGGGACGTGCTGGCAAAAGGGTATGATTCGAGGGCAATCAGGTGGCTGCTTTTCTCGGCACATTACAGGGACCCGCTTAATTTCACGTTCAAGGCGCTGGATGCGGCAGGGAAGACGGTCGACAACCTTCTGGATTTCATGGAGAGGCTGCGGGAAGTGCAGGCGAAAGGCAAGCATAACGAGGCTTTATCGGCCGCCGTCAAGAGGGTGCTTGAAGACTGGAAGGAAGCCATGGACAACGACCTCAACGTGCCGGAGGCGCTCAAGGCAATGTTCCTGCTTGAGACCGAGGCAAACAAAGCATTGGACAAAGGAGAGCTCGACAACCATAACAAGAAGGAAGTCCTCGAAGCGATGGAAGGGTTTGACAAGGTACTGGGCGTGCTTGAGAGAAAACTGATAGACGTGCCGGATGAAGTGAAAGTCCTGGCCGAGGAGAGGGAAAAGGCAAGGAAGAAGAAGGACTTCAAGAAAGCCGATGAGCTCAGGAAAGAGATAAGCAAGAAGGGCTGGGTCGTCGAGGACAAGCCGGACGGTTACAGGCTGAGGAAGGAATGAGCGCTTGCGCGAGCCAGATTGCGTGCTGCTGAGGATGGGTGAATCGGCACTGAAGAGCGAACAGGTGCAGGCCAAGTGGGACAGGATTCTGCAGGAGAACATCAAAGCAGCTCTTGCAGGGGCAAATGTCAAGGCCGACTTGGAATCCAATCCGAACAGGATTTTCATCTACACGGGGCAAATCAACGAGGCAATTAAGGCCCTCGGAAAGGTGTTCGGAATCACAAGCATGAGCCCGGCCTGGATGACGCAAAGCAGGCTGGATGATATCGGGAATCTTGCCGTTGATGTGGCGAAAGAGGTGCTCAAGCTTGATGACAGGACAAGCTTCGCGATAAGGTCCCACAGGGCTGGCGTGCACGGATTTACCAGCAAGGAAGTGGCGGAAACGGCGGGGGCGGCGGTCAAGCGGACCACGAATGCCAGGGTCGACCTCGGAAAACCGGAGCACGAAATAGAGATAGAGGTCAGGTCCCGGAGGAGCTACATCATGGTCGACAGGGTTGCGGGCCCCGGTGGGCTGCCGCTCGGGAGCGGGGGGAAAGCAATAGCTCTCATCGCCGATGAGAGTGATTTAATCAGCGCGTGGCTGATTGCCAAGCGCGGGGTGGAACTGATCGTGATGACCAACAAGAAAAGCGCCGGGCTTTGCGGGATATTGCAGAGCTGGCACATCGGGCGCGAGATGGAAACGCTTGTTGTGAATGACTTCAAGGGCGCCGAAAAGCTGGCAAACGAAAGAAACGTCATCGCGATGGCCGCCGGGGAGAAGACGGGAGCAAAATCGAAGCTAAAGGACCTGCTGCTCCTCCAACCGCTGGTAGGCATGACCGGGCAGGAAAAGGCCGAACTGGGCACGTTCATTAAGTCCTAAAAGGATTTACTGGGTAGTAGTGATAGGTTTAAATAGTTTCCCATCGCTATAGGTTTAACAACTGGAGGGTTAAACAAAAGCCTCCTGCTCGCCTCTGGCGAGTGGTGAAGGCTTTAAATACGGGCCTCCCGAAACAGTAGAGGAACGTCCGTGTCAAACCTGGACGGTCCGAAAAAACAACATGGTGATTATGATGATGGTGGCAAATCAAGCACTGCTCGACTCGCTCAAGCAGATAGGACTAAACCTGTACGAAAGGAAGCTCTGGGCGTCCCTTCTGGGAAGAGGAACGAGCACTGCCGGCGAACTTTCATCGCTGGCAAAGGTGCCCCATTCAAGGACCTACGATGTTCTCGAGAGCCTTGCGGAGAAGGGGTTCGTGATGATTCAGACCACCAAGCCGATAAAGTACGTTGCAATACCTCCGGCCGAAGCGCTCGAAAGGGCGAAAAGGAAGGTAAAAGATGATGCTGATGTGACGGTCCAGCGCATAGCCCAGTTGCAGAACAGCTCGACGGCAAAGGAGCTCGAGAAGCTGTACAAGAACGGGGTCCAGCTGGTCGAGCCCGGTGAAATGACAGGATCTCTGAGGGGCAGGCACATGCTCAACCAGCAGCTCGAGAGCGTCATCAAAGGGGCAAAGAAAAGCGTTTCCATACTGACGTCCGAGGCCGGACTCACCGAAATATCGCTGAAGCATGCGGATTTGCTCAAGAAGATGTCGAGTCGCGGCGTGAAGATAAGGATAGCGACACCCGTTAACAAGGAAAACGAAGGCGCTATAGCTGTGCTCAAGGAATTCGCCGATGTCAGGAAGATCGGAAAGGCGAGCGGAAGGTTCGCGGTGGTGGATGACAGTCATGTCATCATATCGCTGACCGATGACAAACAGGTCCATCCGACGCAGGACCTTTCCTTCTGGACGCAGAGCGAGCACGTGGGGGGCAATCTGCTCGGCCCGATGTTCGACTGCATGTGGAAGGACTTGCCCAGCGCATAGATTCCCATCCCTTTTTATTTGGAGCAATTAACTGCTAGCGATGGCTGTCAAAAGAACGTTGCTGGCTTTCGGTGCTCTGGCGGCGCTCGCCGCGGCGCTGATTTATTTCGGCACATTTGCAAACGTTCTGGACTTCGTCATCCATCTCGACAGCAACCTGAACCTTCTCATCCAACAGTACGGCTTCTGGGTATACCTGATACTGTTCGGGATAGTGTTCATAGAAACGGGCATCGTGATAGCCCCGTTCCTTCCGGGCGATTCCCTCCTTTTTGCCGCGGGCGCGTTCGCGGCCATGGGTTCGCTCGATCTGGGGATGTTGATGCTTCTTCTGAGCGCGGCCGCAGTAGCCGGAGATACGGTCAACTACCACATAGGGTATCGCGTCGGCCACAAGGCGTTCGACGGACGAATAAGATTCCTGAAGAAGGAGCATCTCGAACGCGCCCAGCATTTCTACGAGAAGCACGGAAGGAAGACAATAGTCATCGCAAGGTTCGTTCCGATAGTCCGCACCTTCGCGCCGTTCGTGGCGGGAATAGGAAAGATGAGTTACTGGCGTTTCATCAGTTACAACATCGTCGGGGGAATATTGTGGGTCGCGATATTCCTGATTGGGGGATACTTCTTCGGCAATCTCCCTGCGGTAAGGGACAATTTCACGGCCGTGATGCTCGCAATGATATTACTGTCCTTCGTGCCGGCCATAGCCGATTTCCTGTACCACAAGCTGAAGTCACGGCAAAAATGAATCAGGCCCTGCTCTTTATTTCATGAACAAGTTCTTCGGTGAACTTCTCGGGCTTGATGCCGAACTGCGGCTTCTTGCCCCTTGAACGCACCGCAATCGTGCCGTTCTGCTCTTCCTTGTCCCCGACCACAATTATATAGGGGATTTTCATCAGCTCGGCGTTCCTGACCTTCTCGTTGACCGTAGAAGAGCTCACGTCAAGGTCAACCCTGACCCCGGCTTCCTTCAGGTGCCTGAACGTCTTTTCGGCAGCCTTCTCGTTGCGGTCGGTGAAACTCAGGACCCTTGCCTGGATCGGGCTGAGCCAGACGGGAAGGGCTCCATTCATGTGTTCCAAAAGGACTCCGATGAACCGTTCGACACTTCCGTAGACCGTCCGGTGAAGCATGACGGGCCGCTTGAGCTTGTTGTCCTTGTCCATGTATTCGAGCTCGAACCGCTCAGGCATGGAGAAGTCCAGCTGGAGAGTTGCGCACTGCCAAGTCCTGCCCTGGGAGTCCTTGATGTGGAAGTCTATCTTCGGCCCGTAGAACGCGCCATCGCCAGGGTTGAGCTTGTATTTCACCTTGCTCTTCTTCAAAACATCCTCAAGGATTTTCTCGGTCTTGTCCCACATCGCATCGCTTCCTATCCTTTTTTCGGGGCGGGTGGAGAGCTCGGTATGGTACTCGAAGCCGAACTTGCTGTACATCACATGAATCAGTTCCATCACGCCCAGCAGCTCCTTCTCGAGCTGCTCCTCGGTGCAGTAGATGTGGGCGTCGTCCTGCGTGATCTTGATGACCCTGAACAGGCCGGCCAATACTCCGGACCGCTCCTGCCTATGAACAATGCCCATCTCGGCAACCTTAAGCGGGAGCTCGCGGTAGGAGTGCGGCCTTGACTTGTAAACCAGCATCCCGCCCGGACAGTTCATCGG
>JAZDNN010000002.1:0-14505 GCA_043799675.1 Candidatus Aenigmatarchaeota archaeon | reverse complement strand
CTGCTTCGCGAGCCTGGCAAGCATGTTTTCCAAGTCCGGGGGGCCGGTGGTCTTCGTCAGGGCGGCCTTCGGGGACCTTGCGGCATTCGTCACCGGGTGGTCCACGTGGATATACTCGACCACCGCGATAGCCGCCCTTGCTGTCATAACCGCGCAATTCATCAGGGACATGCTGCCAATGGCTGCGGTCAATAACGTGTTGCTGGCGGTGGTATTGCTGGTAGTATTTACGCTTGTCAACCTGCGGGGCATAAGCCTGAGCGCCCGCGTGGAAGCGGTCCTCATAGCGTTTGCAATTTTGCTGATGACAATCTATGTGTTCACGGGACTGCCGACGGTCGATTGGTCGAGGTTTTCGTTCGAGTTCCCTGAAAACGTTAATTTCGGACTCGCTGCCGTGATAGGTTTCGAACTGTTCATAGGGTGGGAGACCGCGACCATCATAGCCGAGGAAGTGAAAAATCCGAAGAAGCTGCTGCCCAAAGCTCTGCTCCTGACGGTGCTGGTTATGGCCGCGCTGTACGTCGGAATCATAACGGTTTTCCTGGGTAACACGGACCTGACGGTCGCGGCAACCCAGGCCAACCCGCTTGCCGCCACTGCGGCAACGTTCGGCGTTTCCCTGGCCGGATTGTTTTCCCTGGTGGCAGTCCTTGTCGGGCTGAGCGCGATGAACAGCTGGACCACGACCGTCGCAAGGCTGCCACATGTCATGGCCAGGCAGAAGCTGTTCCCGGCATATCTGGACAAGCTGAACAGTCACGGGGCGCCTTCGAGGGCGCTGATGCTTCAGTTGGGGATTGCCACGGTGATAGCTGCCACGGGAAGCTTTGAGCTGGCCATAATCCTTTTGTTGTCGGTGGGCCTTGTGATGTACATCCTTGTGTTCATTTCATTGCTCAAGCTGAAGGGAACAAGGCCGGCGTTGTTCCCCGTTCCAAAACTGTTCCCTGTTCTCGGAGTCGTTACATTGGTGTTCATGCTGGTTTCCCTCCCGCCCCAGATTTTGGCTACCGGCTGGCTGCTGATAATCGCGGGCCTGCCTGCATACGTCCTGGTGAAACTGATTACCGACCGGAAATTCATAGAAAAATGGTGGGACAGGATAAGCTGGTTCTGGGCATGGTACTGGCCTGCCGTGCTTTACAGGAAAGGCATGCAGCAGAAGGTCCTTGCTGCGGCGAAACTCAAGGATGGGATGTGCGTGCTGGATTACGGCTGCGGGACCGGCATCACCACAGCCATACTTTCAGGGATGCTGCCGCGCGGGAAGGTGGTGGCCGCGGACATAAGCCGGGAGCAGTTATCGAGGGCGTTGACCGACATAAGAAAGATTGAAACGCCCAACGTCATGTGGGTCAAGAATACGAGACCGGCACCGTTCCCGAAGGGATGCTTTGACAGGATAATCTGCACCATTGCCATAAACTACTTCGTAAATCCGGGGCGGGAACTTTCAGCGTTGCGGAAAACGCTGAGGAAAGGGGGCAGGGCGGTGTTCTTGGCCGTGCGTTCCCCGGGCATAGTGAGCCATCCGTTCCTCCACAAGGACAATGCGATAAGGTCGAATTTCACGAAGGCTGGCTGGAAAGGCGTAAGAATCGAGCACATACGGAAGCCGCTGCGCGAATGGATATTGATAACCGCGACCGGAAAGTAAGCTTTTATTGCGGCCTGCCTACTTTCTTCCATGCTAGTGGGCGAAGCGATGACAAAGAAGGTCATCACGTTCAAGCCTGAAGATACGCTGGAAACGGTCCTGGAAAGGCTCACCAGGAACAGGATAACCGGCGCACCCGTGGTGGAGAAGGGAAAGGTGGTCGGACTGGTCACCGAAGGCGACGTGATAAAGGCGATCAAC
This sequence comes from Candidatus Aenigmatarchaeota archaeon, assembly GCA_043799675.1. Classification (GTDB taxonomy): domain Archaea; phylum Aenigmatarchaeota; class Aenigmatarchaeia; order Aenigmatarchaeales; family JACQIB01; genus JAZDNN01. The sequence goes on along the minus strand of JAZDNN010000002.1, from coordinate 12,644 downwards.
GCCTATGACCCCCAGATACGCCTTGACACGGACGAGGCCTTTGCGGTGGTTTTTGCGGTCCTGAAACACGGCGTGCGCGGAAAGGAGTTTGACGTGATAAAAAAGGACGTCATCGGAAGCGGGAAGATCAGGGTCCGGCATTTCATGCAGAAAAGGGTCATAACCATCCAGCCGGAGGCGAGGCTTGAGGCTGCCGCGGCAAGGATGGTGCATTACAAGGTGAAAAGACTGCCGGTGGTCACAAAAGACGGCAAGTTGGTTGGAATCATTTCGCGGGCGGACATAATCGAGGCCCTGGGAAGCTAGAGCTTGCTGCGCATGACGTACGGAATCGGGATTTCGTTGAATTCGTCGGGGCTTTCCGTTACGTCTGTGACTTTTGCCCCGCCATCCAGTATATCCCGTGCCAGTCTTTCTTCTTTCCTCCAGTTGGCTGTGCCGGCGTTCTTTTCAAGCCGCTCCATGTCCATCCCGTCCGAGGGCAGCTTCTGGGGTTGGGGGCTGACCTTGCCTCCCATGCCTTCGAGGACATTGTTGAAGTATCCGGCTATGGTGCCGTCTATCACGCCGTCAATCTGATATGTGACCGAAAAACCGGCCGAAGGCGATTCTATCCTGCTCCTGACAAAACTCACAGGATGCCCGTTCACCGTCCCGAAGAAGGCATTGTCCTGTCCGTACGTCCTGTCGAGCTCCTTCCGTATGGCCGAAATGTCCGGTTCGTTTTTGAAAAGATAGACTGCACGCATGGATTTCACCTATTGCCCGTAGGCTGCCAGCACCGCCTGCCCGACGGTCCTGTCCCCCGTATCCTCCGTGCATTTCAGCCCTTTTATGCCATCCATTATCAGGCGCAGCTCCTCAAGGACGGCATTTTCGGCATTCCCTTTCACGGAGAACTTTATCGTGAGATCGCTGGGCTTTCCGTCCTCCTTTTTTTCGTCACAGAAACTCTCGATCTTCTGCTGCTTGGAATCGTCCCTGTATACGTTGATTCCGGCAACGGTCCCGTCATCGGTACTGAAGAACTTCATCGCGGCATACCTGTTGGTGAATGCAACACCGATATTATTGGGTATGATGTCGTCACCGAATTTTTCCTTCATTTTATCATAAACCGTACGATATATGAAACATTCCTTCATGTCAGGTTCATGTTTTTCTCCGTCGCCAGAAACGGCCCCTCCGTCTTCCCCGATATAAACGTTGAATCCGCAGGTCCGGCCGCAACCGACGGGTCCCGGCCTTTCGTCACCGACAAGCGCTCTTATCGCTGCGCAGTCGCCCTTGTAGCTGAGGCTTTGAAACATGTCAATCTATGGTATAGTTACTACTGAGTAGTATATAAAGATTCCGTCGGGCGGTTCAAATCCTGTTGGCTTGGAAGGACTTCTTGGCGATGACTTCGGAGCGTTTGCCGTTCTTTTCGCAGAAATCCTCGCAATCCTGTGCGGTCACTATGTCCTTATACACCATTCCGCACTTTCTGCAGGCCCAGATGTTCTTCGTTCCGAAGAGCTTTGCTTTTGGCATGCGATTACTAATGCAAAGGTCACATAAATCGTTTTCAGCAGGGGCATTTTGCGGCCCGGGCGGTTATTTCAGGGTTGGCCTTGTGGTGCGATATGCAGAACTGTTCGCATTCGAACGCCAGCTTCGGGTCCTTGAAGGCGTTCCCGCAATGAGTGCAGATGTAATAGGCATCCGAACCTATCATAGTTGACATGGGCATTCTAGGTGAAAGAAAAAACTCACATATAAAACAATTGTTTTCTGGAGAAGCTACTTTTTGGCATTCTTCTGCAGCTTTCGTGCAAGGAATGCCCCCAAGACCGCAAATATCGTGAACAGAAGGACGTTGGAAACGGCTATCGAGAGGAATGCCAAAGGCAGCATTTCGTGCTGGATTGCCATCCCGAGCACGGGTATTCCGGCGCTGATGCCGATAATTGCGGACAGGAGGGTGATGGTGACGATGATGCCACCGGCGATGGCACCCTTCATTGCGACTTTCTTCATGCCGGTCTTCGTGAACGTCCAGCCCATGTAGATCACTGCAGCTATGCTCGCAATGTTGAGAACCAGCTGACTGGTAGAATAGGAAGACATCGGAGGCAAAATACCGACAAGTATCAGGCTGCATTCCAGCGCGGTCAGCACGGCGACCAGCGCGTAAAACACGATTTCTTTCATACTGATGATACGGAAAACCGGTACTTAAAGCAAATATAGGAAAAAAGTGAATGGGGCCGGGACCGAGATTCGAACTCGGGACTTAGGCTTTCTGGCGCTTTTTAGTGCAGGTTTTTGTGCATCGCACAAAAAGTGCCCACAGGCCCGCATGATACCGCTTCACTATCCCGGCCGTGCAAGAATCGGGTCGGGCACTTTAAATGCGTTTGTGCGTGTTGAATTAAGAGGTCAAAGCGGAAGTTAGCTTAGCGTAAATATGGGGCGATGAATCTATGAATCGTGTCGCGTAGCCGGATAATATCGCCGGTCGTGCCGGTCGTAAACTATATCCCCGTTTTCGGAAAGCTTCTGCAGGCGGTTCGCGACCGTACCATATCTCGCCAACACGAACCGTGCCACCTCCCCGACGCAGAGACCGTCTTCGTGCTTGTTGACAACCGAGAGAATGTCGCCTTCTATATCCTCGGGGCCGCCGGATTTTTTCAGGCGGTACCATTTCCTGTTGTCCTTGGGATAGGATGTCAGGACGCCCATCTTTTCCAGCGCTCGCAGGTGGTAAGATGCGGAGCCGTTCTGAAGAGCCAGTTTCTCCTTAATTCTGCTGAAAAAATCCGTGCCGTCCTTGGTGCCGAGGAGATGTCCTACTATAAGTTCCCTTGTGCTGTTGCCATACACCGCCTGCAAAGGCGACATTTCAGATAAGCGAGGAAGAACTTTCATGATGAGCATTGCAGGGAAAGGGATTTAAGATGATTGGTACGGAAGCGAAATGCTGCGGACAGAAAGTATAAAAGGCGGGCAAGTTCCAATATGCCCATGTCGAAGGCAAAACCGGCGGAAAAGAAGGTGTCAGAGCCGATTGTAAGAAAAAAGGGCGAGGAGCGGATAGAGCCCATCCATCCGACGGTCATAATGAGGAGAAAATGCAACGAAATAGGTCACGACGTGTTCACGTACATCTGGATAGCGTTCATCGTGGCATTGATACTGACGATGATGTTCTTCAGGGGCTACGTCAAACAGATGATAAACATGAGCGTCCTTTTCCTGATATTCTGGTACCTCGAGCCGCTTGTGTTCGGCATGACCGGCACGACCATGACCACGCTCCTTTCCAGGGGGCGGAAGGTGGCGGAATGGAAACGGTTCCCGCTGTTCTTCGTTGTAACCATCCTGGTATACGTGATTTACTCGGGAGTGGAGATGGTCCTCGATCTGGCCTTCCCGGAGGAACACATAAACCCCGTGTTCGTCATAATGTGGCTGGGCATGCTGTTCCTGCTGTGGGTCTACAAGTTCTCAAAAGGGAAGTAAAAATTCACAGAAGGTCCGCCATGAACCTCTTTTTCCTGTTCAATACCTTCAGGACATCAAAGGCGATAATCACGGACAGGGACGCTCCCGCGGCCAACAGCCAGTAATAAGGACTTATCGGAACCGTCCCGAAGACCGCGTTCAGCGGGGTGTAAACCACAAGGGCCGTTGCCATGATTGAGGCAATCGAGGCGTATATCAGGTACTTGTTCGCGAACAAATTCAGCCTGCATACCGGATGCCTGAATGACCTGAAGTTGAACGCGTTCGCTATCTCGAACAGTATCAGGGTCACGAGGGCGGTGGTCCTCGCCGTTGCCAGGTCCTTGCCAAGGACGTTCAGGGTGTAATGGAAAACCCCCAGAGTGGCCGATGCCATTATGATCCCGGCGATTGCCAGCAAAACGATGAGGTTCCGGTCCAGTATATCCGATTTCTTCCGCGGCTTCTCTCTCATCGCGTCGCGGGAAGGCGGATTGAAGCCCAGCGTAATCGCAGGCAAATCGTCCGTCACAAGGTTCATAAAGAGTATCTGCAGCGCCAGCAGGGGCAAAGGCAGCCCTATCAGTACCCCTATGAAAATTATCATGAGTTCCGCATAGTTGCACGAGAGCTGGTAGGTGACGAACTTCCGGATGTTGTTGAAAATGGTCCTGCCCTCCCTTACCGCGGAAACGATGGTGGCGAAGTTGTCATCCTTCAACGTAAGGTCGGCCGCCTCCCTTGACACGTCGGTCCCGCCTTTGCCCATCGCGACGCCGATATGGGCCTCCTTCAGCGCCGGGGCGTCGTTCACGCCGTCGCCCGTCATGGTGACTATTTCACCGTTCTTCTTCAGTGCCCTGACTATCCTTATCTTGTGCTCCGGCCTCACCCTCGCGAAGAAGGAGATGTCGTTAACGGCCTTCGATAACTCGTCATCGGTCATCTTGTCCAGCTCCTCCCCGTCCATGACCTTTCCGGAAAGGCCCACTTGCTTTCCTATCGCCACCGCGGTCTCCTTGCTGTCACCGGTCAGCATCTTGACCCTTATTCCCGCGGTCCTGCACATCCTTATGGAGCTCCTTACCTCATCCCTCGGGGGGTCCTCGAGTGCCGCAAGTCCCAGGAACACCAGCGATTCCTCAAGGCCGCCCCTCCTTTTCGAACCCGTTTTCCTGTATGCCAGTGCCAGGACCCTGAAACAGTCCGATGTCAGCCTGCCGTTCACCGCCAGTATCCGTTTTCTTTCGGCATCATCAAGCCTGATTACCCTGCCCTGTTTTTGCATGAACCTGCATTTTCCCAGCAGGATGTCCGGGGCCCCCTTCGCGTAGACATATTTTTCCGTCCTCTCCCTGCAGAGAACGGACATCATCTTCCGCTCGGAGCTGAACGGTATTTCCTGCATCCTGGAGAACTTCAGGTCCTCCCTGAACATGCCCGCCTTTGCGGCCATTATCAACAATGCCGCTTCCGTCGGGCTGCCTGTCGCGCAGTATTCTTTGTCGGTCCCCTTCTTTTCGACCCGCGAATCGTTGCAAAGTATTGCCGCTTTCAGCAGCAGGCCCAGGACAGATTCTTTCTTCAGGTCCACCCCCTTCCTGCCGCGGAAAAAGCCCCCTTTTGCGCTGAAGCCTGCGCCCGTGACATCGAAGAACTTTCCGTCCGCGAACAGCCTTTTGACGGTCATCTCGCCCGTCGTCACCGTTCCCGTCTTGTCCGTGCATATGACAGTGGTCTCGCCGAGCGTCTCTATCACGGACATCCTGTTCACTATGGCGTTCTTCCTTGCCATCCTGTACGCGCCCGAGGCCAGCGTGGTGATGAGGACGACCGGGAAGCCCTCCGGGAAGGCCGATACGGACAGGGCGATGACGACCATCAGGACATCCACGAGCAGCTCGTAAGAGAAGGTCGCGCTCCGGGCAACCATCACGACGCCCGTCAGGACCGAGACGATGATCGCGGTCGTTGCCATGAATTTCGCAATCCTGTTCACCTTGGCCTGCAACGGAAGCTCCTTTTCCGCCGTTGAAATCATTCCGGCTATCTTCCCGAATTCCGTGTTCATGCCTGTGTGGAGGACCCTGGCCATGCACCTGCCGCCGACGATGAACGTCCCCATGAAAACAAGGCTCTCCTTTCTCGGCCTTCCGGCATCCCGTGCGGCGGTCTTCTCCACCTCATGCGATTCACCCGTCAGCATAGCTTCGTTGACCCTGAGCTCCTTTGCCTCCAGGACGACGCAGTCCGCCGGAATCTTCTCGCCCGCCCTAAGGACAATGACGTCACCCGGGACCATTTCCCTCGAAGGGATGTCCTGTTCACGGCCGTCCCTGATCACGACGGAAACCGGCATCATCATCGCCTTCAGCGCCTTCACGGCCCTTTCGGCCCGATATTCCTGTATGAAACCGACAAGGATGACGAGGGTTATGACCCCCATGATGGTGTAGGCGGTTATGACCTTGCCGACAAGGAACGAAATCAGCATCGCCCCGAGCAGCAGGTATATAATGAAGTTCTTTTTCACCTGCTTCAGAAGTATCCGGAGCGGCGATATGTGAAAAAGCTCCCTTATCTCGTTGAAGCCGTACTTCTTCAGCCGCGCCTTCGCCTCCTCGTTCGTCAGGCCCTTCACGGAGTTGCCGTTCACGGAGAAGTTTGGAGAAGCCCGTTTTTATATCAATTGTCGGGTGCGCGCACCACGTTTCACGGATGGTGCGGGAGGCAGGATTCGAACCTGCGAAGGGACTAACCCACAAGGTTTCTTAAGGTCTTCCTAAGCATCGCACTCACTGTCTGAGCCTTGCGCCTTAGACCTGGCTTGGCGACTCCCGCAAACTTGCTTGGGGGCGGACCCTATTTAAACTATTTCCCCGTTCCGCGTCACGGGTCCCTGACGGGACGATAAGTGTACGGGTTCCTTTCCGTCGTGTGTATGAAACCGGTCATCTGCAGGTAATGCAGATGATAATCCACGGATTCCATCGTCAAGCCTGTCTCCTTCTTGATTTCATCCGCGGTCTTCCCGCCGCTCTTGAGGATGATGTCATACATCTTTCTCCGTTTCGGGTTGTCCAGAACGGCTTCTTTTGACTTTACGAACGAACCGTACCCCATACAGGTTCACCCGAAGAACTTCCTGCGATACTTCCATTCTTTCAGGTCGTTCCATATGCGGACGGTCTCCTTGTCGAAAATCTGCAATGCATCTCCTGCAAGCACGCAATCGCCGTTTTCAATCCTCAACAGGTCCATTTTCTTCAGCTTGTCGAACACGTAATTTCCGTAAGTTATCCTAAAATCCGCATGGCGCGGCTTGCCGAGCCTTCCTATTTCAGCGAGGAGTTTTACGGGCGCGCAGGCGGTGCCTGCATCACATATTTCATAATACGGTCTTATGATGCCCTGCCTTTCGTTCGTTGCAATCAACCGCATGTTCCTGCTGATGGTGCCGGAAAACCCGTCAAAATACCTCCCGGCCTGCCTCTAAACGACCCTTTCCAGAGGGATGACCTAATTATTTTCATTGATATAAACGGCCGCATGCCCCCTTTCCATGGGGTTTTTCTTCATTTCCTTCATTTCGGTACAATATGCGTCCATTATTTCGGGCAATATCAACCCGACCTTCAGGTAGTCCTGCACGTCCTTGCGGCCGTCAAGCCATTCGATTATGTTCATACATGTCGAACCGACGGAAAGGATTTAAAGGCAAAAAGGGTACCGCATCACGGAATTCAGATGGTGCGCCGGCCGGGACAATCATAGCACCGCCGCATCGGCGGCAAAAGCGCTTTTGGCGCTGCGCGCTATTTTGAACCCGAGTCGCGAGCTAATTGCACGTGATTTGGCAAGCTCGTATCCTACCACTAGACTACCGGCGCATCCAGAGTAGCCAACAGAACTTATTAAGGTTGGTGCCGGTGCCGATATTTTTAAGCGTGCCTTGCCATTTGGTTCCATGAAAGGAGCAGAGAAAACGGGAATTCTTGCCGTGATTTCCATCGCAGTCCTGGCGGCATTCTTTGCGTTCGGTGCCATGATGAGACAGGGGCCGGTCGTGACCGCCTTTGCGCCCGCCGATTTCCAGGGGGACTTAAGACCGATTTCCATAAGCTACAGCCCGGCAGGACCGCAGACAGGGGATAATGTCGAGTTCAACATCACCGTCAAGAACGTGGGTACCGAGGATCCGGCAGCCACATTCGTGATTGCGCTTTACATCGACGACAGCAACGTGGCCAACGGAACGCTGCCTTCCCTGGCTGCCGGTTCCACGGCCAGCGCCAGCATGCCCTGGACGGCAACCAGCGAGCTCCATGACGTGCATGTGATTGTGGACCCGGACAACGTCACCGGCGGGAACAAGGGTTACAGCAGGCTGAACAGCAGCATTGCCGTTGACTGGCCGACCGCCCAACAGAACAACGAGAGGTGGGGATACGCGAATACAAACATATCGGGACCGTTGGGCAGCAAAGTCCTCTGGAGGATCAGGGTGGAAAGCGACAGCGTGGCAAATTATCATACCATGCTGGCGACGGACGGCATGATCATAGTGCCCACGCAGGACTATGTTGTTGCGGTCAATGCCACGACCGGCGACGAGATATGGGAAATAGCCGATATCAGTTACATCAACGCCATGGATGCCACGGTTGCAAGAGGGGTCCTGTTCGTGGCCAGTTACGGGGCTCCGGGAATATTCGCGTACAACGTCACGGACGGCACCCAGCTGTGGAACGTGACGGATGATTTCTATTACGACATGTTCGCCACCGGTTATCACAACGGCATCCTGATCAACGATAACCATACCACCATAACGGGCAGGAATTACCTTACGGGCGACAAGGTATGGGAATTCACGCCCGAAAACGTGACCGGTTGGAACGTTCCCGGCGGGGGGCTCGTGTGGGACCCGCCGGCGATATACAACGACACCTTCTACCTGACCGCGTACGAGTCGACCGGCGGGGCATTCGCAGGCGAAATCTATGCGCTGGACGTGCTTACCGGAACAAGATTGTGGAACCAGAGCTTCACCGGCCGGATTCCCACGGTCCCGTCCGTAGGCTACGGGAACGTGTTCTTCGGGGACCAGGACAACGGCATGATTCACGCGTACAACATATCGAACATGACCGAGTCGTGGTCGGTCGCGCACGGGGTGGCATCCGGTCTCAACGCGGTGTTCCAAGTATACGGGAATGCCGTGTATTTCTGCTACGGTTCATACTGCTACGCTCACGATGCCGTCACCGGGTCCGAAATATGGTCGTCATACCTGGGGCTCAACGTGGCCTACATGACCGGACCTGTCCAGGACAACAAGGGGGTCCTGTATGTGGGTGCGGACCTGAACCAGCCACCGTGGGGGAGCTACGTGCTTGCACTGAATGCATCAGACGGCAGCCTGCTCTGGAGCCACCACATCACAAAAAGGCCGATGAGCATGGTCCCGTACAACGGGATGCTGTACGTCGTTGACAGCGACGCCTATCTCTACCAGTTCGGGCCCAAACAGAACCTGACGCTTTCGATGGGATACAACAATTCCATAATCGACAGGGACTCCGTGAGCAACGTCTATCCGGATGCAATCCCCCTCGTAGCGACCTTGTCGGACGGGGCGAGCGGGGTGGAAGTCACATTCGAGATAAACCAGACCGCGCCTTCCGCTTATGAATCCTCCTACTGGTCCCTGGGCAGCAACACCAGCGTGAACGGGGTGGCGACGTACTGGTGGAGCCCGGCCGACGACCACGACTACGCCGGAAGCTATTTCTGGACGGCAGTCAACGACAGTTATAACACGCTCGGTGAGCCGACTGCGCGTGTTTACGGAAGCCTCAATACCAGTTTCCTGCTTGCGGGCAGCTATCCTGGAACGAGCTACAATTCCACAGACAACCTGACCGCAAAGGCCGACATAACCTTCCCGTGGGGCGAGAGTCTTTCTGTGATGCAGAGCAACTACAACCTGAATTATAACATCAGCTTGGCCAAGCCCGACGGAAGCAGATTGCATTCCGGCCTGTATCGTCGGGCGAACACCACGGTTACAACGACCAACCTGACCAGCGGAACAGGCAACTCCTGCTGGGACATCGGAGGCAGCGACTTGCTGGCGTTCGATGAGAACTTGGTTCCGGGTTCGGTGCCCTCGTTTTCGGGCTCACAAACCCCGCCTTATTATTTCAGGTTTACCTGCGGTTCCGGCACCTGTCCCGGTTATGCGAACGCCGTTTACAACCTGATAGGGTCCGATTCTCCCGACTGGTGGGCGGGAATTTATGATTACTTCCAGTTGAGCGGCTGGGGCGGGTGCACGGGCACGCCCGGAACCGAGGGTGACGACTGGACGTTCATCGTGTTCACCAACTCATCGAGCACATCGTACTTCTGGAACGGTACGCTGGCATTGACAAACGACCCCGGCACGTGGACAGCCACCCTGAACGCGAGCGCGGATTTCTTTGTCAGGAACGACACGATAAACCGGACATTCACCGTCACCGGAACAGGCTCATCTCCTCCGTCAGGGCCCTCCGGTCCGGGCACCGTGACCATATTCAACGAGTCCCTTTCCGGACAGATACCCGTATGGAACATGAATCTTTCCGGCGACGGCGATATCACGGTGGTGGACGGCATCAACCAGGTGACGGTCGGCAGGGGTTCTACGGAACCGCTGGACCTCACGCTCACCAATACCGGAAACCGCGTGCTGGAAGACATAACCGTCACGGCCGAGGGCATACCTTCCGAATGGGTCACGATAAGCCCTTCGTTCATCGAGAAACTGCAGCCGAAGGAGAGCGTGCCGATAAGCGCCACAATCAGCATCCCGCAGTTCGCGCCGTTCGCCGTCTACGGCATCAATTTCACCGCCCGCAGCAACAGCGCCACGGCCAGATACGACCTCAACACGGAACTGACCGACAAATGCAAGACCTGTCAGCCGCCGGGTCCGTGGGGCGCTTGCACGGAAGGCATATGGTTCAGGACCAACTATCGTTGCGACAGTCAGACGGATTACCAGTGCACCGCATGGCAGGAGGAAGGAACCTGCGCTGTGGTGGATTTCCTGTGGATAGTGGTGATATTGATAGTGATGACGATATTCACGTGGCAATACTGGAAGCATGAAAGGTCCCCGCAGGGATACGGCGGCAGGATGGCCCGGCAAAGACCTTTGCCTGCATCGTCGTTACCTCTTGCAGCCAGGCCGGAAACGTCTTCCGTAAAGAAGCCCCGCAAAGCGGTGAAAAAGGATGTTTTATTAGTCCCTTTCGACAACCTTCCGCATGGAAAGAAAGGTGGGGTTAAAACGCGTCCTCGGAAGGTTTGACGTAACGGTCTACGGGCTCGGAATCATAGTCGGCGCCGGAATCTATTCTTTGCTGGGAAAAGCCGTTGGAATAACCGGCGGGGCGGTCTGGATGTCGTATGGCGTGGCGGCGATAGTCGCCGGACTTACCGCGCTCAGTTTTGCGGAGCTTTCCAGCCATTTTCCCAAGTCCTGCGCGGTGTACACGTACACCGATCACGCCTTCCGGCGGAAATGGTTCGCGTTCCTGATAGGCTGGCTGGCGATATACAACATGATAGCGACCGCCGCCACCGTTTCGCTGGGCTTCGGCGGCTATTTCTCGGCGATGACGGGCGTTCCCATCCTGACGGCGGCAATCGTCCTCATCATCCTGCTTTCCATGCTGAACTTCAAGGGCATCAGGGCATCCGTCGACTTCGAGATGCTGCTGACGGCCGTGGAGATAATCGGATTGCTCATAATCGTGGCGCTGGGATGGAGTTACATTGGCAGCGTGGATTATACCGTTCCGAAGGGCGGCTTCGGGGGCGTGATGACGGGGGCGTTGCTGGTCTTCTTCGCATACCTGGGGTTCGAGAACGTGGCGAACATGTCGGATGAGACCAAGAACGCCAAGAACGTCATACCCCACGGTATTCTGATAGCGCTCGGAATATCAACAATTCTGTACATGGTGGTTTCAATCACGGCGGTAAGCGTGGTACCCATGGACGTGCTTGCCGCCAGCGATGCACCGCTTGCCGTAGTGGCAGAGGCCGCGATGCCGGGCCTCGGGCCGGTCCTGTCATTCATAGCGTTCGGCGCCACCCTTACGACCGTCCTGGCTTCCATGATAGCCGCTTCAAGGATGATACGGTCCATGGCGGCGGAAGGCGGCATGCCGCGGATACTGTCAAAGGTCCATCCCAAGCATCAGACGCCGTGGGTGGCAATCATACTGGTATTGGTTGTCACCGCCTCGTTCACGACCATAGGAAGCATCGAGACTGTGGCTAAGCTTTCGGATTTCGGCGCGTTCCTCATGTTCGCGGTCGTGAACCTTTCGGTCATAGTGCTCCGTTACCGGACGCCCAGTTATCACTGGCATCCTGGGCAGTTCCAAATGCCAGTTAATATAGGAAGGTTCCCTGTGCTGGCCGGATTGGGCCTTGCCGCCAACATGTTCATGCTTTTCTTCTTCAGCAAGGAGATATTCTTCGCGGGGGCCGCAGTGATGGGGGCCGGGTTGGCGGCTTACTGGTCACTGAGGAAACTGAATCTGATTTCAATCTAGCATCGGTTTAAGAACCTATCCGTGCTTTGGTATTGCATGCGATACGCGAGGCTTGAGAGCGGACACGATGCCAACCCGGCCGGATTGGCCAGAATCGGACGGGGACGGATAGTCGAAATAGTGTACTGCATGGGCGACCCCGAATGCCTGGTCAAGCTGGAAGTGAACGATACCGACCCGAAGCAAGGTGATGAGGAGATGAAGTTGCTTTCCGACATGCTCCGTAAGGCGGGCTATACCCTGCATCCGCTGCCTGTAATAGGCGATGCAAAAGGATATTCACAGTCCAGCACTTGATAAATGATCTGGCGCCGTCGGCAGGATACTTCAGAGCACTGCAACCCGGAGGTTGCCAAAACATATTTTGGCACTGCGGTGCTCATTTGAACCTGCGAGCCCTTGCGAGCACTAGTTTTCGAGATACGCCTCAACGCTGATCTAGCGCCTTACCTAGCTAGGCTACGACGGCAGACGAGATGAAGCATTGCAGTTTAAATCTATGCATGGGAATGTCCGTTCGCCTGCTTCTCCCTTTGGTAA
>JAZDNN010000037.1:0-6251 GCA_043799675.1 Candidatus Aenigmatarchaeota archaeon | reverse complement strand
ATTAGCCGAACTTCTCCGTGGTTTTTTATGCAAAGCCCTCCCCCTCGATAGCTTTTAATTCCAGCCTCCGCAACCCTTCCGTATGGCAGTCGAAATCCTCGCCGCCGGCTTCTTGGGTGGCCTCATCCGCGTCCTCCTCGCCGCCCGCAAGAATGCGGCCTTCGAGAAGCTTGTGCCCGCAATTCTGGCATCAGGCATCATCGGAGCCATGTCCGCCGCGGCATTCATGTTCATGGCACCTGCGGTGATACAGGCGGGTATGACAGCCTTGACTTTAGCGGCTGTTTTGGCGGGTTATGTCGGCGCCGACGTGGTTGAAAGTCTCTATAAGATCAGGGCCGCTCGCGGTGGAAGGTTGCTCTGAATGGTTGACTGGCTGCTGGTCACCGGATTCGGGTTGCTTGGAGGAATCATCAGGACCTTGCTGGGATGGGCAAAGGCATATGAACAGAATTTCCAGGTCCAGAGGGCATGGTTCGGGCTGGTGGTGTCTGCCTTGTCGGGAGCGATAGCTGCCGTGCTGATAGCGGACGACCCCAAGATTGCCGTGATTGCAGGAATCGGAGGTTCCGACATCGTTGAGGCTCTCTGGAAAGGATTAGCTAGAAGGACTGCCGGCGGGGTTTATGCCACCAATGCCGGTGTCGCTCCAATCTGGATAACCGCCAGGCAGATGAAGGCCGTGCAGCAGGCCAGGGAGAAGGGCAGGCTTACCATATCGGAGTACCAGGTCATTTCGGGAATGAGCAAGCGGACGGCCCAGCGCGATATTGATTCTTTGGTTGATGCGGGCTACCTGAAGGCCAAGGGGAAGGGCAAGGGCAGCTATTACGTGTACGCTAAGGCGAAGTAGTATATTCAGGAAAAACCTTTAAACTGGGGCACGTAAAACACTGTACATGGACGAGGCCAAGACGCAGAAGTTCTTCATGGAGTTCTTGACGGAGAGCATACTTGAAGTGCATCATATCGCTACAGGATACGAGCCAGGGGACAAGATGCTGCGGGACAGGGGAACGCTGGAATTTCTGGTGTATTCGTCATTGAGGAAGTGCGGGTCGGACACGGACAAGATCGCGGCATCGCTGCTGCACGGGATAGCGACCATGCATCCGTTCATGGACGGCAACAAGAGGACGGCCCTGCTTACCGGAATGGTCCTTATCATGCTGGCTCACGGCGAACAAAACACGGAAATCATCCGGCAGCACTTCTCAAAGATTGACTGGAACAAGCGCGAGGATGCCATAGTCAAGTTCATGCTGGAGACCGCAGACTGCAAACACGATGAAAACGAGGTTCTGGAGTTCTTGAAAAGGAATTTCGTAAAACCGCCTTTATAAGGACGGTATGGACTTAAATCAGACCAAACATAGAACTGCACATGGCAAAGAAAATTCCGGTATCTTTCAACACGAATGCAACGAAGATTGACCCTGCAGAGATGACGAGGTTGGCAAGGCGGTTGCGAAAGAGCTACGCTGACGTGTTCGAGAAGCTGGCAAAGTTCTGATTGCGCCGCATGTTCTGTACGCGGGGAAGAAGTGAAGCGGCTGTGCCTCATTTATATACTACTTAGTAGTAACTATATGTATGCCTGTAAGGTATCTTAACGAGAAGGACAGGAACCTGCTTGGGAAGATTCGCGAGGCCCAACCCAAAAGGGTATACGGCAGGGAGGAGGCGATCGAGGTCTGGAACGACGTGAAGCAGGGGCTCAGGAAGTATTTTCCCAAGGGTTTTTGGGACGATCCCGACCATCGAAAGTACATAGTCCGTGAATTCGTGGATGGCACCCTGAAAGCGACCGGACATTACCCTGGTTCGGTTCGGGATTGGAAGCCCGCCAAGTTGGGAGGGTTGCTGGGTCATTATGAAAATCAGGACATGATGGCACCGTTGAAGGAGGCCGGGTACATGGACAGGGAATCGGAAAACTTCGATGAGCGCCTCATGACCGCGCCGTGGACGATCATGCAGAATTCCCCAAAAGGCTACTGGGAAGATGCAGGCAACCGCATCAATGCCGTGCGCTGGATGGTCGATTTATGCAGGAAACGGAACGGGAGGAATTATCCTATACCGAAGGATTTCAAGGAAAACAATCTCAACGGTCTGATTCAGCATCATTATCATTCATTCTTTGAAGCGCTGGAGGAAGCGGGTTATACGGACCCGACGCAGGACGTTTTCGACCCCGTGCTGGATTATGCGCCTTGGCTGGTGCTGGACATCATGCCGATGGGTTATTGGAACGACTCCGAGAACCGCGCTTCGGCAACGCGCTGGCTGGTGGAAATGACCGGCAAGGAACCGGAGGAAGTGACCCGTATCGATTTTGCCGAATACGGTTTAGGGACCATACTGGCACGCTGCAGCGATTCGCCCGTCAAGGCTGTTCGGGAAGCGGGATACAGGATGCGGTCGATAGACATGAATAACGTGCCGATAGGCACATGGCAATCGCCGAGCAAGGTGCGCAGTGCATTGATGGAAATGGCAGTAGCGGAGGGCAAGCGGCCCGAAGAACTGAATACGAACGATATCAAGCGTCATCATCACGATGGCATGCTCAGGGCGCATGGTTATTCGCCCAGGGAGGTCCTACGGTTCGCGGGGTTCGATGACCGCACCAAGGACGGTTCGGGCAGAAAGAAGTGAGCATCGTCAGGTTGCTGGAATTCTGGGCGAAAGGGACAGCGATGGATGCCGGACGGAATCCGATAGCATTGCCTGAAGATTGAAGATGCAAGTGAAGCGGGTCTATGCCTCGGCGGCAACAAGCTGCTCGCGGGCGGCGGCCCCGGACAGCTTGAGGTCCATCTCAATCAGTGCCTGAACCCTGGGATTGGACGCGTTCAGCTTGTACAGGTTCGCGTTGCCGACGGTGCGGGTCCTGATTATTATCCCGGCCTTTGTCAGGCGGGGCCATATCTTGTCAACGGTTATGCGGGAAACGTCAGCTTCTGTTGCCACCTGGCTCTTGGAGTAGTCGAACTCCTGGAAGGTCAGGAAGAAGTCCACGACCCGCACAAGCGGGGTGTCGCCGAACAGGTTCAATAACGGTGGAGAAGGTTTGAAGGGCCGTTGGGGCATGGGCTGAAATGAACGCGGGCGGGATATAAGGGTTGCATCCGCGTATGATGGCGACGCCCGTATTGAACCTTTAAAAAGCTAAAATCAGAGATGATTGTATGCAAAATAGTCAGGAGTTGCAATTACTGAATAACCTGGAAAATGATAATGCGTGGTTGAATTCTAATTATGAAAAGTTACAAAAGGACCACCCGAACCAGTTTGTTGCAATAGATAAGGGCAGGGTGGTGGGGAGCAGCGAAAATGTTGAAAAGCTGGTCGAGACACTGAACTCCCTGAAAATCAGCGCGGTAAGCGTTCTCGTGGAGTTTATACCGCAGAAAGGGTTGAAAATAATTCTATAGTGATTTTTACGAAATTTCCACTCACCATAGAACCGTCAGACAGGATCACCCTGTTGGCGAACATCAGTTGTTTCCAGAGGGGTATTCTTCTCGGCATGAAGTTCATAGTCGACACTGGCAGCCCCTATACGTTCATAGGCAAGGACGATGCCGCCAGGCAGACAAGGCTCCTGCAGAACCTGACCGTCAGGGAGCAGGCCCTCATGGGCGGAGGCAGGATAAACATAATGACAATACCGGGACCGCTCAGGATCGCGCTCAAGCAGGAGGACGGGCAGATATTTTCGATGGAACTGCCGTATTTCGGGTTTTCAGACAAGACATCGACGAAGGGACTCAGCGTATCACCATCCATAATAGGTCTGGATTTTCTGAGGGACCACGGCTTCAAGCTCTTTGTGGATATGAAAAACAAGACGGCATACTTGGAAAAATAAGCCCGGCGTTGCCAAGGCGGTCAGCCCAGAACAAAGCCGGGGAGCATACGGTTCGTGTTTGCCCGAAACCTGTTTAAACATATTACTTCATCCGGCCAGGCCGGAAGCACTCGGGGCAGTCCCTGAACACAATCGGAATAGGTGACTGAACTCCTCGGTTGGCTGCATGTTAATCATTAACAGCAAAGGCAGCCAGAGCGCCCGATGTTAACAGTTAACAAGGCCGGCTGTTACGTGTACGCGGGGAAGAAGTGAAGCGGATTCAGCCTGACGTCAGCTTGTACGCGAGGATAGCTTCTGCGTTGGGGCCTATGTAGCCTATCACGGACCCTTTCCCCTCGGGGTTGGGTATCACCACGACGTCCGCCCCGGCCCTGTCCCTGTACTGGTTTCCCTCGAAGTGCTCGTAACCGCCGGCCAGGAGCCTCTTCCTGACATGCTCAGGGTCCATGTCCGTGTGCCAGCTGATTGCCGTCGATCTCGGCTTTTTGAGCATGTCCAGCTTGAACATCACTTTGCCTTGTCCTGGCATGAGAATCACTTCGTCTTCTTCGCGCCCGGCTTGACGGGCACCCATGTGATTCCGTCCTTCCCGTACTCGTACTCCTTCGTCTTCCTGGCGTCGTATTCGGCGGCCAGGCGCGCTTTGATATTTGGCTTGAGCCCGTTGTGCATTATCTCGAGCGTTTTTTCATAGTAGTCGAAGTCGGTTATCGCGCCCCCGTCAAACAGGCCGAGGACGTAGTGCTTCAGATATCTGGTAATCTTCCCGACCTTGTAGACGGACTTGCGGCTTTCTGGCATGCCACGGATAGCACCGAAAACCTCTTAAACGGATTATTATTTCTCTTTCTCCCCGTGGTAATGGTCCCTGAGGCTTGTCTCAACGTTTCCGGGAAGCGTCCCTTTGATGGTCAGCTTTACACGGAGGTCCGTGCCGTTGTAGCTCAGGTGGATTTCGTCTATCGTGCCGTCATCCATGAGCCCCCGGAAGTAGCTTGCGAGGAGGTTCTGCTTGTTGGTGTCGTCGCCCGCCCCCTTGAACCTGTAGGTGACTTCAGCCGGTTTTGCTGCGGCTTCCATGCGGCTGATTGTACCAAGTAGCTCTTAAACGGCTTCAGTCAATAGAAGCCTCGACCTGGAATTTCGCACTTGACCATGCGCCGCATCATCTTCTTAAGTTTTTCTGTGCTATGCGTGCCCATGGAAGAAGCGCAGCTGTATGTCGGCAAGGTCGTCAGGAGGGAGAGGATAAACGGGCTGAAGTGCTATTTCATCGAGAGCGACAACCCCGAATTCAGGTATGCGCAGAGGCCCCATGAGAGGTCCGCGGAGATCGCGAACAGGGGCAGGCTGATACACGAGCAGATCAAGAACGTGAGGGGGGTGGCCCTTGTCTGGAAGCCCGACGTGATACTGAGCATCCCGAATTTCATCAACGGGCGGCTGGAGAATTACGAGAAGAAGGACATCAATTTCAAGATAGAGGAGAATTACGGCGTGGAATATTCGGTTGAGCTTGGCGAGGAAGTGCCCCTGAAGAAGACCTGCCCCATAATCGACCAGCTGTTCGGCATGGAGTCCGCGATACTTTTGGACACGAAAAGCGGTTCTTGGGAAGAGTACTGCGATCGCTGGGTCATGCAGGACAGGTTCGAGCAGAAGCACAATTTCAAGTTATAATCAATCTCGTCCTTGCCGATGCGGAAACATCAGCGCCTGATTCTCTTCCCCTGGTATATCTCTATCAGGCCCCTTTCGACGTACCTCGGAAGCCTTCCCTTGTGCGTGAACGTGAAGTTGACGTCCCCGTTCTTGAAATCGTATTGGTAGTCGCTTATCACTCCAGCCTTCTTGAGGGCCTCGAAGTGGCATGCCAGGGCGGTCTCCCGTACGATGTCGTCGGGCGACCACGGTGCCGGCAGGACCTGTCTCGTCCTGTCGAACGAGTACGTCGCGGATGCGGATCTGTCCGGCATGCCCCTGAATGGACGAAAAAGGATTTATACGGGTTTGGGGATTCGCGCCACCGGCCGCGACGGTGAAGCGGATGATGCAGGCAGCCATGGGATTCGCGCCACTTCATGTCACAATCGCGCCATTTTGGTGGCGCGTATTGGCCCTGCGGGGCTCATTTTATTCTCGATTCGCGCCAAAAATTGTTGTGTTGCGACACAATCGCGCCATTTCGGTGTCGTGCATTTGGCGCGGATGAAAAATCCTTCCTTTCAGGGGTTAACGGCACCTTTAAAAGGGTCCAGCGACCCGTATTCTTCTGCAGGTCGGCTTTGTATGTACGCGAACTGAAGTCACAATGGCAAACGTGCTAGCAGAATGTGCTACATTTCTGTAAGAGCACTCGAAGAGAGTGCTG
>JAZDNN010000033.1:0-6085 GCA_043799675.1 Candidatus Aenigmatarchaeota archaeon | reverse complement strand
TAGACGTCACCGCTTCTCCAAGGAAGATAGTTGACGCGGAGGTGGCCAAGGTCGAGAAGGAAGGTTTTGAAGTGGTACAGGTGCTGATGCTCGACCCGCTGGAGCACGACCACGGTTTCATCGTCGCAAGGATGAAATAGTGCCTGTTATTTCCTATATTTACGATATGCCCATAACGCGGTGCACGATAAGATGTAGCTCAAGACCAAGACGAACGGAAAGATGGAAAGGAACGCTCTCTCTGTTGCCTCCTCCATAGTAGGACAAAAGCCTATAGCCAGGCAAACAGCCGTATTATGCGATATCCAGTCGTATTCGCATAAGGAAAGCAAAACCGTCAAAATTAAAAACATTACAATCTTTGGAAGGTCCGGTTTCAGGAAACTGAATTTCATATTTCAATGTTGCGTTACAGTATATATAAAATGCGGCGAAAGACCTGAGTTACTTCAGCATCTTCTGAAGCCGCTGCCTGAACAGGTCTAAATTGTTGATCCTTCCGCCTGCTGCGACCGGATGACCGCCGGCCTGCCCGATGCCTTCGGCCGCTTTTCTGAACATTTCACCCATGTCGTACTTCCTGCTCCTGCCGGAAACTCCCCACTCCTGCCGTTTCCTGCTGTAGGTGATTATGGTGCGGCGGGGATACAGGTCGAACAGCTTGCTTGCAACAAGGGAAGCCATGCTGAACCTGCCCTTCACCTCGAAGAACGTAATTTCCCCGACGGCCGAAACGTCATACAGGGCTATCTGCTTTTCCAGCTCCTTCACGAACTCGTCCCTCAGCTTAAGATAGCGCTTTTCGGTCAGGAGCTGCTTCAGGCTTGATTTGCTGAGATAGGAGACAAGCTTGACGGCGGAATCCTCCAGCTTGGTCGCGACGACCGCGTTGATTATATCAGCTGCTTCCCTCTCCTCATCGTTCCCGTCAATCTCATGGTCTCCGACCTGACCGAGCCTGCTCAGCCATTCCGTGCCCTTGAGTCCTGCAGCCTCGACGACATCCAGCGCGACGTGCGAGGTGCAGCGGTAGACTTTCGGGTCCTTCAGGCGCGGGTTGATGTAAAGAAAACCGAACTTGTTCAGGTCGTTTATCGGCGGATGGTGGTCGAGTATGAGAATCTTCCTGCCCTTCAGGCCGTCCAGCCAACCAGGATTTTCCGCTACAGGAAGGTCCGCGATTATCCAGAAGTCCAGCGGCTGCTTTGCAAACGCCTCGAAGGTTCCCGCCTCGAGATCGCCCGTGAACAGCTTCGGCTGGATGTCCTTCCGTTTGAAGAACGTATTGAGGATTGCTGCAGCGCAGATGCCGTCACAATCACCGTCAAAAAGTATTCCGACCTTCCCCTTCGCTTCCTTCAGGAAGCGCGCGGCCTCTTTCATTTCTTTTCGACCCCGAACTCGTATTTCTTTCCCTCAAACTCTATGCTGCCGAACGAACCGGACATCTTTCCGATCATGATCCTGCTGCCTGTCTGTTTTTCGAGGGGCTTGGAGAACTTCTTGAACGAAGGGTCGGGCAGATAGAGGCATACCTTGTCGGTCACGCGGAGCCCGAGCTCCTTCCTCTTTTCCTGCACCGCCCTCACCAGCTCGCGGAGCAGCCAGCGGTGCTTGAGCTCCTCGTTCACCCTGGTGTCCAGGAAGACGGTCCCTCCCCTGAACTGGGCGCCCTTTGCGGTCGCAATCTCTGTAAATACGATGTCGTCTTCGGTCACGGTGAAGTTCCCTGCAACAACCTTTCCGTCCTTTTGCAGCTGGGCCTTCAGTTTCACGGCATCAACCTTTGCAAGAGCCTGGGCGAGTTCCTGCACCTTTGCCCCGTATTTCTTGCCGGCGGCCGACCAGTTCGGCTTGACAGTGACGTCGACCTTTGCGGTGCCGGTCCTTACCTTCTCCACGTTACAAAGCATTGCTATTATTCCGCCAAGGGCGCGCACTGCGGAAATCACGTCCTTACCGCCGCTGACCGTCAGGGCGGGCAGCTCGCGGCGCAGCTGGATTCCCTCCACGGAGCGGGCAGCCGCGGCTGCCTCGACCACCGATTTTGCGGTTTCCATCCGTTCCTCAAGCTTAAGGTCGAGCCACTTCGTTTCGGGCTCGGGCCATTCCGAGAGCAGGATGCTTTCCTTTCTTTCCCTTCCTGCAAAGAGCTCGCGCCATATCTTTTCGGTCATGAACGGGCATATCGGAGCGAGAAGCCTGACGAGCACATTGAGCGTGTAATCAAGGACGGCGAAAGCCGCATTATCGGAGCTGCCGGGCTTGGTCCTTTCCTTCGACAGCTTGAGCCACCAGCGGCTGAGGTCTTCGGTGATGAAATTCGTAAGTGAGCGCCCCGCGACGTGGAGCTCGCCCTTCTCGAGGGCTCCTGTTATCGTACCGACCAAGGAGTTGATTTTTGAAAGTATCCATAAATCTTCGGGCCGCGTGATGCGGGGAAGCGATTTTCCGGGCTTCCATTTGGCCGCCGCAGAATATTCCTTGAAATACGCGAACACGTTCCAGAGGATGTTAAGAGTCCTTCTGATTTCCTCGGCGGTCCTGAACGAGAAATTCTGGGTCTCCCACGGGGCGACCTCCCAGGCATAATAGAGGCGGAGCGCGTCCGCGCCGAGCTTTTCTATGGCATCCTTCAACAGCACGACGTTGCCGACGCTCTTGCTCATCTTCTCGCCCTTCTCGTCGAGGACCCAACCCAGCATCCCGACGGAGCGGTAAGGCGAAGTGTCGAAGGTCGCCACTCCCATGAACATCAGGTAATAGAACCAGCCGCGTATCTGGTCCTGGCTCTCGGTGACGAAATCCACCGGCCACAGCTTCTCGAACGTTTCCTTGTTCTTGTGCGGATAACCCATACTCGCCCAAGGGGCTATGCCCGAGTCGAACCAGACGGTGGTTATCTCCGGTATCCTTTTGGCTTCCCCGCCGCAATTGCAGCGCAGCCTTATCCTGTCCACCACCTGCCGGTGCAGGTCGAGCTCTTCCGGCAGCCTGCCGATCGACATCGCCTTCAATTCTTTTACCGAACCTATCACGCGCTTCTCGCCACAGGTCTGGCAGACCCATATCGGAAGGGGTATCCCCCAGTAGCGCTGCTGGCTGACGTTCCAATCCACGGAATCTATCAGCCAGTTGTGGAAGCGCTTCCCGGCAAAATCCGGCAGCCATTTGACCTTGCCGTTTTCCTCGATCATCATGTCCTTGATGGGCCCTATCCTGAAGAACCACTGCTTGGAATTGCGGAAAATCAGCGGGGTCTTGCAGCGCCAGCAGACCGGGTAGCTGTGCGTTATGGTCGAGTTGAAGAACAGCAGGTTGCGTTCCCGGAGCTCGTTCATTATCTCACCGTTCGCGTCCATCACGTGCTTGCCGGCCCACCTGCCCGCCTGCTCGGTAAATTTGCCCGCTTCATCAACCGGGCTGACTATCGGCAGCTCATAGTGCCTGCCCATCTCCCAGTCGGATGCGCCGTGACCGGGGGCGGTATGGACAAGCCCGGTTCCCTCATCCACCGTTACAAATTCAGCGAACTCCTCCTCGTCCTTCCGTTCATCCGCCCCTCCGAGCCTGTGCTTCTTGTATTTCTTGTACTTCTGCGCGGGCACGGACAGGATGACGCGGTGTGCGGTTTCAGGCAGGCCCTTCTGAACGGGAACATCGAACAACGGATGATATTTCAGTCCGTCCAGCCTGCTGCCGGGCAGCTTTTCGATGACGGTGAACGTCAGGCCGGCCATGTCTTCCAGAACGGGCTTTGCGCGGGCCTCTGCAATAATCAAAATCTCGTCGCCGACCTTTGCCTTAACGTACTGCTCCCTCGGATGGACGGCTATCGCGACGTTGCCGAACAGCGTCCAGGGAGTAGTGGTGTAAACCAACAGGAAGGTGTTCGCCTCCCCGACGACGGGGAACTTTATGTACACCCCGGGGCCCTGCATGTCCCTGTAACTGTCAGTCACCTCATAGCCGCTGAGAGAGGTCTCGCAGCGCGGACACCAATGGATGGGTCTTTCGCCTTCGGCAAGCAGGCCTTTGTCGTGGAGACGCTTGATGGTCCACCATCCGCTCTCGATGTATTCCGGCCTGTAAGTGATGTAAGGATCGAACCAGCCGCGCAGCGAGCCGATCCGTTTCAGCTCGGCCATCCAGCCGGCCTCGTTGCCCTGGACCTTCCTGTAACAGGCAGAGATGAACTTGTCCACGCCGAACTTCTCGATGTCGCTCTTTGCCTTGAAACCCAGCTCGGCCTCCACCTTGGTCTCGATGGGAAGTCCGTGAGTGTCAAAGCCGGGCTGCAGCCACACGTCGAAGCCCTGCATCGTCTTCAGCCGCGCCCAGATGTCCTTCACGACCATGGTCTTTGCGGTGCCCACGTGCGGCATGTCGTTTATGTACGGAGGACCGTCGAGCAGGTAGAACTTCTTTCCCTTGGCCTTGGCAGCTTTCAGTTTCGACATAATCTGCTGCCGCTCCCAGAAACCGGTCACCTCGGCCTCCAACGACTGCGGTTCGTACTGCTTGTCTGCCATGAAATCAGGAAGCGTTTTGCGGGAGAGCTTATATATTTAGAGCCCGAAGCAGTCGCATGGCCGACTGCGAGATATGCGGGCGCTCCGGGGCCGGAACCGAAATCCGGGTCGAAGGGAGCAGGCTGACGGTGTGCAGGCTCTGTTCAAGCCTGGGGCAGCAGATGGAACGGAAAGCAATCACACTGCCGGGTTCGATCAAAAGGCCGGTGCGGATGCCGGACGAACTGAAGATCGAACCGAGGGTGGATCTGGCCCAGCTGGTGCGGAAGGGAAGGGAGAAAATCGGAATCACGCAGGAACAGCTGACGAAAAGGCTCAGCCTGCCCTCGAACACCATCAGGCGGATAGAAAGCGGCTGGGTGCCGCCTCTGGACGTCCTGAACAGGCTTCAGACGGTGACAAAGGTCCCGCTGGTGGAAGGCACGGGCTCGACAATAGAGCTGAGGAAGAAGCTCGAGAAGAAGGCGCTCACCATCGGGGACCTGGCGGAGCTGAAGTGACCGCATGAAAGGAAATGATGACCCCCGGACGTTTCTTCTGGTCGTGTGTAACGAACAAATAGAACCGTCAGCCGTGAGATACGGTTATCATGTCAGATTCGCGGGCCGCGGCGAAAGCAAGGCAGAAATCGGCAAGATAGTAAAAAACATGCTGGTGGAGTATTTTGGAGGCGCAGGCGGCACCTACAAGGAGCATAACATAGGAGAAATCCAATCTGGTGCACATCGTCCTGATGGTCAGACGGTTGCCTTAGGTTACCTGTTTCTAAAGGAGCCGCTGCACCGACAGAAGCCGAAATAAATTCCGTTTAAATAGATTACGTTGCTACACCCGCCATGCAAGACGAGGCCCTCCAGCAGTTCCGGACCACCATCAACATGCCGGCGGTAGCGGCGCTCAGGCTGTACTACAGCGGTATGGAAATCAAGAGTTCATACGACAATCTTAAGCTATCCGGTCTGAGGGAAGGTGATCCGGTACACGGGAAAACGATGCTTTGCGAAAAGCTTCCAATCATCAATACTTTCATGGATATGACAACAACAAAATCCGCTTACGTGAACCTTCGGGGACCGAAGAACTTCAGTTTTCATCTTGACCTTCATTATCTGGATTTTGGCAACCGGAAAGATTTCAGTGCCCGGTTGTCATCCCGTCACAGGATGAATTATCCAAAGCATTGTCCGGTCTACAACGAATGGCAGGAAAAGCTCAGGAAACTTCTGAACGAACTGGATCTTTAACAGGTCGTCAGGCGCCGAAGTGACAAAAAGCTTATAACTCCGAATCACGCTGTTTGAACTGATTGCATGGTCGACAAAGCGGGAATAATTACTCTGGCCCAGAGGCTAATCAAGGCAAACACGAGCAACCCGCCGGGGAACGAGAAAGCCGTGGCGGACATTCTTGCAGAGAGGCTCAAAGCTCTGGGGCTGGAAGTGAAGATGCTGGAGAACGCAGCCGGAAGGCCCAATATCCTGGGAATATGGAAAGGGAACGGGAAGAAGACTCTTTTCCTCCAGGGGCACATGGACACGGTACCGGCCACAAGC
>JAZDNN010000028.1:0-38284 GCA_043799675.1 Candidatus Aenigmatarchaeota archaeon | reverse complement strand
CTGAGGACCGTCAGGCAATTGTGCGAAATCGTTAGTTTCAAGAAGATTCCCGCCTTCGCGATGGAAGGCACCCTGGCCGAAATAGCGAGCAAGGAAAACATCCAGCCGAAGGCACCGATAAAGGCGTTTGCGGAACTTGCCGGAGGGGACATCCGCGCGGCGATGATAGACCTCGACAGCGGAATGGCTTCAAGGGACAGGAGCAGCACCGTGTTCGAGACGTTGCGCTCGGTATTCCACGGCCCCCCGTCCGTTGCCAAGGCCGCCATGGAATGCTGCGACAAGGACCCGTCCTCGCTCATGTGGTGGATAGAGGAGAACATCCCGAACGAGTTCATCGACCCGCGTGAGAGGGCGGCCGCCTTCGAGCTGCTGAGCCGCTTCAACGCGACAAGGCACAGGACGAGGAACAGCGCGAGCATGCTCGCCGGCTTTTCGTCCATCCGCTCGAAGCCCGACAACCGCTTTGTAAGTTACAGGCAGCCGAGGCTGCAGTTTGCAGCCGATAACGGTCTCTGTCAGGAACTTGCCATCGCCACCCATTCCTCGACCAGAAAAATCAGGTCTGAACTCTCATTCATGAAGAACTTCGTTCAAGCGGACTGACGCTTCTTCCGTAGCTGCTCCGGCCTCGGAAGGTTCTTGAACGTGCATCTCCACAGTCTGTAACCGTGCTTCTTGTACAACTCTATCGCGGGCTCGTTGTTGGCGTTCACGCTTATTTCCTTGAAATCCACATGGTTCTTCTCGAAGAACTCGTCCGCCCTTTCCATCAGCAGATGAGAATATCCTTTGCCCCTATATGACTCGGCAATGTGTATCATGTGTACCACGCCTATCCTCTGTTTGGTATACCTGTCAGTGTCCACGCTCACGCCGAGATAACCTATGACCTTCCCGTCCAGCTCTAGAACGAACGACGTCGGTCCCGCGCAGTGCTTTTCGATGTCCGCCTCGGCCTTCTCCTTCAGTTGCGCATACGGCGTTTCCGGGTAATTCCTGACCATATGCTCCTTGACAAAGACCTTGACGATTTCCGCGTCCTCCGGCTTTGCGTTCCTTACAATGAGCTTCATATCTCTCTCACGGCATTCCTCGCGCCGCATGCCTCGCAGCGCATTATCAGCACGCCGTTCTCCTTGACCATCTTGGTGTCCGGCCTCGTGCATATCTTGCAGAACACGAACTCCTTCACGTAACTCTCAAGCTTGCTCTGGATGACCCGTTGGCCGAATTTTGCCTGTATGCTGGCCCTGTCCCCCTCAATGTTCCCGGGAGCGGCAAGTTCCTTGGTCAGCCACTTCAGCACGTGCTTCGGCTCCCTTCTTAATTTGGCTGCCACAGCAGCAAAATTCCTCATTATGGTAACGCTGCCCTGTATGTTGGTCTCAATCACGGGCATCTCAAAGCGCTCTCCCGAGCCTTCCTTCTTCGGTATCTTGGCCATCGCCTGCTTGAGCATCTCCTCGTAGGTCTGCATGGAACGCATACTGCTACGATGTTTATAAATCAAGCTCAGGTTTTTGCGGCCTGAGCACCTTTTGTCCTGTAGAACCCGCGCAAATCTTCGATGATGAGTCCCTCGTACTTTGCCTCCTCTACGGCCGCCTTCAGCTCATCCTCGCTCATCTCCAGGCCTTCGGTTTCCCCGAACCTCTTCACGGCCTCGACCATGCGGGAAAAAGCCACACCTTCAATGACTCCTTCCTTGTCGCCGACGCTCAGATGCAGCACCAGTCCGTTCACGCACAACGGGGCGTCGCGTTTCGCATATTCCATGAACTCATCGGCCCTTGCATTGTCCCCGATTTCCCTGTTCGCCTTGGCGGTCTCTTTTTTGCACATGTACGTGCCAACGCCGAGCTCTGCTATCAGTTTACTCAGGTCTTTTCTTTCGGAATCACTCACAGGTATCGTCGCTTCCATGAAAAATCACAGCTTCTTTATCTTGCCCGCCTTCGGCTCGAAGCAGACCCCGCTCTCAAGCAGTTCGGTCACCGCATCGTCCAGTTGCTGCTCGGGCAATCCTGCCTGCTTCAGCAGGTCGCCGTAATCCGCGCCTTCCCCGCGGTCCAGCTGGATGACCAACTTGAGCACCTTGTCCCTGACCTCGCTGCTCGCCTGTACCGCTTTTTCCTGCTCCACTATGTTCATTTCCTGCGCCTCCAGTATTGCAAGAACGGCATCCGTATCGAATCCGGTCTTTGTCGCAAGGGACTTGATTTCGTTCACATCCGACGTATGCTTCTGCATCTCGCGGACCTTCGCAATCAGCGCTTTTTGGGCCCGGTAGGCCGCCTTGAGTTCGAGCATCCTGAGCGTCTCCCAGTTCGCAGTCATTTTTCTTACGGTCTCGGGAGCGACGTAAATCTCACCCTGCCACTCGCGCAGCTTTCCGACCACGTCCACCAGGTCGCCCGAGGCGAGCCCGTCGAACATCTTGGTATTCACGAAAATCTTGCACCGCGCGGTCTCGTTCCCGTCGTCCAGCGAAAGGGTCGCGTAGTTCCCGTCCTCGCTCGCCCACTTGTCCACTATCAGCCCCATCACCCTGACCCTGGAAAGCCTTCTTCCCAGCGAGGTCAGCACATAGCTGCTCTCGAAACCGCCCTTCTTCACCCATTTCCCGCTTGAAAGCTCTGCCAGCCCCGCCTTCATTGCCGTCAACCTCTTGCGTTCCATGGGAACACCAATGCCGTCAAAAGCATTTATCCATGTTCCCGGTCAACCCGTTTATAGAAAACAATGTCAAGACTTAGTTTATTCAATGGAATCAAGTATTCGGGCAACAGACCTTGTCTTCTGTAATTAGAGTCTAATACCTTTGCGAACTGTTCGCCGCCATCCTTTCCGACCCCTTTTATCAGAAAAGCGTGACGTGCTCCCGTGTCAATACCGTTAACCCTTTTCCTGGATCCACCGGCAATAATGACCCCGTCTTCCTCTAGCATTTCCTTGATTACTTGATATTTTACCTCGTCTTCCAGCCCACGATCAATGCCGTGGATGAATTCGGGCATCGGATGGACATGGACCTTTATCGTTTTCTTGTCATCCCGACTGCACTTTTTTTCAAGAAAATAAGTCATGTTAAAAGAATCGAGAAAGTTTACTTCTGCTTGCCCTTTACAAAGGCTCCTGGCAACGGTGCCCAGCCCCACGTACCGGAGATGCGGCAGTGAAGGGGTGTAATTCGGCTTGGCAATCTTTATTTCCGGCTTGTCCCGCATCACATCTGCTAAAAGCTTGCCTGATGATTCGACGGCTGTGACCCGGGAAAGTATCTCATCCTCAGAGATATTCGTTTTGAGCAGATAATCCAGGGCGTACTTTATTGTGCAGATCTCGCAGCTCCAGGGGTACTTCTGCTCTGTCACCGGTGGGAGCCGACCGTTCTCGGAATATTCTTCCATGCATGACTTGGAGACGTAAAGGCATAAATACTTGGACTTCCGTGGAAGGCGCGTTTAGCGCCATTCTTCCTTAGGGCTACCACAGCTTCTGCACGTGGTCCTTCTGGACCTCGAACAGCCTGCCTTCCCGCTTGAGGTTGTTGACTATGTCCTCGACCTCGTGGGCTGACACTCCTTTCTCCTGCGCCTCGGTGATTATCTCTACAATAGGCAGCTTCTTTCCCATCGCCTTCTCCAAGGCATCAATTATGTCCAGCACAGTGCGGATGGCATTGCGCTTGCTCGTGCCGACCCCCTCGACCCTGTCTATGTCTATCTTGCCGGTCACCCTGTCGAACGCGAGCTGCTTGAGGCTGTATTCCATGAGCCTTATGGCCCTTTCCACGTCGGCTATGGTCACCTTTTCGCTCAACCTGACCTTTGCGGCCGCCTCCGAGAGCCTCACGAGCCCTTCCTGCTGCCGTGCGGTGATGGCCAATGAATCGGTTGTATCATGCCACATTCCTCGCATCTCCAGGTAGTAGCTTTTCAGTCGTTCCGCCGCCTCTGGTGTCAGCACCGGACGGCAGTTCCAGCGGGCATACGCCACGAACTTCTTCAGCATCTCCGTGGGTATCAGCGGCTTCACCTCCTCCGGCGCCATCCTGACCTTCATGATATGTTCCGCTATCCTGGTGTCCGTTTCCTTGTTCGGCACGTCGCGCAGCACGAACTTCAGGTCGAAACGTGACAGCAGGGTTTCCGGGATGTCTATCTGCTCGGGCAGCGGCCTGTAAATGTCGAACCGCTGCAGCTTGGGATTGGCTCCCGCAAGAACGGCCGTCTGCGACGGAAGGGTCGCGATGATGGTGGCCTTGGCAATGGAGATGGTCTGCGTGCTCATCGCCTCGTGCATCGCTATCTGGTCGTCCTTGTTCATCTTGTCGAACTCGTCTATCGCTATCAGGCTCTTGTGGCAAAGCACCATCGCTCCGGCCTCAAGCACCCAGCCGCCCAGCTCCTCATCTTTTGTGACCGACGCGGTTAATCCCACGCCCGTGACTCCCTTTCCGGAAACATACTTCCCGCGGGGGATGACCTTGCTGACCAATTTCAAAAGTTGTGTTTTTCCAACCGCGGGGTCACCGACTAGTAGTAAATGAATATCCCCTCTCAATCTGGTGCCATCAGCAGCTATCCTTTGCACCCCGCCGAACAGTTGGTATGCTATCGCCTCTTTCTCTACGTTGAGCCCCCATATGCTCGGCGCGATGCTCTGCACCAGCTTGTCATAAATCTGCGGGTCGCTCGCAAGCATCTTTATCTTTTCCTCGTCTTCCGGGGTGACGACAATCTCGTCCCACTCTATCTCCGTCGGCTCGACATGATTGGCTTCGATGAAGATGTGCATCTGCGTCTTCATTGCGCCCTTGTTGAAATCCTTCATCTCCTTGATTATGCCCACCACCTTGAGCCTGCTGCCGGCATCGCACTTCCGCTGCATTTCGGGGGTCGTCAGGTCGTCCCGCATGTAGACGTGCACGCTGCCGGGCTGCTCGGCGGTCGCCACCTCGTGCGGCTCCTCCAGGGAGAGCCACCTGCTGTCGAACAGCTTCCGGTCAATCATCTCGAACTGTCCCTTGTAACCGCACTCGTCATCATCGCAGAAAAACGGCTTCTTGAGGGTTTTCTCGGTCTGCGGCACCTCGATGTGCTTCTCGCATGCCGGGCACTTGAATATGGCCACCGATATTTCCGGCAGGACCTCACCGGCCCTCCTGACGATGCCGTCTATGAGCATGAGCTTCCCTATGTGCTCGCTGCGGAGGCTCCTGATGCGGATGGAGCTCTCCTGCGGAAGGTTCGTGAACCGCGGAACCAGCTTCAGCGAACCATACGGGGTGTCCATTGCCGCTATCACATCCGCGATTATCGGCAGCATCTCCGCCGGCGAATCCAACAGCTTGTCCGCAAGAACGTGGTCGAACTTGTCGAGCTGATTGAAATCCACGGTTATCGCCTTCTTTCCGGTCGCGGCCGCGTCCATCAACTCGCGCTGGTAGAACCGCGAGAAGAATTCCTCCAGTCTTTCAACGTCATCAACCATACGGATGCGATACTAAGATTGGGCTTAATCTATTTAAGGCCAGACGAAATTTCGCTGCATCGGAAGCATGTGAAATGTCAGCGCCGCTTGAAGAACTGGACCGCCCTTTCATGCTTGAGTGCGGCAGCCTTGCTTGAAAATGTTCCCAGGTTCCGTTTCCTGCCCGTCTTGGGGTTGATGTGCCTGCTGTAAAGCCGCCATTTCCTTGTCCCAATTTTGCGGATTACCATGGGCAGCATTTCGTTTCCGGAAACTTAAACTACATTCATTAAGATTAAAAGTTTAATTTACGTGCGCCAAAACATCTCCGAATATGTAGGATTGTTGAACTATCTCTTTTCTAAGCGCCAGACCTATTGTTTCTTCTCTGGCAAAAGCACCTTGCATCTCTGTTTCTCCGCCAATGGAATAATATGCCCAAATTCCGGATTCCATTGTTATCTGTGGCCAGCAGCAATAATTTATGCCCGTTTGCCTTATCGTAACTGACTGGCATGAACTGGCATCAAACAAAAGAGCCGGCGCGCCGTTTATTTTCGCAAAATCGGAATAATCTTCCAAAGTGGTATAAACGGTATTCCCGAGACCCAGGCCCATTGTTGTGCTTGCACCATGCACCTGGGTCAAGAGGACCATGTTCTTTTTCTTAAATTCGTCATTTATTTTTCCGGATTCGTTATTAAAAACATCGGTTGTAGGCAGTTCATAACCGTTTCTTCTGATGGAAAATTCGGCATCATTTATGGAAATAACCGATTTTTGGTATGTATTATTATAGATGGCAAAATTATTGTGATAATCGGCATACTTCTCCAATACGTTGGAAACAAAATCGGTTTTTTGACTGCTTGAGTACAAGACCGGAGGGAGTATGTAAGAAATAGCCATGTCCTTGCAAGAACGCAACTCGCAGTCCTTGTTTGCGCAGGCCAGTTTCCCCTGTATATCCGCAAGATTCTGGATGCTGTCCTCCGTGGTCTCGGCAACAGGCAAATCATCTCCAATTAAGATAATGTAACCCACGTTCTCATTCGTGTAGAGATTTCCGGTAAAATCGTCCAATTCGTTCATTGTTTTTCCTTCAAATTTCCGTATGCCCGCATTTTCCGTATTCAGGTCTTTTTTGACCGCATTGAAATATTCCAAAATTTGGGAAGTAACAACATCGGAATCATAGACACCGTTCTTTGCAATAATTACCGCTATCTTGTTTTTCTCATTATTCGGTTCACAATGGCAATAATTAAACTTCCCAGTTTCCGGATTTCTCCCGCATATCCTTTTGGTCGAAAAATCAAATTGGGTCACGGTATCCACATATCCTTTGGGGCAACAGCGATCAGTCCCTTCCAGCTCAATTGTTTTGGTATTGCAATATTCATGTTCCCCGCATAAAATCCCGTTCAGATTTTTACATGCTTCTTCGGTATCTGGTACTCCGGTTTTATTAATTTCTTGCTCATTTACCTGAGCAGGAACATAACTGGCAATTCCACCGATCAGAACTACGGAAATCAATAACAAACATATGCACCCGCTGTAAAGTCTCCACTTCTGCTTGCCAATCTTACGGATGACCATGGACAGTATTTCTTTTTCCGGAACTTAAACTACATCCGCATGCCGCCGAAGGTCTGGTCCCTGAACACTTTTTCCTCGGCTGTCTCTTTCCTGAGCTGCGGCCAGAATATCTTAGTCGCCTCCCCGACCGCGTCCGCCAGCAGCATGCCGGTCACGGCGGAGAATTCCTTCGCGTCCATGAACTGGTATTCCTTTATGGCTTCGCGGATTTCGGGGCGGGCAAACGGCGAATCCGTACCTTCCACTATCCTGCCAAGAACGGCCTTTTCGACCTCCTTTGTGCCAAACGGATGCTCAATAAAATCATCCAGACCGTCGACGTGCTTCCACCTGTTTTTTTGAACGATGATTCGAAAGTATCCGGACCTGCCGAGATTGTACTCGGACAATCCGAGGGCCTGCGCGGAACCCGACCAACCGACCACAATGCGCTGTTCGATGTTTTCTTGGTCGTTCATCGCCTTGGAGACCGCCAGCAGGTCCCTCTTGCCTTTTTCATCGTGAAAATACCCGTTTCGTAAAGAGACAATCTGAGTCAGCCGTTGCTCGGACCAAAAAACCATCTCCCCGTCCCACTCATTCCTTCTGGCCGTATACCTTATGTTCGGCGGCCGGCTGTCCCATGAACAACCTATGTGAAATTCGCGGACCAGCTTCAGGCCGTACTTTTCCTGCAGGTAATCGAGGTACCGAAAGACGGGCCGTTTCTTGATTTGCAGCGAGAATGAGGGCCGTTCAACCAGACCCTTCCTATCTAATATTCCACGCAACCCGATTGAGCAGTATTCCCCTATATCAAAATCCATGAACAGCTCTCGCACGAAAAGGATTTAAGGCGGACTACTTCAGCTGTCTCAGTCTCTTGTCCACTTTGGCCACGGCCCTCTCGACATCAGCAATGCTTCTTCCGCCGGTGCAAATGACCTTTCCAGAACCGAACAGCAGGAACGTGACCTTAGGGTCGTCCATCCTGTAAACCAGTCCCGGGAACTGCTCAGGCTCGTACTCCGTGTTTTCAAGTGTAAACGCAATATGGTCCAGATTGAGCTCCCTCTCCAGCTTGGCACTGGCGACTATATTCTCAAGCTTCATGGTGTAGTTCCTCGGCACCTTTATCGCGAGCTTGCGCAGCCTGCACACTATCTTTGCCACGACCAGCTTGGCATCCTTCGGGCTCTTCGCACCCGTGCAGACTATCTTCCCGCTGCTGAAAATCAACGCGGCTGCCTTCGGGTCCTTCAGCCTCATGACCACTCCAGGGAATTGTTCCGGCTCGTATTCGATTCCTTCAAGGTTCTGAACAACTTTCTCCAGCGCAATTTCGACCTTCAGGTTCGCAGAAGCGACGACGTTCTCAATCCGAATCCCAAACGGCATCTCAATTACTCGCTTGGACCCTATTTAAATACTATTTAAAGGGGTGCTGAAACGTGATCGTAAACCGTTTCTGAGATCTCTTTTATCACGCGATTGCCTTCCTCTAGGGTCGTGTTCTTGCTCATTATACACAGTATATAGGGCCTTTTTGCATACACTATTCCGCAGTCATGCACGCTGCCGTAATCCGCCCAGAGACCGATCTTATGAGATACCACGACGCCCTTTGAAACTCCCGCGGGAATCCCATCGACGAAATCCGTCTCTGACATCAGCATTAGCATCCAGTTTGAAGAACACTTGCTAAGATAACCCGAATAATACAAGGAATGGAAGACATTGCTGAATTCTTTTGGTGACAAGGCGATATCCCCGGAGCTTTCAAAGCTCACCGACAGTGGCATGCCCATTCTCAATCGTGTTTCTATCCACCTGTCATTGATCACATAACCGTACAGTTTATTGAGCGCGGTATTGTCCGAATGAATCAGCGTTATTTCGATGAGCTGTCTTATGGTCATATTTTGATCCTCTTTCGCATATGAATTCTCGAACTCAAAGTTGGCGATATCGCCTTTCGTCAGCGCAACCTCTGTGTCCAGCGATGCCTCACCCTCCTCGACCTCCTTGAGTATCGTTGCAACGGTTGTTGTTTTCAGCAAGCTGGCAGGCCTGAATGCTTCGCGCTCATTCACACCGAACCATGCATCAATTTCCAGGTCTTCAAAGTAAACCCCGAAATCACCGTCAGCATCCGAAAGGATTTGGGTGATTTCCTCTTTCAGAGGCATGTAAGAAACGGTATAATTGTTTTTCGTTTCCAGGAACTGGCTCATGTCCATGCTTGGGCCTGAAGGGTCGAGAAAGAAAAAGTTGCCTGATTGCAGGTCTTCGGCCCCGATTCCGATCGTGGTAAAATAAAGACCCAAAGAGAGTAAGACGGTGACAACGCAAATCACGACATATATATATCCCTGAATCGTGACGGGTTTGCCGCTGTCGCTACCTGCTCCGCTGGCACGTCCATGTAAGTATATAATGGAAAATCTATGCTATAACAGCGATGTGACATAATTAATACGGTTATATCCGATTTCTTCAGGCGAATCGCGCCAAAAATTGCCAGTTCATGCCATGATTGCGACAAAATGATGTCGCGTAAATGGCACGAAAAAAGTCTTATAAGAACCGACTTCGAACCTCTGGTATGAAGCTCGCAGCCCTGTTCAGCGGCGGGAAGGACAGCATGTTCGCCATCTGGAAGGCGATGCAGGAAGGCCACACCATTTCCTACCTTGCCACGGTCCATTCCAGCAATCCCGAAAGCTACATGTACCACACCGCGAACATCGGCCTCACCGTGTTCCAGTCTGTAGCCATGGGGATGAAGCTGGTCAGCAGCCAGTGCACCGGGGAGAAGGAGAAGGAAGTCCACGAGATTGAGAACTTGCTGAAGAACATGGAAGTGGACGGGGTGGTCTGCGGGGCCATCAAGAGCAACTACCAAAAAGACAGGGTTGCCAAGGTCTGCAAGGACCTGAATCTCAAGCTTGTTGCTCCCATGTGGCATATCGACGAAGAAAAATATCTTCATGAGCTGATCAAGGAGGGCTTTGATGTAGTGATTACCGAAGTGGCAGCTGACGGCTTCACCGAAAAATGGCTCGGAAGAAGGATAGACAACAAGTGCATTGACGACTTGCTTGCCTTGCGGAAGAAGCACAAGATTTCGATTGTCGGTGAGGGTGGGGAATACGAGACCGCAGTGCTTGACTGCCCGCTGTTCAAGCAGAGGATGAAAATCACCGCGGCTGAGAATAAGTGGGATGGCAACTCCGGTCGCTTTATGATTTCTGCTGTGAAGCTGGTTGCGAAATGAGCTTGTCCCAATCTCCGTCATAGTGGTTTCTTGCTTCCTCTTCCGCCCTTTTCCTGAGCTGCTGCTGCATATGATATGCGGCCAAATCATCGGATGTCGCATTGTCCCCGGCGTTGGCCAGCGTATCCCTCATATATTCCTCGACCCTGAGTATCTGCCTGTAGAGGATGAGGGCGCAATTTATGTCTTTCCGCATTTCGGGAAGCCTGACGCTGAGTTCGTTCTGCTTCTTCCTCAGGTCCATCATGTTAAGAGTCTGGATGAACGTCTTCACTGCAATCCGCCCCCATTTCCTTGATTCCCTTCCTTATGGTTTCATCGTTCTTGGGTATATACTTTCTTACGGCGTCCGGATACTTGGCCTCGAAGGACCTGAGGACCTCCTCTGCGGAATCTTCCGCACATTTCTTGATGTTCTGCCTGAACATTTTCCATATTTCCTCTTCCTTGGACTTTCCCCATGCATAACTTATCATCGACGTTATTCCTATGCCAATCGCCAGACCGAGGTATTTTATGTCGCGTCCGGTTACCTTCACGCCGCACACGTCTATTTCCGCGTCCGAGAACGGCCCGTCAAGCACCTCGTACATTGCTATGCCTGTGCCGAGCCTGAACCCGAGGACGTCCGCCCCCGCCTTTATCCAGCCTTTGAACGTGTTGCCTTCCTTCTGTATTTTTTTAATCCTTCCCAGCTCTTTCTCGAACTCCATGTGCATATCGTTGCCCAGCCCCGTGGCGGCCGAATGAAAAGTATATGTGTATTCGGCCGCGGTCCTGTCGCCCGCCCTCTCGTACTCCCGTGCGTCCTTCTCCAGCCTGTCAACTATCTTCCTCGATATCTCCCTCATCCTTTCGTTCGACCATTCCTTGTCATCAAGCACGGAGACGAAATGGTGCTTCGCGTACCTTCCCACCCACTCCGGCCGTTTGAGGTTTTTCGTGGCCCCGGAACCCACCACTTCCTTGTGCAGCTTCGTGTTCGAGCGGTAATAGTTTTCTATGTATCTGGGGCTCGTGTATTCGAGTTCCGCATCCAGTTTCCTGCCCACTGCCTTCGTGTTCCAGAGACCCATAATTACCAACAAATAGTAAACCTCGCAAAAGATTTAACCCGATGTTATTAACCAAAAAAAGGACTGGTTTAAGTCAGGGATTTATGTCGGTAAAACGTGGATAGATACATGACAGTGGATGCGCCCCTGCATATTTTGCGCCCTGCCCGCGTCGCTTTCATGGACGTCTATCTGCTGGCAGCGGTCCCGGCGATACTGATGGCCGCCCTGGCATACTTCGGCCTGCCGATAAACTTCTGGAGCTTCCCCGCAGCCGGCGGCCTGGCTTTGGTGCTGATTTACACCGTGGAAATCACCCGCATCCGTTCGATTTACAAGATAACCCCCAACCAGGTGGTGGTCGAGAACGGCATATTCAAGAAAACGAGGAAAGCCGTGTTCTTCAACAACATAGTCGACGTCAACTTCAAGCAGGGATACGTCCAGCGGCTCCTGAACTATGGTACCATAACCGTCGGCTCGTCCGGCGGAAGGACCCATGAGGAATGCGAGCTGATTTTCAAGCACGTCAAGAGACCCAAGCAATACGTGACGGAAATCGAGAGAGCCATGAAAGAATTCGGGAAGCACGTCAAACAATTTTCGTGAAGACCCATAATGCCGACAACAAGAGATAAACGATTGCAAGCGGGACCAGCAGGCCGCTTTGTTCCCCGCCGAAAATCATCGTCCGGATTATTTCCACCGACAAGACAATACCGATCAGGAACCGCGCCCAGCTGCCGAAACCCATCATCATTCCTTTCTTTCTATCGGCTTTGTCAGGTCGCGTCTGTAAAGGACCCCTTTTCCCTCGGACTCCACATCTTCCGTCCAATAGTTATCAATTACATTGACATGCTCCAGCCAGCGGCCGTAGAACCTGTGGTTGCTCGGGACGTTCCTGCCGCCGAGCCACATCGTCTTCATGCCGACCTTTTGCATCGATTCCAGGGCCGCCTGCATCAGGGCGTCGGAAGCTCCGGACCCCCTGTAGGAGGGCCTGATATCGAAATTGATGACATAGCAATCCCTGCTTTTCGGGTCCATTTTCTCCTTCGATACGTTCGCTTCCCAACTCTCAGTGACTTCGCGCACCGGCTGCCAGACGCACTTTCCGGCCAGCTGATTTTTTTCCTTATCATAAAGCCCGATATTACCGGGAGGATATCTCTCCAGCCGTTCTTTTACCGTCCTTTCATCGGCACTGAGATCAGGCTGCCCCTGCGCCACCCATGCCTCTTTCTCTTCAATCATTATTTCCGGCAGGTCTTTTGCGGTAAGCCTTCTTACATAAAATTCCATATCATTTCTCCCCCATCATTTTCTTCAGCAATTCTTCCTTGCTGCCGGCGCTCTTGAGCATGTTCTCCTTCTCCTCTATCGTTTCCTTGAGCACCACGAACCTTCCCGGCCCGACGTCCTTCGGGACCATAACATGCGCCCCTATTATCGAGTTGGGTCCTATCTTCACGCCGGGCATTATTGAAACGTGTACGCCTGTCTTGGAGCCCTCACCCATGATGCAACCGAACTTGTCCGTGCCCGTGGATATCTTCTTGTCACCTACGTTGACGCTGATAGGCTGCGCATCGAACCGCCAGTTGGCCGTGATTGTGCCTGCACCGAAATTGCAGTTGTCTGCCACCACCGAATCCCCGATGTAGTTCCTGTGCGACCATGATTCGTCCCCGAAATAGCTGTGCTTTATCTCCGAACCGCAGCCGACCACGCACCTGTCACCGAAATGGCAGCCGCTCCACACTAGCGTGTTGTTCCCGATGACCGAGTTCTTCCCGATGTAGCAGGGTCCTCTTACCACGGCGTTCTCGAATATCTTGACGTTGTCTTCGATTATCACCTTGCCGGTTATCACTGCCTTGTCCGACACGGTGGCTGAAGGAGCTATCTTTCCTTCCGCCCTCTCCATGAAGAACTTCGCTGCATCAAGCACATGCCACGGGAACTTCAGCGGGACCCACTGCCCCTCGTAAGGCGCCACCCTGAAATCGTACTTCTTCATCATGGTATCCATCGCCTTCTCGTACACGTCGTCCTTGTCGCTGACCGTGATTTTCATGGTCTCTATCAGCTTGTCGAAATGCCGGTGGTAATGGACCACCAGGTTTATCATGTCACTCGGCTCGTTGCCCGCCCCGGGCTTCTCAATCATTCCCTTCAACCTGTCGCCCTCGGTCATCAGGTATCCGCCCGGGAAGTAGCTCTTGACCTTGTATCCGATGAGCACCGAATCCCCTTCCTTCTTTTCCAGCACGGTCCTGTAAGCGTCCCAATCCAGTATGTCGCTGGTTCCGACTATCAGCGCCTCGCGCGGCGGGTTTTTGATTGAAAGCAGGGAATCGGCCATCCCGTGCGCCTCCTGCTGGACCACGTATTCTGCCTTTTTTCCTACCAGCTCCTTCACCTTGTCGACGTTCATGCTGTTGCAGATGATTATGAACTCCTTCACTCCCGCCTTCTCCAACGCCTCAATCTGGTGAAGTATCAGCTCCTTTCCGACGAACTTGAGCAGGCACTTGTCCTTCTGGACGGGCTGCATCCGTTTCCCTATCCCTCCGGCCAAAACAATTGCCTTCATGCTGGAATCATCCCCTTGATTTCCTCGACCATCTTCCGCATCTCCTCGAACGTCTCCCGGCTCCTGGCCTCGAACCCGTACCTTATGAGAGGGGAAGTGTTGGAGGGCCTGAACAGCATCCAGCCGTCCTTGTACATTATCTTGGCGCCGTCCCTGTCATCCACTTTGCATCCCTTCTCCCTGTACATGCGCTTTATTTTCTCTATAGGATTGCCCTTGGCGCTGTCATACGGGATGGCCTGGTGTTCCCCTATCTGCGAGAAATATCTCGGGATTGCCGCGCTCTCTTTCTCAAAGGAGGTGTTGTTCAGATGAAGGAACTCCAGCAGCTTCAGGCTTGCAAACAGCGCATCGTCCCCGCTGAACGTCTCCCTGAAGAAATAATGACCGGACAGCTCGCCGCCGAACACCGCCTTCTGTTCTGCCATCATCTGCGCTATGTATGTATGGCCGACCTTGCAGCTGTGCGTCACTCCGCCGGCTTTGCCTATGGAATCGGAAACGGTCATCGAGCATGCGAGGTCAACCACCACGTTCCCCCCGCCGTGCATCCTGAGCGCATGCTTCGCCAACATTATGAAGATGTCGTTCGGAATGACCTCGTTCCCGTGCCTGTCAATCACTCCGAGCCTGTCGCCGTCCCCGTCAAAAGCAATTCCCATGTCCGCTCCGGTTTCCTTCACTCTTTGTTTGAGCATCTCGATGTTCTTCGGCTCCGTCGGGTCAGGTACATGGTTCGGAAAGTTCCCGTCGGGCTCGCAGAACAGCTCCGTCACCTCAAAGCCCGCCTTCCGCAGAACGTCGCAATGTATTCTTCCCGCAGAACCGTTGCCGGCATCCACGATTATCTTCATCCCTTTTCCGTTGACATTGACATAGCCCAGTATGAAATTCGAATAATCACCAACGACATCCATGTTCTTGACCCCGCCTGTCCCTTTGGTAAAATTCCCGCTCTTCACCGGTTCCTCCACCTTTTGGCCCCCGCTCTCATAACTGAGAGGCATCGCCCCTTTGGTGAATAACTTGAACCCGTTGTAATCCTTCGGATTGTGGGAAGCGGTGACCATCACTCCGCCATCCAGCTTGTAGTTGCCTACGGCGAAAATCATCATCGGTGTGGTTATCATGCCGACATCGACCACGTTGCAACCGGTTGACCTGAGACCTTCCATCAACTTTGTCTTGAGAGATGGCCCGCTCAGCCTCGCATCCATCCCCACCGCAATCGTTCCCTTGTTGATTGTCCCGAACGCCGCGCCTATCCGCTTAGCTATCTCCTCGTTCAGGTCCTTTCCGTAGATGCCGCGTATGTCGTATGCCCTGAATATTCCTGTCATCAGCAAACACTCCTGTTCACTGCATAGTTTGCTGATTTGAAAACGAAGTTTTCATTCATATCATTTCACCGTGACGGACTTCGCAAGATTCCTCGGTTTATCGGGGTCGCAGCCTCTTAAGACCGCAAGCTGGTAGGCCAGGAGCTGCACCGGGATTATCTGGCAGATGCTGTTAGCCTCTTCGGATTCCCTGACCTTGATGAAGAAATCGAACGCCTCGTTCGGGTTCGGACCGATTCCGATTATGTATGCTCCCCTGGCTTTCAGCTCCATCGCGTTCCCCATCATTTCCTTCTCGTTGTCCTTGCTCATGAAAATTATGCAGGGAGTCCCGTGCTCGATGAGCGCTATGTTCCCGTGCTTGAGTTCACCGCCGGCGAAACCTTCCGCATGGATGTAGCTGACTTCCTTGATCTTGAGTGCCGCTTCAAGCGCGGTGGGATATTGCATCCCCCTGCCGATGACATAGATATGATGCGTATACCTGAGCTGGTTCGCCAGCTGCTTGACGTATGCACGCATGTTGGCCGAGGTCTGATAATAAATATGCCTTATCAGTTCCTTCAATTTTCCCTTTCCCTCATCATACCTGCCTGCAAGCGCGTAAGCAATGAGGGTCAGAATTGCAAGCTGGCTGGTATAGCTTTTGGTCGCAAGCACGCAAATCTCCGGCCCGGCATTCATCATCACGGACTTGTCGCTCTCCCTTGCCAAGCTGCTCCCCATCACGTTGACTATGCTGATGACCTTCGCTCCCTTTTCCTTGGCCGCCCTGACGGCGGACAATACGTCCGCAGTCTCACCGGACTGCGAGATTGCTATGACAAGACTTTCAGGAAGCAGGAAGTCCTTGTAGTTCGGGAACTCCGAAGCCAAGGCCACGTTGATGTGCTTTTTCGCGAGCCATGAGAACTTGTACTCGGCCGCCTTGCATGCGTTGTAACTGGAGCCGCATGCCACGAAGTATAC
Organism: Candidatus Aenigmatarchaeota archaeon; assembly: GCA_043799675.1. Classification (GTDB taxonomy): domain Archaea; phylum Aenigmatarchaeota; class Aenigmatarchaeia; order Aenigmatarchaeales; family JACQIB01; genus JAZDNN01. The sequence continues at coordinate 21,985 of JAZDNN010000028.1, read as the reverse complement.
GCCCTTCGCGTTCCGTATGGCCTCCGCGATTTCCTCTATGCTTTCTCTATTCTGTTCTATTGCCTTTGATACCGTCTCGGCCTGTTCGCTTATCTCCTTCAGCATGAAATGCTCGAAAGAGCCCTTCTTGGCGGACTCGATGTCCCATGCTATGCTGTCCATGTTCCTTTCCACGGGCAGGCCGGTAACAAGGCTGAACACCTGCGGCTTCTGTTCAAGCAACACCATGTCCTTATCGTGGAGATAAATCACGTTCTTGGTCTGATCCAGAAAAGCGGGTATGTCGGATGCAACGAACAGTCCGTGGATTGCCACCCCCAAGACCAGTGGGCTTTCTTTCCTGGCAGCTATCAGCCGCTTCTCCCCCTTTCTTGCTATGACCACTGCAAAGCTCCCGTCCAGCCGGTTCAGTGCGACTCTGACCGCCTCAACGTACGGCTTGTCACGCATTTCCAGTTGAATCAGGTTCGGTATCACCTCGGTATCCGTCTGGCTCAAAAAGACGAATCCCTTCCCCTGCAATTCCTTTCTCAGTTCCTGGTAGTTCTCGATTATCCCGTTGTGGACCACAACTATGCTCTTATCGTTGCTGAGGTGCGGATGAGCGTTAGCCTGGGTGACCGCACCATGTGTACTCCAACGCGTATGACCCATGCCTGCCTTTCCTGGGAACTCAGAAAAATTCAGCTTCTGATCAACGTCACTTATCTTTCCGACGTCCTTTCTGACGACTATGTTTCCCTGATTATCCAGAACGGCTATCCCCACGGAGTCGTATGTGGGCCGCCAACGTAACCGTTGGCCGCTATCCACGATACTCCAAGTTCCTAAGGCCATTCAACAGCAGTTCGCCCACATTACAATTGCTACCGACATAGCCGATTATTCCGCACAACTCATTCACCTCCCGTGAGACGTTTCACGTCCAAAATGCCTCGTATAACGTCTTTGTCTGCAATGATTTTATTACCGCATCTCATGTCTTTTATGCTGTGTACGCATGCCGTTCCGAACGTACCCTCGTAAACAGAAAGCGGCATTCTCCTGCTTCCGTTCAGATATCTGGTCCAATTCTTCTGTTGCGTTATATTTGAACACCGAACGGGTAAAGATTCTCTGAAACGTTGATTTAAATCGATATAAAACTTGGTCCGTTTTATAAGACAAAAGATTCTTACCTTGTTTTTCAAGCCCGTTCTTGGGTCAAGCAGCTTTATCATGTTATCTAAACCGCATATCTGCAGGACGACAATGTTTTTGCCGTTTAACAACCTGTCTTTGACAAACTTCACTCCCATACTGCGAAGAAGTGTCTTTTCTGTCCTCATTAATACTGCTTCATCGACTTTATGATAAGCGATATCTATTCTATGATAGGTAGGATGTATCGATCCGTCCCCGTCTATCCGGCCCGCGAACCAAGACCTTAACAATTTTTTATCATTTTTGATGTGCATAATGGTGGCTTCTGCAATCCTATCTATTATATGCGTCAAGAAGACTTTATTGACATAGGCACCGCAAGAAGCAGTGCCCGTTCTGCTGCTGCGACTGATTGTGTAAGCGCTCCCGCTCAGGCAGCTTGCCCACGCGCATACTGCTTGCTGTTTGGACATTTTCGGTGGGCACTTCAGCTCAAACTTTATATTTCCATCCTTGATTAGATATTCAAAAAATCGTAAAGCTTCATGCATCATCGCTTTATCCGTATTTGTGAATTTGAAGTAACTGTTTTTCGCAACTTTGTTAGGTCGTAAATGACTTCCCTCGGAAACGAGCAGGGCGACCCTGTAAACGTTCTGTGTGTTAAGGACAATGTTTTTTCGAAGCACCAAACTGCTGGTTCTGTTCACCCTATCCATATTTCTTCTATAAACATAGGAAACACCGATAAATCTCCCGCCTTTATTTATGACAGTCAGCCGCCCTTTACCGGCTGGCGTCCTGATCTCAAGCCCATCCAACAGTTTTGTTAAATCCAGTTCCATTTTATCAGTCCGCTAATCCGAATAATGGTGAGAATAGGTATTTAAATACCACTAAAACTATTGTAATAGTAGTAAAATTTAGTTGTTAATGGTATACATGGTCTATATATTTGAACAGAAAAACGGCAAGACTGTCAGTGCACCAGCGAAGCTCGTGCAACCCCGACAAATGGCGACCGCACTCAGCCCACTAGCTTGGAAAATACTCCAAGCATTGACAGAAAAGCCGGACTATCCCAAGAACCTGGCCCGGCAGCTGAAGGTGCATGAACAGAAGGTCTATTACCACATCCGCAACCTCGAAAAAGCTGGCCTGATCAGGGTGCTCCGCAACGAAGGCCGGCAGGGTGCAATGGCCAAAATCTACTCTGCCGACGCCTCCGCCCTTGCCGTCCTACTCAAACCCCTCCAACCATCGGCAAAACTGCAGTCCCTGAAAAGCGAGCACAAACGCTTCCTTGAGCCGTTCGTGATTGACGGGAAGCTGAACGCCCTGATAATCATGGGAAGCCCCGAGCCGCACGGCCCCACCAAGGTGCGGGCCAAGGACGGCACCGAGGCGGCGGAGCTTGGTCTTTTCCTCGGAAGCTTCCTCAATTACATTCCCGAGCAGTGCGTTCGACTGGACACCGAAATCAGGGAAAGCGACCTCAAACGTAACCTGATAGTCGTTGGAGGACCGGCCGTGAACATGATAATGGCCCGCCTGAACGAGAAGCTGCCCATCCGCATGAAGCAGGTCGAGCACGGCGCGTTCAAGTTCTCCAGCATTTACTCGGATGTTTCGCACAGGAGCTACAGCGAGGAAAATCACGGGATTGTCGTCAAGACCCGCAATCCGTTCGACAGGACCAAAGAGGTGCTCGTTCTTGCAGGCAGGAGGAGCGCAGGCACCAAGGCCGCCGTCCTCGCCTTGCTCACAAAGTTTGATGATTTATGCGCAGGCAACAGGAAGGACCCGAAAATTCTGGCAAAGGTGGTCGAAGGCATCGATGCGGACTCGGACGGCATACTGGACAGCGTCGATGTGCTGGAATGATCAGAGCTTCCCCCGCTTCAGCGTCAATGAATTGCTGACCACGGAGACAGAGGAGAGTGCCATCGCTGCCGCGGCAATCTCCGGCCTCAGCAACAGGCCGAAGGCGGAATACAAAGCACCGGCGGCTATCGGTATCCCCAGCGTGTTGTAAAACAGCGCCCAGAACATGTTCTGCTTTATCTTACCCATCGTGCGCTTGGACAGTCTTATGGCTTTGGCAACATCCCTAACGTCGTTCTTTATCAGCACTATTCCGCCGGTCTCTATCGCCACATCGGTGCCGCTGCCTATCGCGATGCCTATGTCAGCTTCAGCCAGCATCGGGGCGTCATTTATGCCGTCACCAACCGCCGCGACCCGTCTGCCTGACGTCTTCAGCCTCTTTATCTCAGCGGCCTTCTGTTCCGGTAACACCTCGGCCAGCACTCGTTTGATGCCTAGCCGGTCGGCCATGGCTTTTGCCGTGCGCGCGTTATCTCCGGTTATCATCACGGTCTCTATCCCCATCGCACGCAGTTCTTTCATCGCGGGCTGAGCATAATGGGTGGACGTGTCGGCGGCCGCAATCAGCCCCAGCAATCTTTTGCCCTCCGCAAGGTACATCACCGTCTTGCCTTCGGACTCGAGCTTGGCGGCCGTTTCCGAGAGGGCTTTTACGGGAATCGAATCGCCTGCCATCAGTTTCGCGTTCCCAAGGAGTATGCTTTTACCTGCGACCCTGCCCGCAATGCCCTTTCCGGGTACTGCCCTGAAGCCGCTCACAGGAGAAAGCCTTGCACCCTCCTTTTCAGCCCGTGCGACTATGGCCTCGGCAAGCGGATGTTCGGAAGCCCTTTCCAGCGAAGCTGCGAGCGATACTATCCGCCTGGCATTATTCGCGGGCAGGACATCGGTTACCGCAGGCTTCCCCCTGGTCAAGGTGCCCGTCTTGTCGAACACGACCGTATCGATCTTGCAGGCGGTCTCGAGCGCCTCGCCGTTCTTTATCAGTATCCCCGCCTGCGCGCCCTTTCCCATCCCCACCATCAGGGCGGTAGGCGTGGCAAGGCCGAGCGCGCACGGGCATGCCACCACCAGAACTGCTACCGCAGCCAGCAACGAGAACTGGAACGATTGCCCGGACGTGAACCAAAGAATGAATGCAACCAGCGATATCACCAGCACTATCGGTACGAAACGCGCCGAAACGGCGTCCGCGAATCTCTGTATGGGCGCCTTGGAGCCCTGCGCCTCCTCGACCAGCTTTATTATGCGGCTCAGCGCGGTCGCGCTCCCGACCGCCGTGGCCCTGAAGGTGAGCGTGCCGAACTTGTTCAAAGTCGCACCTATCACCTTGTCCCCTTTCCTCTTCTCCACCGGCACCGATTCGCCCGTTATCATCGATTCGTCGACCGAGGAAGACCCGGAAAGCACCACCCCGTCCACGGGCATCTTCTCGCCCGGCCTGACCACCAGAATGTCTCCGACCTTGACGTCCTCGAGCGGTACCCTGATTTCCGTTTTCCCGCGCAGGATGCGGGCCGTCTTTGACGCCAGGCCCATCAGCGCCTTTATGGCACCCGATGTCCTTCCGCGCGCGACTGACTCGAGCCACTCGCCCAGAAGCACGAACGTTATGAGCAGCGCGGAAGTTTCGAAGTAAAGGTCGCCGCTTATGAAGAAGGCCGTTGCGACCGAATAGAAATAAGCTGCTGAAGTTCCTGTCGCTATCAGTGTGTTCATGTCCGACGTGCGGTTTTTCAAAGCAATGAACATGCCCCTGTAGAACTGGGAACCCCCGACGAACTGGACCGGCGTCGCAAGAAGGAAAAGTATCAAGGAACGGTAGGGCAGGTCCATGGCGAACATGCTGATGAGCAATGTCGGGACCGAGAGGGCTGCACTGAGGAAGAGCAGGTTCCTCTGCCTTGCCGTTTCGGCCTTGCGCATCATCTTCTCATGGTCATGCACGCCCTCATCGGCCGGCATCGCCTGGTAACCCAGCTTTGTTATTATTTGGATTATCTTGTCCTGCGATATTGCTGCGGCATCGAATTCCACGTTCGCGTTCTCTGTAACGAGATTCACGTTCGCCGAGCTTATGCCCTTCGTCTTTTTCAGGGTATTTTCTATCTTGACCGCGCAGCTGGCACAATGCATGCCGGTTATCTTAAGGCTTATTTTTGCCATCTTATCGTTCACCCGTACATCATCCTGCAATACCGTAACCCAGGTTGATTATTTCCTGCCGGATTTCGGATTTACTGCTACAGTCCCCATCAAATTCAATATGTGCAAGACGATTCTTAAAATCAACATGTATGCTTGTGATTCCCTTCCTTGCCCCCAGCTCCTTTTCTATGACGGCTGCGCAGCCGTCGCAAGTCATCCCGTTCAATTTCAATCGTATAAATTTCAATCTGGTCATCTTGATTCTAACCCCCGCAGCCGCCGCAGCCGCCTCCACTGCCGCCCCCGCAGCTGCCTCCTGAGCTTGAGGAAGGCTGCGCATAATTTGAGCGGGTCCCGTCCGGTTCCAAGACCGTGAATGTGCCCTTGTACATGTTCATGGAGCAGGCGATGTTGAACGTCCCTGCCTTGTCCGGTGTGAATTCGATGACATTGTCCCCTGGAGCCAGGTACTTGTTCACATTGAATGCGGATATGACGACCGATTTGGAGCATCCCGGCATCTTGGATAAGTCGGCTTCCAATCTGACCGGAACGCCTTTCTTGAACGTTGATGGCTCTAAAACGTAATTCCCGCCCGAGACGCTTAATTTGACCGTCTGCACATTTCCGCCTGAGGATCCGCTCAAGGCGACTGCCGCACCTGAAGGCGCGGAAACGGGGTTGCTTTCACTGACCACTTTCGCCGCATACGTCTTGAACACTTCCAGCGCCAGTATCTCCGTTTTCGATGTCTTGGACGGGTCATACTTCACGTCGAAATAGTTCGGGAAACTGAACTGGACACCGGCAACGCCGCTTATTTTCTTCAGTTCCTCCGAGATCAGCAACGCATGGCCCGAGCACGGTATTTCCACCTGGAGCTTCATCGATGCCAGATTGCTCTGCAGGCCGATTGCCGCCCCGGTTATCCCGTTCTGGGATGACGGTATGGTGGCGGCATTGGCGGCATATGGAAATATCACCAGGAAGAGCAGGAGATTCACCCCGATGGTGGTCCCGTACATGGTGGATATGTACTTCCACTTATGCGATGCTCCCTTCCAGCTCAGCAGCCCGTTCCGCTTCAGGTATATTGCAATCGATATCGTGGCAAAACCGAACGACATCGCTATCAGGATGTAAAAGAAATAAGGGTTCAGCAGCAGCGGCGTGAACAACGATGTTGCGGCAGTGACACCGAGCACCGAGAACAATATGAAAGCTATGCAACCTATGTGCGGCATGAGTCCGTAAGTTATCCCCTGCATTATCGTACTGGGTTTCTTTTTCTCCATGTCAGGTTCCAAGCTTTTCCTGAATGTAGGATTGTTGTTACCTGCTTCTATGCCGTCGTCAGCCTCGTCGTCCTCCGCTTCTTCCTGAGCTTCCTGTTTTGCCGCATCGACCTTGTAACCGAGTTCTTTGATTCTCGATTCGATCCTGTCGGCGGCTATCATGTCCGGATTGAATACCACGACGGCCTGCTCCTCAAGCAAGTTCACTTTTGCCGTTTCAACGCCCTTGAGTTCGTTGAGGGCGTCCTCGATCTTTGACACGCAGCTCTTGCAACTCATCCCCTTGATGCCGATTGTTTTTATCTCGGATTTTCTGTTTTCCTTATTTTCCATGGCGGACTACGCCAGAAATAGCTTATTAGGTATGGTGTGAAACCAGTTTCAGCGCTTCAGGACCACTATGTTCGTCATCCCGCGCCGCCTTCTTTCTACCAGGCCCCTGACCTCGAGCCTGTCAAGTACCCTTGTGACCTTGACCTTGTTCATTCCGGTATCGTCACCGACAAGATCCGACTGCAGCATGGAACCCTGCGCCGCTATGAGTCTTTCAAAGACGTCCTTTTCCTCGTTATCGAGCTTTTCAAGGACGCTCTTGTATTCCTCTCTTGTTATTTTTTTCATTTCGACCTGCTTGGCCGGCCTGAATCTGAACCTGGTTATTATCCTCTCCTCCGTGCCGAAAAACACGAGGTATAAGCCCACGGCAATCACAAGGACCATTATCGCGATGCTGACGTTGGTCTGGAAATCGATCGTCCCCCACATCGGACAACTCGGCCCGTGCGAGCATGAGGTGCCGACTATGGTGGTCATGGCGCTGTTGAACGAGAATATTATGAAACCTATCAGGACGGCGACCCCTATGAGCACGAATCCCACGAACCTGTTTTTCATTGAACCAGCTTGCCAGTATGGCTTTTAAACCGAGCTGGACGTGCGATGCTTAACGGGACATTGAACTCTCATCGTGTTTTTTCTTTTTCGAGTATCCGAGAAAACATATCGCGAACACTGCAAAAGCCATGATAACAGAAATCAGAACATCGTGAGTTACCCATACAAAAATAAGCACCCATGCCAAACATGCCAGCAATAATGAATAGAATGCGTTCCTGACGACACGCGAAATCTTCATTGACCCAGCATCTCTTTCAGAACTTTAGCGACAGTACCGCCGTCAATCCTTCCTCTGACCGCCTTCATCACTTCACCCATCAATGCACCCTGCTTGTTGTCCCTGACCAGGTCCGGGAACTTCTCGAATGTCTTCTTGACTATCTCCCGCAATTCATGCTCGGTCAGCGCGCCCGCCCCCAGCTCGGTTATCGCCTCGCCTGCCGTCAGGCTTGGCTTTCCCGCAAGCACTTCCAGCAGCTTGGGAACAGATTCCTTCGCGGTCTTGCCCATCTTGATTGCCTGCATCACGCCCTCGATATGGTTGTCTGAAAGTTTGTCAACTGCAATTCCGCGCCGCCGCAAATCCTTGAGTGTGGAAACCAGCATGGTCGCAACAAGCATCGGTTCGTAATTCTTTGACAGCCTTTCGAACAGTTCCAGATACTCGCTCTTGAGCACCTGCTCCGCTAGGTCGGCGGGCAGGCTTTGCTTGAGCCTTTCGAGTTTCTGTTCCCAATTTTCAGGAATATTGATTTTTGCAAGCATCTCCTTTGTAATCGGAATGGTCGGAACGTCCGTCTCTGGATACATCCTCTCCCCGCCGGGCAGCGGCCGCATGAACTTTGTGGTCCCATCGGGCTGGGCCTGCCTCGTCTCCTCCTCCACCTGTTTTCCTTCTTTCAACAGCTCGAGCTGCCTCTGCACCTCTCCATCCAGCACCTTCGGAATCATGTCCAGTTCCTGGAAGCCTTTCACCTCCACCCTTGCCCCTCCCCTCACGGAAACATTGAGATCCTGCCTTGTTACTCCGATTCCCCGTTGACTTTTTCCTGTTGACCTGACAATCATGCCCAGCTTCTCGGCCACTTCCCTCGCATGCTCCGGGTCCTTCACGTCGGCTTCGGTCCCTATCTCAATCAACGGTATACCCAGTCGATCAAGCCGATATACGATGTTTCCATCTTCATGACTAACGATTCCTGCGCTTTCCTCTTCCAGACTGATGTTCGCGACCCTGACAATTCCCTTTGACGTCTCCAGCCTGCCGTTCATCCCCACGATTGCAGTCCGTTGGAAACCCGCGGTGTTGGAGCCGTCAACCACCGTCTTGCGCATGAACTGTATCTCGTCGGGTATCTCCGCCCTGAGGAACTTTGCGACCTGCAGCACCACCTCGAGCGCCTCCCTGTTCACCTCGTGCGGAGGCTCCTCGTCCTCCTCGACCAGGCAGGTCTCTTGCGGATATTTTTCGTAAAAGAACGTTCTGTTGCGCAGGTATTCGAACACGGCCGTGGCATCCTTGGTACCGAGTTCGCCTGCGACCGCCCTTAGGTTTCTCTTTACCGTAGCGATGGACCTTGCAGTGGAGAATCGCGGGCTGCAGTTGCAGAACAGCTTGTGTTTTGTGGCAAGGCGGTTGTGTATCTCTATGCCGCACTTGAAGCCGACTTGTTCGTAATCCGTAGGTATCACTCTTTCACCTTGAACATCTTGCCATGATGTTCAACTTTCGGTTGAACAGTCCGGGAAACCCTGAAGGGTTTCCCATGGCCGGGAATTATCCAATCAGCCTGTTTGAGTATCATCTTCCTGCTCTCGACCAGCTTCTCGTGGTCCTTCTCGTACGGGTCCTTCAGCTCCAGCAGGCTCTTGGTATCGGTCTTTTGCTTGTGCTTGTCCATCCACCAGAACAGGTCGCCGGCAATGCACACCTTTCCCTTGTCCGTGCTTGCCATCAGGGAAACGTGCTCGTGCGCATGGCCTGGTGTCTGAATCACTTCTATGTTGGTGTTCGGTATCCTGTGGGAGAACACTATCTCCTCGTCCTTCCTGTAAATCATGTCGCCGTCGAGGATGTCCTTGTCAGGGAACAGCCCGATGTTCAGCGAGTGGTCGAGGTGGTAATGGGTCAGGAAGACTATGTCGATGTCCTGCGGCCTCATCCCTTCCTTGGAGAGCGCACTCAGCAGCATTTCCTTGTTGGCTCCGGGGTCGACCAGAACTTTCACGCCGTTGTCGACTATCAGGACGGTGGCGGGGGAGGCGAAGAACCTCTTGTTCTCCTCCCTGACGTATCCCTCAATCAGCACTTTCACTTCAGCCATCGCGAACACGTCATATCTTGGTTATCGCGCCTTTTATCTTGTCGACTTCCTTTGACATCTGCTCTTTTGAGAGGTTCTTGCGGGCGGTCTCGTGCTGTTTGAAGTATTCCATCCATTCGGTATGCGGCGGTATGTCGCCCTTGTGCCTCGCCAAAACGTGGAAGTGCGTGTGCTTGATGGTCGCTCCTCCGGCCGAACCCTCCTGCAGCATTACGTTGAACCCTTCCGCTTTGTAGGCTTTCTTGAGCGCAACAAATACCAGCTTGATTACCGACGGTAATTCTTCAATCTCGCTCTCGTTCATGCTCATGAGCGATTCCATGTGCCGCTTCGGAATTATCAGGGAATGTCCCGGGAACACCGGCCGTATGTTGTACAGGCACACGAAACTCTGGGTTTCATAGAATATCTCGCTCTTCAGTTTCTTCCAATCGCAGAACTTGCATGTTTCCATATCCATTACCTCCTCTTGTACTTCAGATAAAGCACGATTATCATGCCTGACGCCACCACCGCGATTGCGTTGGAAGCTATGAGAGGAAGGTTGTTTATGCTCAACCCGTAAAGAAGCCATAATATGAGGCATGGAAAGGCCACGCCGTACATCGTCAGGGATATGTCCTCCACGCTCTTTTTCTTCCATATCTTGTATACCTGAGGGAAGTAGGCGAGAGCAAGTATGCTTCCGGTTGCTGTCACTATCGGACCAAGCACGTTCGCGAATTCTTCCAGAACCATGTCAATCACAACAGGAATTCTTCCTCGGTCAGGCGCTCGTTGATTTCGCCTGCCATGTTCTGCACCATCATCGTTCTTACGTCCTCCGCCCTTTTTGAATGTCCCAGCACGCAGCACAGCTTTACATATGCGGTCTCAGCCGTCATGTCCTCGGCAGGAATTGCACCGGCCTCATGGAAAAGGATGCGCAGGTGCTTGTACACGTTGGCATTCACCCTTCCGTAAATGCACTGTGAGGCTACCACGACCGGGATGCCTTTCTTGACGGCCTTCTTGATGGACGGTATCCAGCTGTTCTCACTCTCGGTCGGCACATGCCCCAACGCTCCTGCCTCAATCACTATCCCCCTGTATCCCTTGGCGACCATCCAATCCAGCAATGCCGGGTCCGCTCCTGGATAGGTCTTCAGGATTCCGACCTTGCTCTCGAACTTCGTGTCCGCTGAGCACTTTCCTTCGGACCGTTTTTGATGGTTATTGTTCAACATCTCGACCCTTCCGTCCGGCCATATCTTTGCAATCGCCCTTTCGTTCACCGGCCTGAATGCGTCCCTCCTGCTCGTATGCATCTTCCTCGCCTTCGTCCCCCGTATCAGCAGGCAGTAATCATCGTTGGGCGTCGCGTGCATGCATACGTACACTCCTGCAAAATCGGCCAGCGCCGCCCTCGCTGAGCACAAGATGTTCATGAACGCGTCGCTTGAGCCCCTGTCCGAGGAGCGCTGGCTGCCCGTGATTATCACCGGCCTCTTCAGGTCCTTGAGCATGAACGAAAGTGCGGCAGCGGTATAGTGGAGCATATCGGTACCGTGGGTCACAATCACTCCGTTGGTCCTGTTCACTTCCTTGGCGACGGCAGCAGCCAGCTTTTGCCAGTCGGAACCGAGCAGGTCCTCAGACATTTTGGTGTACGGGATGGTGATTTCCGGGATGCTGCAGAAGCTTTTCAGCTCCGGTATGTTGGACAGCAACTCGACGGGTGATTCAAGGGCTACCACTCCGCCCGTGGCGTATTCGACCTTGCTGACTATGGTGCCTCCGGTGGCCACGAAGCCTATCGCCGGCTTGTTTGAATCAAAGTGCTGCGGTTCCACCTTCTCCCTGCCGAACTCGAACTTTTCCTCCTGGTTGAGCTTCGCGTGCCCTATTTTCTCCACTGTCGTTCCCTTCTCCACCCTTATTCCGATGTTGTATCCGTTGTCCAGCTTGAGAATGATGCTGTCCCTGTCGCCCAGCTCGCTGCGCGGCAGCAGCAGGCCTTCAAAGGATGAGTCCCCTTTCCTGACCCGTATCCTGTCGCAAACCGCGGCCTTGGCCGCCTTCAATGCCTTCTGCGCCGCGGGAGAATAATTTTCAAGGCCGTTCACTTTCATCCACCTCCCCGTAAAGATGATGAAAGTGTGTTTGCATACTTGCATCCAAAAGCAAACTTCATAGCAGAAATAGCCGTTCTCTATTTAAAGAAGTTCGCATCGGGTCGAGCTTATAACATTTTGTTCCGCAAGCATTGCATGCTGAAGCAGGCCAACGGCAGGTTCAAGGAAGCCCTGCTGTTCATGTATGACATGCACCGCGGCCAGACCAGAAAGATATTCAATGTGCCGTTCTATATCCACCTGCTGGATGTCGACTCCATACTGGCAAAGAACGGGGCTCAGGAATACCTCCTGAGCGCCGGCGCGCTGCATGACACTGTCGAGGAAAGCAAGTATACCGGCGTCACGAAAGACGATTTATTGAGGCTGTTCGGCAGGCAGGTCACCGACCTTGTGATGGCGGTCACCGAGGAGGACAAGAGCCTGCCATGGAAGGAACGCAAGGCAGCGGCACTGCACAAGCTGAAAGGCGCCAACAGGGACGTGCAAATGCTCAAGTGCGCGGACAAGCTCGCGAACACCCGGGACATGATTGACGGCTTGAGGACTGAAGGTGACAGGATCTGGACATACTTCAATGCCGGCAAGGAACAGCAAAAGGAGCACATGTACGCCGTATTGAAGGCTTTCGACCAGATAGACGACCTGCCCATGTATCGGCAGTACAAGGAAGCGCTGTGGCAGCTATTCGGATAGCAACGTGCGTTTAAATCCTTTTTCTTGCTACAGGTTCGCATGCAAGAGCACATGATAGATAGGAAATCCCCTGGTGTCGATAGGATGGGCGTCATCAGGGGCATTTGTCTGGACGGCTGCTATTACGCGGCCGGCTCAACTGCGGCCCATTTCAATAAACAGAAAATCGAAACCAAGCGCACGTACCGCAGTGTCGTCCTGGCCCTTCTCGGCCTTTATGCGGCTGACAAGCCCGAGCTGAAAGAACGCTGCAGTGATTGCATGCGTCTTTACATGAAAGGCGAAAGGGAAGCGGAAAGATTGGACCCTATCGGTTTTGACCAGTAGATTTCCGCTTGAACCCGTTGCAACAAGCGACTTATAGCATTCTCAAAAACAGCAGGAAGAACGCAATAATCCCGGTTATCACGCCCCAGAATATCATGCTCGGAACGTCTGTCATCTGAAATACCGATGCGGCAACAACCACGGAAATAAAAAAGGCCAGGAAAAATCCCAGGACGGATTCAAGAACGATGCTCATTCAGAACATCCCCTTTCTCCCCGCCCATCGGCGTGACCTGTATCATGCTGACATTCTCCTTCCCGACCAGCTTCTTCCACTTGCAGTTCTGGCAGGTCAGCCACTTGGTCAGCCTGCCTTCAATCGTTATCAGTTCATGCATGCATTTCGGGCAGATTTTCGGGTCTTCTTCCTTCATTCTGGTCGTTCTTAGAGCCATAAACATCCTCTTGCTTTTGGTTTTGCACGGCAGTCGGTTTTGATTAACATTTTGGAGCACTGATGTGAAGTGCGAACAAAAGGGTATTACCAGCCGCCGCCCTTGATCCTCATCTGCACTTCCGCATGCACCCTCGGGTACTTCTTGACGAGCTCGTCCAACGGAAGTACATTATCCGGGTTGTTCAGCCAGAACACGCCGGTATCCCCGAGATTGGCTTCTGTGAACCCGTTCGGGGCGAATCTGACCGCCTTCACCATGCTGACCTTGCAATAAGGATACTTGAACTGCCATAACCTGTCGATATCCACCGCCGTGACTATTCCCACGATGACGCTCGACTTCTGATCGATCCCCATTATCATATTATTGAACCTGCGGGCCTTTTCCTTGGCCTTCTCCACATTGCGGTACCAGTCGTCCGTAGCCCCTTCGGGAGCCCTTGCATAGCTCACGTAACGCGATGCTGCCATGCCCGAATTAACGTGGAGGTGATATTTATGGCTATTATATTGCTCCGTCGCAAGGGACATGACGAGGAAAACGCTAGGCGTGTATCTCCAGCACGTCCCCGTCCTCAAGCAGGTGGTTCGGACCCACCCTTTCCCCCTCATGCTTGATTGATTTTCCCCAGATTCGCGCGTACTTGAAGAACTTGATGAATTCCTTGTGCACGCGGCCGGCGGCCTCCTCCACTGTCGCTCCCGCCTCCATCACCATCGCCCTTGTCTCGGGCTCCTTCCCGGGCTCCTTCGTGTATATCCGTATCAGGCCCAGCTTGCTCCAGACGTCGCCGAATATCTTGTCAGGGACCGGTTCCTTCTTCCCCCACACGCTGGCCCTCGGGATGGCCTCGAGTCTGAACCTTTCCCTCAGTTCCTTGAACTTACCGAGCTGCTCATTCGGGTCCTTCCCGCTGTCAAACACGAACAGTATGCCGTCCGAATTCTGCGCAACGTTCATGTACACCGGCTGGAAGGTGCTTGGAATCTCAACCAGCTGCAGCTTGACTCCCTTCCACTCCGCCACCCCGACCTGCGGCACCGTTGTGGTGAATTGCCGGTCGGATATCTCGGGTCTGGCGTTGGTCAGTTTCGACAGCAGGGTGCTCTTGCCGCACTGACTCAAACCGATGAGGCATATCTGCGCATCCCCCTCTTTCGGCAGCGAAAAGCTTCCTCTCCCCGCCTTCGTCTCCTTCTGGCTCTTGAACTTCGCCAACCTCTGCTTCAGCTGCATCAAAAGGTTGGCAGCTCCCTTGTGCTTCGGAGCCTGCTTTATCATCTCTTCGAGCGCGGCAATCTTCTCGCCCTTTGTCTTCGCTTCCAGATACTTTCGGTGCGCCAGGGCATATTCCGGCGTCGCGTTGATGGGCACTATGAAAACCTCCTGTTTTCATGTGAGTAAGCCAGTCTTAATATCACATGTGTCTTACTCATAAGCAGAAATATCGCCGCAGTGTTCTTATCCTTTTGCACCCATGCGCATCCCATGTCAAAGTGGATGGTAGCGGATCTCAGGGCCTACTGCAGGAGCGACTTCTCTGATGTCGGCGACCTCTCCGCCTATCTTGATAGGATAATGCCGGAGTCGGACGGCCACAGGGTCCTGACCCTGGGAAAGCACAACTACCTGCACCACTGGACGTTGGGACTGGTGGCGCGCACCGACGCGACCGGCTACGTCCACATCGATGCCCATCCGGACGACACGGACAGCAGCGCGAATGACATGATAACATGCGCCTCTTTCGTGCGCTTCATCCCCGGCGCCTCAAAGGTGAAAGATGTCCGTGTCATAGGCAGGTACTCCTCTTGGTGCAACAATAACAGAGCATACAGGGACAGGGCCCGCTTCAAGGAAGTCGAGCACCTCAGCAGGCCGGACGGGAAGCTGCACAAGGGCGTGCTCAGGCAGTTTCTGAGGGGAACTGACAAGGTATATCTTAGCGTCGACCTTGACGTCTGGGCCACCGACGGCTTCGTTTGCGACACGGTCGGGTGGATAATGGAGAACAAGAACGTGAGGGGAGCGGACATCTACCCTGACGCCCACCATCCGAAGGACGACAAAAGGACGGTGGAAAGGCTGATAGACATCATAAAGAGAAAACAAAAGGTTATTAGCATATGGCGCCATCAGTCGTCATGAAATTCGAGGAGTTCGAGAAAGAGGTATGGAAAAAGGGCTACGGGATAGTCGCCATGAACCATTACACCCTCGGCGGCAAGCGCCGCACCTATTGCGTGGTGCTGAGCAGGGACAAGGGAAGGGCGTTCCAGTCCGAGGGGGAGAGCTCCGAAGAGGTCTTTGAGGACATCTATAAACGTGCAACGGAATTTGAGAAGAGGGAAAACGGGCACGTGGCATAAATCCTTTTCCCGTCCAGTATCTCGCATGCCGGATTACGAGAAAGAGTGGGAAATGGCAGGCGTGACAGGGTGCCTGCAGCAGAAGATAGGTTACGAGTTCAAAAACGTGGAATTCATTACCAGCGTCTGCTTTCCCTGGTCTGATGAGGACCATAAACGGTTTCGCCGCTTCGAACAGATAGGCGACAGGGTTTACACTCTGGCCATGGCTGAGGAATATCATGACAGGTTTCCGGATATGCGCGGCAGCGACATAGGGAACAACGTATCGGATATCATATCCAACAAGTACATGGACTATACCGCCCGCGTGAAGAGGCTGGACGAGTACCTGCTTCATTTTCCGACATTCAATCCCCATCTTGCCGATTCCGTGGAGGCCCTCGTCGGGGCGTTGTATTTTGACGGCGGATATGAGGTTGCCAAAAAATTCGTGATAGATAATTTCTTTCCGGAGGAAAACCCGCTGATCAGGAACGAAAACGGGCAGATTTGTTCTATGCCGAAAGGATGGTGAAACCGATTTAGGAGAAATGAACCCAAAGGGGAACCTAGGTTCTCTTAAAGCTCAGTAATATTCGAACCGGTACTTCTCGTCGGTCTCGTTCTCCTCACCGGGCATTTCCGCCTGCTCCTCTTCCTTCTGCTGCTCTTCTTCCGCCTCGGTCTTCTTTTTCTTCAGGAAGGGGAGCTTGCCGGTCAGGTAAAGATAGGCGATGCCGCCGCCGATTAGCACCAGGATTAAGACCGCGATTATTATCACTGTATAATCGCCGCCAGCGGACTGGGCGGCAATGTTGTCTTTGAGGCTGAAGTAGGTCGAATTTGCGCTCCTGTATGCGGACATTGCCGCGGAATAGTCGCCTCCTGCGATTGCCGTGTTTGCCGCAGAAAGGCTGCTGTTCACGCTATTGGAAAGGCTCTGCTGGTCGGAAGACAGCTTTCTTCCCTCAATGAGTTCCGTGTAATCGCTGTTCAGGGAACGCAGCAACGCGCTTATGTCCTGCCCGACGCGCACCGATATCGGGACCGTCTCGTTGCCCAGGCTGCTCCAGACTATCAGATTTCCGCTGAAGCTGCCCTCGCCCAGGCTGCCGGCATCCACCTTTATGGTCAGGTCCGCCTGGCCCCCGGCCGGGACCGCCATCAGGTCGTTTGAAATGCTGACCGCACGCGCCAGCTCGGGCGTATCCGCACTGATGAAGAAACTTGTAGCCGGCACCCCGGCGGAATCCGTAAGGGTTAGCACGGTCGTCCCTTTTCCACCCGCCGGCACGTTCAGGCTGAGCGACTTCTGTTTCGAGCCCAGGTAATCGCCGATTATGTTGTACCTGTAGAGCGTCACCGGTATGGTCAGGACCTTCTGGTCGTTGACAAGTATTATGCTGCCCGAATATTCCCCCTCCACGAGCGCATTCCAGTCCAGCATCGCACTGAAGCTCGTACTGGAACCGACGGTCAGGGTCGCCGGTATCGAGGAGAAATTCACAATGCTTGCCGCCAGTCCTCCTCCGGGAAGCAGCGCCATGCCGGTCAGGTTGGAATCGGCCACGATGTTGAACGTCCGTCTCTCGCTTCCGGGCGAGGTCGCGGTGACTATCCATTGGGAAGGCTCGGCCCTTGCGCCGGCCGCGGTCCCTTGTTTGTTAATCAGTTTGAACGAGCCGCCCGTGTGAGTATCGGATGCCCCGTACACTTCCAGAATCAACTGGCCGGAAGCCTGCAGTTCGGTGGTGGCGGTGCAGAAATCCGCCCCGCACTCAAGACTGCCTTCTTTCAGGACAGTGAGGTTCGTATTCCATATGCGGTAATTCAGGTTGGCGGCTATGACCTGCCCGTTCAGCAGGGGCCGTGCAGAGACGGTGTAATTGGGCGGCTGATAATTTCCGGAAATTATGCTTATCTCCATCGATCCCGCCTCTATGCCCGATGTCGCATCCCCGTCCTCGGCCCGGACCTGCAGGTCCCCGCCATTGGGAAGGATGAGCCGTCGGTTCTCCCACCATCCCGTGCCGTTGCTGTATGAAAGGTTGCCGAGCTCGGTCTCCCCGATGAACGCCTTGACGGTCCCGGTCGTCACCGGACCGCTGACGTTGCTTACCCGTGCAAACACCATCACCGACCCGTTTACCGTCGCCTTCTGCGGTATGAAAAAAGCGGTCACGTTCCAACCGTTGTCCCCGTTGGCGAAAAGCACTGTCCGGTCAAACAGCCTCCATGCCGCATCCGTGAAGTTGCCGGGGCTGTCCAGTCCCCAGAACACGCCCTTGCCGTTGACCTCTATCGCGGAATAGAAGTCCGTCCCCAAACCTGACGGGTTGCAGTTGACGGCGGCATTGCCCGTCCCGCCGGACACCTTCAGCTCGTTGTTCTTGGTGTAGACCACGACCGGTGACGCCACGGCCAGACCCTTGGTTATGTAGTTGCTTTCAAGCACGAACAGCTTATTGTCGGTGCAGTTGTTGCTGCTGCCTGTGAAAATTGCGATGTTCAGCGGGCTGAACGCGCAGCCCTCTATGTCCCCTTTCTTCTTTGAGTTGAGGAACGTGGCGAATACTTTCTTGCCGCTGCCGGCCAGACTGCCGCAGAACGCATCACGGTCGCCCAGGCTCGTGTTGACCATCCTGGCGCTGACGTCCCCGAGGAATATCATGTCGGACCGTTCCAGCATTATCTTCCAAAGCTGGCTGTCGTCCCGCACGTCCGAGTCGGTCGCTATGCTCACGACATAGTTCAGTTTCACGAGCCGGTTGCAGAACAGCTTGTCGTCCCCTGTCAGGCTCGCGCACGTGAGCCCGGCGGCACTCTGCTTCGTGACATACAGGATATCCTTTGCGGCCGCCAGCGTCGGCAATGCAATAAGGACTATAAGGACCGCAACCAGCACCGCTCGCATGACCTATTTTTCTGGAGCTGGCTTATAAAACAGCCCTCAGGACGAACAACGTTTCCCAGGGCACCTTCCGTTCTGCGATTATCTGCCAGTTGAACCCGTTCGATTCCAGGAGTTTTCCAATCTTGCCCATGCCGGTCAGGCTGCTTATCGCAATCAGGAAGACCCCTTCAGGCATGAGCCTTGTTTTGACCTGTTCAACCGCCTTCCGTATGACTTCAAGCTCCTGTCCTCCGGCCCATGCTTCATTTCCTTTCGCAACTGCTTCAGGCAAATAGGGCGCATTGAACGCGATTATTTCGAACTTTCCCCTGACGCTTTCAAGCAGATCGGACCTCAGGCATTCGACATGCGCTTTGTTGTTTTTCGCGTTCTGCCTGGTCAGCTCAACGGCATTCTGGTTGATATCGACCGCAGTCACTTTTGCACCCGTCTTTGCAGCCGTTATCGCAATTATGCCTGTCCCGCATCCCATGTCAAGAAAGGACGTGTTTTTCCTTTTTCCGACTTCCTGCTCGACCGCCTCTGCCAGCAGTTCCGAGTCCTCGCGGGGCTCGTAAACATCCTGCCTGAGCTCCAGCACGATTTCCTTGTAATAGTGGTGCGGCATGTCAGGCTTGGTGCTTTAAAATACTAAAATGCATGTCTATTCATGGACCCGAACATCGCCCTGTTCTTTGCAATATACAACGCTTTCAACAGCGAAGCGGCAAACCTGTTCTTCAATCTGATAACATGGGCCGGTAACGTCTTCTTCTGGGCGGCCGTGGGGTTTGTGCTCGTACTCAAACAAAGGAAGAAACCCGCCGTCGACCTCCTGGTCGCGAGCCTTTTCGTGGTCCTGTTTGTCCAGGCACTCAAATGGGACATGATGGTTGCGCGGCCGTTCGATGCCCTGCCGGGGGTCAGCTCCCTGGTTTACGGTCCGCTGGAAAACGATCCGAGCTTCCCGTCCGGGCACTCCGCCCTGGCCACGATGGGTGCTGTGGTTCTCGGTTGTTACTATCCGCGCCGGAAAATTCCGCTGGCCGTCCTGGCTTCGCTGGTGATGCTGTCCCGCATCTATCTGGGTGTGCATTTTCCCGTCGACGTGTTGATGGGTGCCATGATCGGTGCTGCCGTCGGCTGGCTGGTAGTGAAATGGAAGGCTGATAACAGGTTCGTGGAAAAGGTCGTCAGGACGATAAGACTGGAATTCTAATCCTCGAAAAGCAGCTCCGCCTTGTGACCGTACAGGCTCTGCACCATGCTGCTGAAGCCTTCGGGCGTGATTATGCTCCGCGATTTCTGTGCGACCGGTGTCCTCACCCTGAGTATCTCCCCTTCCGGGGTGTACAACGTGTTGATTCCGGTCACCGTCAGCGGATGCAGGAGCTCCGCCACGAACGGCTTGAAATCCTTCTCCTCAAGGACTCTGATGGATTTTCCCCATTGCTTTGCCAGTGCTTTTACGACCGCCCCTCCCTTGCCTACCAGCTTCGCACCGTCCCCCTTGGCGGCGACCAGAAGAAGGACATCGCTGTCAATGACCTTCTTTATCGACGCCTCCTTCAGGCTGTGCAGCTTTTCGCTCATTCCCCATACGAACCTGCTCACATCGACATCGGCCTTGGAGAGTTCCCCGCGTTCCAGCTTGCCGGCGCAGCCCTGGCACAGGATGTCCGAATTCAAACACACTTCGCAAAGCGGGGCGCGCATGCCTAATATATCACCCAGCATCAATTTAAGCGTTCCGCAAAGGTAAGTATGCTGGTGATTGGATGGGACCTGAAATAATAGTAGGCGTGCTCGGTGCGATATTCATATTGGGCGCATGGGTATTCGAGACCTACGAGGGGGTCAAGAAGCACAAGGCACTCATCGACCTGCGTTTCGCCGCCGTTTATGCGTTGGGCAACGGTTCCCTCATCCTTTACTCATGGTTCGTGCATGACCCGGTGTTTTTGGTCATAAACGCCTCCATACTCGCCGTGGTCGCGTTCGAGATTGCCTATACGCTGACGAAACTGAAGAAACGGGTGAAGTGAATGCTCATAGGAATAGTTGGGAAGCCCTCCTGCGGCAAGTCCACTTTCTTCAAGGCTGCCACTTCCATCGATGTCGCGATAGCGTCCTATCCGTTCACCACCATCAAGCCCAACCGCGGGATAGGCTTCGTCCGGGTGGAATGTGTTGACCGCGAGCGCGGCGTCCAGTGCAACCCGCGTTACGGGTTCTGCAAAGAAGGCACGCGATTTGTCCCCGTCGAGCTCATGGACGTGGCCGGGCTGGTGCCGGGGGCGCATGAAGGGAAGGGCCTGGGCAACCAGTTCCTGAACGACCTGAACCGTGCCGATGTCCTGATTCACATCGTCGACGCTTCGGGGACCATCAACGAGAAAGGCGAGGCAACTACCGGTTACGATCCCGCGAACGATGTCCGCTTCCTGGAGGAGGAACTGGACATGTGGTATCTCGGCATACTGAAAAAGGGCTGGGAAAAGTTCGCGCGCCAGATACAGTCGAACCGCTTGGGAATAGAAGAGGCGTTGGCGAAGCAGCTCTCCGCCTTCAGGGTCACCGAAGAGCTTGTGGCGAATTCCATCACAAAGTTCCGTCTTGACAGGGAAAAACCCGCCGACTGGCCAAAAGAACAGTTGAAAGGCCTGGCCGTCGAGCTGCGCAGGGGTACCAAACCGATAATCATCGCCTGCAACAAGATGGACATGCCGTGCTCCTTTGAGAATTACGAACGCCTGAAGAAGGAATTCCCCCATTACACGTTCATCCCCTGCTCGGGCGATTCCGAGATTGCCCTGAAGGAGGCCGCAAAAAAGGGCCTGATAGATTATCTTCCCGGCTCGGCGGATTTCAAGGTTCTGAAGCCCGAAGCACTCAGTGAAAAGCAGAAATCCGCCCTTGAGTATATACGGAACATGATGAAGAAGATTGGCGGCACGGGCATCCAGGAAACTCTTGAAACGGCCGTGTTCAAATTCCTGAAATACATCGCCGTCTTCCCGGGCGGGGTCACCAAGCTCGCGGACAAGGACGGGAACATCCTTCCTGATTGCTTCCTGCTCCCCCCGGGCTCCACCGCCGTCGACTTCGCGGGAAAGATACACCAGGACTTCGCCAAGAACTTCCTGTTCGCCATCGATGCCAGGACCAAGATGCGGCTCGGCAAGGACCACAAGCTCAAGCACAGGGACATCATCGAGATTGTCAGCGCGGTGAAATGAATCGCCGTATTTAACCTTTTTCAGTCAGCACTGTGCATGGACACGCCTGGAAAGATGCCGGGAAAGCTGGCAAGAAGCAGGATAATTGAACGGCTCAAAAAGGAAGGGGCGACAATGTCGAACAGGCATTTCTGTCCATTGAGAAAGCTTGCCGTTGCCAGTCCCTCGGTCTACAATTATTATAAGCACATGGTAAATGACGGGACGATTTACGGTGCACGGGCGCATACCGGGCGCTTCCCGTATATTGTGGCCTACGTAAGTTACAATGAC
>JAZDNN010000022.1:0-5360 GCA_043799675.1 Candidatus Aenigmatarchaeota archaeon | reverse complement strand
TCAGTGACGGACGGGCAGAACATCGATGTGAACTTCACCTTCACGAGGGACGGAGTAAATATCACAGGCAATGTCAGCATTATCAACGTAACTGTAGGGGGGCAGGCTTGCGTGATGCGGAACTTGTCTGAAAACGGCGCTTACCGCCAGAAAACGAACATCACGAACAGCATGGCTTCTGCGGTCACGAGTTATCAGATAAACCTGACCGTTGATACTTCGTCTTTAATTGCGACAGGAAAGATGCGCTCCGACTGCGGGGACGTGAGGTTCTATAATTCCACGGGTTCGATGATGGATTATTGGATAGAATCCGGCTGCGGCACAACAAGCACAAGGATTTGGATTGAAGTACCGAACATTCCCGCATCAGGATCGGAAATCGTATCGATGTATTACGGCAATCTTACGTTGACAAGCAGGAGCAACGGCGATGACACGTTCATCTTTTTTGACGACTTCACCAACCCGTCGAACGCGGTCAACACGACAAAATGGTCTAACGTCACGGGCGGCACCTATTCCATGACCGTGGCAAATTCCAACCTGACGCAGCAGGTCAGAAACGGCAAGGCAATATTATACAGCTATACCTTCAATACGACCCCGTTTGCCGCGGAGAGGAGGTTCCTAATCGGCTCGGAGTATAACACAACCCACTGGTACAGGGACAGATTTTGGATAAATGGTGTTCAGGACTGGTCATGGGATGAAGGTATTACCGACACCGGTATCGATGACCTTCAGGTTTTCTGGGGCACATTTACGGGTGCATACGTATCTTTTAACAGATCCATGCACCTTGTGCAGACCGTCAACGCCACGAACTATTCGTTCATGGTTGAATACGTCGACGGGACTTTGATATACGACAACATGACGGGCAGAATATCCGCGGCGCCGTTCAACATAAGCTCCATGGTCGGCGACCCCACCGACAACAACATGAACGGCTCTCTGAAGACCGATTGGGTCTTTGTCCGCAAGTCCGGCGGCATGTTTTCCAAGAACACGGCTGCAGAGGAATCCAGCCCGGCATATGGTCCTGAAACAGGCGCATGGAGCGCCATCTGTGCCGTGCCTTCGGGCCTGAACGGATTGCAGAACTTGGTTATCAATGCCAATGCGACCGACTATAGCGATGGCACCGCCTCAGGCACGCAGCCGAGTTCGGTGCAGTATCCGGGCGCACAGGCATTCACATACATATCCTCGGGCAACGTCGGCTCCAACACCACCAGCCTGCCTGCATGGTCAGGAGTCAACCTGTATGCGAACTGGAGCACCAACGCCACGAACCTTGGATGGGCCGTACTTGCCACCAACGAGACCGGAGCATGGCAGAACAAGACCGGAGCAATAGACATTGATGCAGCTACTCTTACATGGTCCAACTTCACGTGGTACAACGACTCCGTGGCAGGCAACACCGTGGTCGGCTGGAGGATATTCGCGAACAACTCGGACGGCACGCAGAACGTCACGGACATAAACACGTTCACCGTCCAGTCCAGTGTCCTGATAACGCTCACCTCGGGCAGGGACACGGTGAACTTCAACTCGATGGCATCGGGCACCTCCAATGACACCGCCGACGACAAGCCGCTGCCGTTCGAAATCAGGAACGACGGCAATGTCAAGGCGAACATCACCATCAATGCCACAAGCCTGTTCACAATCAGCCCCAATCCAAACTCGGCTTACAGGGCCGCAGCGAACACCAGCACCGAAGGCACGACCTACAATGCCGCCTGCACCAACACCAGCTGGTTCAACATGCCGGCCTCGGGCGGCACCCCGCCGCAGTTCATCTGCTTCCTTGACTGGCTGAACAGCACCGATCAGGTCGAGACCGAGATAGCGATCGCGGTCCCGAACAGTGAGCCCTCGGGTGCGAAGACCAGCACGGTGACGTTCATAGGCACGATGGCATAAGACAGGCAATAGCGGGAACTGTGGAGGCAAGAATGTCCAACACACTGACTATAGCTCCATTACCAAAAGCAAGGCGAGCAAAATCAGGATTGCTCGGCAGGTTTGACAGGAATGGGCTCCGCTGGCGGGGTTGCAGTTGCTGATATTGCTTTCTTCTTCCTTCTGCGGTCGCGTATGGTCAATGCAACGAATCCGATGACTCCGACCGCAAGAAGAACATAAGAGACGGCCTGAATCAGTTCGAGGTTTTGGTATTTCGCGGGGGTGTATTGGAATATCTGCGATGCCACCGTGTTGTTAAAGGTCTTGGTGTCCCATATCCTGACCGTACCGTCCTGATGGGTGCCGTAAAGTGCTTTGTCGGTCGCATACAGGCCGTATACCTCTATCCCGTTGGAATTCATGGTCGCAATGATGTTACCGCTCCGGTCAAGGGCCACCAACCCTCGATCGGACGTCGAAAAAATCATGTCACCGTAACCGGTCAGGGCCCACGGGTTATTGAGGCTCTGGTTTCCTATCTGGGAGAAGTCCGTCTTGTTCCAGATTTTCAGGGCGCTGTCATCCGCAATGGAATACAGCTTTTCGTTATCTACCCAGAGCGCCCTTATGCGGTCGCTGTCCGCACTTATTTCTGCGACCTTTGAAAGGTCCTTCTTGTCCCGGATGATTATTTTCTTCTCCGCGGTCGAGTAGACGTATTTATCATCCACCCTTACCGAGCCGCAGAACCCGCTGTTGTTCGCTGAGAAAAGCACTTTCAGGTCCGGAACGGAACGAATTTCCACTATTCCGTTCCTCTGGCAGTCGTACAGCCTTCCATCGTGTATCAGCACTGAAAGGAAGATATCCCTTCCTTCCGCGGAGCTGACGGTCTCGCCACCCTTTGTGATGGCCATGATGAAGGAGGTGTTCGTACCTCCGACGCCCGTTCCGTAATAGATGTTGTCATCGTCCGTCTCGATTGCAGGGATGAACTTCCCTTCGGCCGTGAATTCATTCAGAAGTTCTAGCGTGGAGGAATCGAATACCCTTATCCTGCCCTGATCATAGCTGACGTACAGCCTTCCGGCGTCCTCCCTGATTGCCAGCGGCTTGTCCGTCACTTCCCCGACCGCCAGCGCAATCGTGCTACTCAGCACGATGAAGGTTGCCGCTGCCGCAATGAGCGGTGCATAACGCATGCGAATAAGGGCATTAACTGGCTAATAAACGCTACTCATACAGCCTCGTGTCGCCGCAGTCCCCGTCGGTGAAGCATTCGACCGGGCCGCATTTCGGGTCGTTGAAACAGTATTCCAGGACTTTCAGTATCCCACCCTTAGGCATCACGAACCAGACCTTCCCGTAGATTCCTTCCCGGGGGCGGATGTCCCGCTTCTGTACGGATGACGGGGCAAACGGCGGGTACGCATCGCCGGAGGTCATCACGGTCGTCCCGTTCAGGAAAAATATGCGGTGGGTGACGGGGATTTTTCCCCTGATATCAACGGCCACGTCACCGATTTTCAGGTCGTCCGTCCTTGTCACAATCAGCATGTCGCCCGCCTGGAAGCCGCCGGAAGCCGGGAATGAACCGAATTCCTCCTCGGAGTAACCGATCCTTTCCCAGAAGGAGAACAGTTTCGCTGTACTGTTGTCCTGCCTCATGCTGTTCGACATCACCACGTAAGCTTTGAGGCCCAGAACGCTCGCCAGCGAAATTACGACCAGCAATACGCAGACGACCGTAATAGACGCCTCTCTGGAAATGTCGAAGTTGCGCAGCAGCCAGTACACCAAGGAAAGGAATGTCGCGGCAACTAAGGCAAGAAAAACGGGGCCGCTGAGCATGCTCGTCTCCCCGCTACCGGCGAAAAAATCGGCAACCATGGCCAGCAGGACCGATGCTATCAGAAAGAGCGAAATCTTCCATGCAAGGGACCTGTCATCGATTTTTTTCATATTCATCACGCTGATTGAAAGGACGAAAAATAAAAAGGTTGCTGCCCGAAGGCAGCACCAAACAATTTTCTGGTTTTCAGCACTCGTTGAATGTTTCATCACAGTAGCAGATTTGGCTGTTTTGGTCCCAATTGCCGTTGTTGCCATTTCCGCAGTCTGTGTACGCCTGGTTGGTGCACCACAGATGGTCGTCCGAATATATGGCCGATGCTTTGCTGTAGCACGCACCAACGTCAATGTAGCAGCTGGCTCCTACTCCGCCGTAGTTCTCGTTGCATACGTGTGTGGCTTCTATCCATACTGCTTCTGATGCTCTTAGTGTCTGGAACTTGGATGCTTCTGCCGCCGCGAATCCCGCGGTCGCGAACATCACACCTGCGAGCGCGACAACTGCCGTCAGAGCGAACATTGCCTTGAATTTTTGCATATTCATTCACTCCTATTCGCAGTACTCTCCCCAGCTTTCGTCTACGACAAGGCCTGGTATATCTAGATTCTCACACTCGGTTACAGCCTCTATGCAGCCCAAGTCCGCAGCATCAATGGCGTATACTATGTCCCATTCTGTTGGAAGTTCCTTTGATGCGTCAGTTGTCGTACTGGCATAGACGAAGCACATGTCGTTTGTGTCCCACGCTTTCGCAGGTGGTGCCGCAACGGCCATGGCCATGGTGACAGCAAGTGCCGCCACGCCGAATACCGCTAGCGTCATCATTTTGTTCATTGGTTTCCACCTTCGTGTTTCTTTTTCGTTTGGTTTGACAG
Organism: Candidatus Aenigmatarchaeota archaeon; assembly: GCA_043799675.1. GTDB lineage: Archaea > Aenigmatarchaeota > Aenigmatarchaeia > Aenigmatarchaeales > JACQIB01 > JAZDNN01. Next base: position 716 of record JAZDNN010000022.1, on the reverse strand, counting down.
GTTTGCACTTGTTTGCAGCCCGTATATGGAAAAGTCGGTTCATAAGCTTATATATCATCCAGAACACTATTCCACAGACAATAAGTCAGCGTTTTTGTCACGGACTCCCGAGTTGCGGAAAACGTCAGCTATTTAATGCTCCCTTGCACACTATTCCTTGACAAACCAGAGCAAAAACAACAAACCAAAAAAGGAGTGATTAGAACATGAAAGGAAACACGAAAGCGATGGCGCTTTCAATGACTGCTATCTTCGCCCTGTCAATATTCGCAATGGGTGCGATGGCAGCAAAGCCGCAGCCACCGCCAACACCTCCGCCGGAACCGACAGGCAATCTGATAATAACATCGAACCCGCAGCTTGTCTTCGGAACGAGCGAATACGTCAGGCTGTACGACTGGGTGAACGGCAAATTCAGCCATACCTGGTCGGGCATCGGCGGCAACAAGGTAGTGATAGGCGACGTCGATAACGACGGTGCAAAGGAAGTGGTTTCGCGCAGCATCATTGCGGGAACAGCATACTTCCGGGTCTGGAACAACGGTGACGGCAGCAATTCACCTTCCATAACCGTACAGATGCCGAGCCCGACTTGCGACATGGGGATAGGAGACGTTGACAAGGACGGCAAGAACGAGCTTGTCATCTCAGGCACTAACAGCCCAGGTTCGGCTGAAGTATGGAGCTGCACTGAATCGACATGCACAAAGGAAGCG
>JAZDNN010000018.1:0-9987 GCA_043799675.1 Candidatus Aenigmatarchaeota archaeon | reverse complement strand
GCAGGCGGCGGGCCGGACCTGAACGTGACCGAGACGGTCCCGGAATAAACGGTTGAACCGGCGATGAACGTACAGCCGGCCGAGGCATCAAGGTTGTTCACCCTCTCGCAATTGACCAGGTTTTCCACGAAGCAGCCCGTGTTGGGGGTAACAGTGAGCCTGACCCTTGAACCTTCGGGATACAGGACCGAGCAGGCAGCGCCGCATGAGACCTTGCCGTCTTCTGTTGTAACCGTGCCGCCGCAGTCACCGCCCTTGGCGACTTCAAGGCGGTATTGGGCGGGCTGGTAGATTGAGAAAACAACGCCGAGGTTCTTGTTGGCGTCCATCGGGACCCTGCAGATGTTGTTGACGCATCCGATGCCGGTCCAGGAACTGAAACTGTTGTCCCTGGATGTTGCCGTAAGCATCACAGCCGTGCCCTGCTTGAACGTTGCGGAGCAGGTGCTGCCGCAACTTACACCGGCGCCGTTTGAAACATAAAGGCAGCCGCAATCGATGCCGCCGACATCGGAAGTTATCTTGCCTCCGGTCGGGGCGGTAACTGTTAATCTGTAATCGGGCAGGACCTGCGCGGCAGCGGAGAACGTTGCCCACACGCCGTCAGAACCGGGCCAACCTGTTAGGGTGCAGACGGGATTCTTTCCGAAGGCCGCGCAACCGTAGCTCCAACCCTCAAACGTGGAACCTGCGACGGGAGTGGCGGTCAAGGTCACCGTGTCGCCCTGCTTGAAATCCGCGCTCTTGTACACGCTGTCATCCACGATGTTCAGCATGCTTATCCCGGCGGGACTTGACGTGATGGACCCCGTGCCTGCGCCTCTCTTGAGAACACCCAAGGTGTAGCTCTCACCTCCGCGCTTAGCGGTCGTCCGCTGAACGAAAGTGGCTGTCACCGACTTGGATGTGCCCACGGTTGACGGCATGCTCACGGTGCACTTCCCCAAGTCGGGAGTGGAAAGTGTCGGCGTGCAGCCGGTCCAGGAACCGAAATCGGAGAACTGGTCGGGCGTTGCGGTAAGAGTAACTACCTTATTGAGCTCCTGGTACAGGAAGCACCAATGCTTATGGTCGGAATAATAGTAGAAACCGTCGCCGGAACAGTTGATGTTCATGTCGCCGTACATAGCCGGGAACTTCAGGTCGGATGTGATGGTCCCGCTGTACCCCCAGACATCGGTCTCCTTGACGACCACGTTCAGGGTGCTGAGCGGGGTCGTGGTGCCGCCGCAGGACAGACATTCACCGGTCATAAAATTAATGCCGCACTGGCATATGGGCGGTGATATCCCGCCGGGACCCGACACTACGGCGTGACCGGTGATGACGCCGAAAAAAGCCAACACTGCTGCCAATGTCACGATGACAATCAACGCAAAAGGCAGGACTACCTGACCACGCATGCATCAGATGCGGTTTTTTGGTTTAAATAGTTCCGAACCGCCGCGCCTACTCCAGGTCCTTTGTGGTGATTGCAGTCACACCTTCGGGGATGCGCCTTGCGGTGTTCCTGGTTCCGACCAGGAATTTGACTCCCCTGCTGGACGCCAGGCTGACCAGTTTATTGTCAATCTCGCCGTCAAACAGGACGGCAGTCGCATTCAGCTCGCGTATCGCACCGAACATCTCCCTGACGGGCAGCTTGCCTATCACCGTGCCGGTCTCATCGAGCAGATAAGCCGCTCTGGTTCCGATCAGTTCGTTCATGATTTCCCTGAACTGGCCGAGGTGTTCGGAGTCCATGGTCGAGGAGCCGTTCTTCTTGGCCTCGATTATCTCCACCTCGGGCTCGACCCTTCTCTCCCTGGCTTCCGCAGCCTCGCGTATCTCGCGGGCCGGTGCGTTGGTCTTCGCCTCCACCGCCGGAACCCGTTCACGCAGGGACTTGAACAGCTCCTTCTTGGTGAGCTCCTCAACTTCCTTCCCTGTAGGAGCGCGGGCGACAAAATCTATGTCGGCAACTGCAGCGAGCTCCTTCAATATCAGGTCCCCGCCCCTATCTCCATCAAGAAAGACCGTGGTTTCCTTTTCCTTGCTGAGCTCCGTCATCACCGGAGGAACGGATGTCCCTTCTATGGCGACGCAGTTCCTCATCCCGCAACGGAGCAGGTTGACGACATCGGCCCTTCCTTCGACGATTATCACCGAATCCGCGGTCGCAACGTCGGGACCGGCGGGCAGACCGTGCCAGTTGGTCACTTCCGCGACCCTTACGGCATCACGTATCTGCTCTATCACTTCGGTCGCTTCGGGCACTCCGGATTCCATGCTTGAAAGCAGTTGCTTCGCCCTTTCCACGACCCATTTCCTCTTCTCCGAGCGGACATCTTCAACCCGCTCTATGGCCAGTCTCGAATTCGAAGGGCCTATGCGCTCGATGGTCTCGACGGCCGCAGCTATCAGTGCCGTCTCGGTGGCATCCAGGCTGCTCGGTATCACGATGACGCCGGAAGCCTTGCCTCCGCGAATCTGCAAATCAACATCAATGCGCCCTATCCTTCCGGTCCGTTGCAGCTCACGCAGATCCAAGTCCGCGCCAAGCAGTCCTTCGGTCTGACCGAAGACAGCTCCAATCACGTCCGGCTTCTCGACCGTTCCGTCGCACTCGAAGCGCGCATAAACGGTATACTTGTTAGTGGCTTGCGCCAATTTTCCCATATTCTCATCTCCTTTTTTGTAAAGGACCGAGAGAAACAGCGGCGGTTTGTGCCGCAACCTTTGCCTATGATGCCAGTAGTGCAAAAAAGCACCTTCCGGCAATGATCATGAACGTCCGGTCGTCCTCACGGTCCTTTCTAAACCAAGAGCTCTTCCAAGGTTTTTAAAGACAGCGGAAGCTCGAGCAGCTTATTGACGGATGTCGCCCCTTTCACCAGCCTGCAGGAGCCTGCCAAGGCGGAAATTTCCTTAATCAGCTGACGGTTTGCCTTTCCTTGCTCCGCCGGCTCGGTCAGCCAGACATGAAGGACTTCCCCCTTCACCCGGAACCTTACCGCGGTAGCGCTCGGGTGCGCTTTCACCCTGATTATCGGCATGAACATTGCCTGTCCTTTCCGTGAGATAAAACCCGAGCATCCTATCCAGGCCGCACGCCACGCTTTCGAGGTAGAAGGGCGGGAACTTTGTGTCCGTGCCTCCGGTCACCAGGAGCCTGACGGCGCCGTTATCGAGGGCGGACAGGAGCGCGTTCCTGACGTCCATATCGATTGCTTTCGAATAATAATTCTCCCATATCCTCTCCGCATACGCGTCCGGGTCGAATTCGGTCTCCATCGGCAGCATTGCCTCGTATTCCGCCTGGAAGCCTTCGCCTAATTGACCCATAAGAACAGACCGGCGGGAACGGATTTAAGCGCTGCCGCCCTGCTCGGCTTCCTCGGATTCTTCCGTGCAGGTATCGCAGACCCACTGGTCGTTCTTGCTGTGCAGGTTCTCGGTGTAATTGCCGCACAACTCGCATTCGCCGGCGTTCTGCTCCTCCCTGCCTTCCTCCTCCCGCTCCTCCTCGTCGAAGTGGTCGCGCAGCAGTTCAAGCAGACCGGGGCTCACCTTCAGAATATCCCTTACAGAAACGAAACCGACCAGCTTGTTGAGCTGCTTCACGGGCAGCCTCTCGAACCCGTACTTGTTCATGCGCTTCGCGACGTCAATAATATCTTCCTCGGGAGAGGCGGTGACAACCGGGCTGGTCATGATTTCCTTCACGGTCACCTTTGAAGGCTGCTTGTCGAATGCGGCGACCTTATTGGTGATGTCCTCGCGCGTGACTATCCCGACCGGCTTCCCGCCCTCACAAACAATGACGCTACCGATGTCCTCGTGCTTCATCACCCGTGCGGCCTCGTTGACAGAAGAGCCGAGGGCCACGGAAATCACCCTTGCGGACATGATGTCTGCAACCTTTACCGGCAGTGAGGTCATACCCCTGAATGAACGCGCATGGATAAAAAGGATTGCGGTTCAGCGGGCTATGTTTCAGACATACGCGGAAAGTCCTTCATGGCCTAAGGAAATCAGACGCTGGCGATAGGCAAGCTTCGCGTATTCCATTGAGAAGTCACTTGCAAATCGCTCCGCCATTTTATGCGGTATCCTATCGACCATCGTTAACTGGCATGCAGGCAACATGTCCGGGTTTATGTAACATGCGCCCGGTTTGCCGAATAGAGGGAAACAACTGCTGCATTGCTCGAACCCGCTGACATCATCCGTATCTACCAGAAGGATGACTGCATCATCACGTTCAGCGGCGGCTTTTACGCAGGCATGCGATAATGGAAGATAGAGCGAGTCGGTCAGAGTAGTTTGGGGGCGCAGTCCTTCCTTCCGGATAGACTCCCAATGCTTCTGTGTGGTGCCGTGGAACAGATGCATTTCAAGCTGTATCAACGTAAAGGTTAAATACAAGCATACGTCAATAGGTGTAGCTGAATGTTATGGTTGACGAAGCGGCGCTCGCACGGGACAGTATTGCCAAACGGATTGCCGGTGAGATAGTTCTTTCCCAGGATGCCGGGGCATGCATACAGAAATGGAGGAGCATCTTCAAGATTCCGCAGAGATCGCTGGCAGAAACGATGGGTGTGATGCCTTCGGTCATAAGCGACTATGAGAACAGCCGTAGGAAGAGCCCCGGAATCAAGGTGGTCAAGCGGATGGTGGAAGCAATGGTGACGCTGGATGAGAAGGTCGGAAGCAAGGTCATAAAAGAGTTCAGCAACTGGCCGAGCAAGGCCGCGCTCAGCGAGGCGGTCCTGGACCTTAAGGAGTTCAACGCTCCGGTCAGCCTGAAGGATTTCTGCAAGGCAGTCGGGGCCCAGCTGGTAACCGGTGAAATTGACACCAAACTGCATGGCTATACGGTGGTGGACGCGCATAAGGCCATAATCGAGCTTCCGCCGATGGAGATGGTGAAACTATACGGATTGACCACGGAACGGGCACTGATATTCGTAGGGGCCCTTAGGGGGAGGTCAAGTATGGTCGCCCTAAAGGTGACAAATCTCAGGCCGGGCCTGGTGTTGTTACACGGCAGCAGCCCGGAAAACGTGGACGAATTAGCCAAACGGATAGCCCAAAGCGAGGGTATACCGCTCGCAGTCAGCAAGACCAGCAGTACCGAAGAGCTGCTGGCGGTTCTCAAGAAAAGTTTCAACGAAAAATAGAGCAGACACCCGTTGATTGCGTATGGAAGTTCGGCAGTTGGTTGGTTGTGTTGTTTGTATAATAACATTGTTATAGGAAGGAAGGGTAGTGTCGCGCCGTTTTACACGCAAACGGAACGAAACGCATATCGACGGGAAATGAAGGGGAGACCACTGCCAAAAACCTAAAATAACGGCGTTTTATAGCTGGCGTGACGTTCATTTACCTAGAAATGAAGTTCACATGGTTCATGGGAATATTCATTCCGTAAAAACACCCAAAATCGTCCAACCCCATCATTTCCTGTAGAGGTCTGTGACACCCCTTCGCTTCACGTGGAAACGGGTGAACCCCTTCGTTTCACGTGCAGATTTGTTTAAATATGGTAACGGTAGAAGGCTCCATACGATACATGCGAAACGGTGGTATGATGACAAAGGTACAGGATATCTTCAGCGATTATGCCCGGGCCAAACCGTTATTCACGAATGCAGCCGCCCTTACGTTGGCGTTCGAACCTGGAACAATACCGCATAGGGAGAGGCAGATAGAGGAGCTGGCCAGGGCGCTTGCGCCGGCCCTGAAGAATTCAAAACCGTCCAACCTGTTCATCTACGGGAAGACAGGGACAGGGAAGAGCCTGGTGGCCGGTCATGTGACCAATGAGCTGTCCAAGGCGGCAGCCGGAATGGGGCAGAAGGTCAGGATAATCTACATCAACTGCAAGATGAAGCGCGGGGCGGACACGGAATACAGGCTTCTGGCTACGTTGGCCAAGCAGCTGGGCCGTGAAGTGCCGTTCACCGGACTGCCGACCGATCAGGTTTACCGGGCGGTGTTTGAGTGCATAGACAGCGAGAAGCAGGTGGTGCTCCTGGTGATAGACGAGATAGATGCACTAGTGAGAAGAACAGGAGACGAGATTCTATACAACCTGACCAGGGTCAACAGCGAGCTCAAGCAGGCAAAACTGGCGATAATAGGGATAACCAACGACCTCGGTTTCATAGATGCGCTGGACCCCCGCGTGAGAAGCAGTCTGGGCGAGGAGGAGTTCGTGTTCCCGCCGTACAATGCCATCCAGCTCCAGGACATCCTGCGGCAGAGGGCCGAGATCGCGTTCGCCCCCGGTGCGCTCGGCGCCGGGGTGATAGAGAAGGCGGCCGCACTGGCCGCTCAGGAGCACGGGGACGCAAGAAGGGCATTGGACCTGCTCAGGGTGGCGGCGGAGCTGGCCGAGAGGAAAGGGGAAACGGTGGTTACAACAGCGCATGTCGATGCGTCACAGGAGAAGATAGACACGGACAAGGTAATCGAGACGATAAGGGCGCAGCCGAGGCAGAGCCAGGCGGTGCTTGCGGCCATACTCAAGCTGGCTGAGAAGGACAGGTTCGTCAGCACGGGGGATGTCTGGGACGTGTACAACCGGCTGTGCGCGGAGCAGGGCCTGAGGCCGCTGACGCAGAGGAGGGTGTCCGACCTGATAGGCGAACTGGACATGTTCGGGATAATCACGGCGCGGGTGATAAGCAAGGGGCGCGGCGGACGGACAAGAGACATAGAGCTCGCACTGAGCCCTGCGCTGGCCGAGAAGGTTAAGAGCTTGCTCGCTGAAGTGATGTAATCCTTTTGGCGGACACAGTCCGCGAGGATGATTAACCCTTATACGCGGACGAAATTGGCGGATTATACCCGTCGGTTCAGTCCGCGAATAAATAAGGAGGGAAATTATGTCCCTGCAACGGATACAGGAAATGAACATACTGGTGGAGCCTGCCGCGGCGGCGCTGTTCGAGGGGATGCACCCCACCGCGCAATCCAGGGCAATAGAAAGGCTGACTTCCCTTCAGACCAAACCGATGCTGCTTGATGTCGTCCAGATGAGAAGGCTTTTGCTTCCGGAGGCAAAGCTCATCAAACGGATTGAGCGGCCCACGGAATTTTCAGTACATGACCTCTCGGCAGCCTGGTCGTCACGCTTCGCGGCGCTGCAGCAACTACTGCTTAAAAGACCGGAGATGACCGGTACGGTCAGCATTGCGGCGGCCGGCGGGAGGTGCACGATAGTCGGCCAGGTGAAAAAAGGCAAATCCACGGAGCTGGAGGACCCGACAGGTTCGATTGAAATAATCACGGACAAGCAACTGCTGCCCGATGACGTGATTGCCGCGACCGGACGCGCCGAGAACGGGGCATTCAGGGCGGAAGAAATATTTTTCCCGGACATACCGCTGAGAGAGACAACAAACTGCTCAGGGACGCTCGGAATCAACATGGAAGGGGATTTCATGATCAAACCCGACGGGACCGCCTGGTGGGATGTCGGCGGGCTGATAATTATGGTGCATAAGGCGGACTGGAACGCGCTGGCCGACCAGCTGGGTGTGCCGGCATCGCAAGTTCCCGTAGAATTATTGAAGCGAAGGCATTTGGCGGCGGCACCGTGGGACCTGGTCGAACAGGTGCCCGACATTCTGATTGCCCTAGGCATCGCAGAAACTGCAACAAGTTACAAAGGAACGGCGGTGATAGGGGTGCAGGAAAAAGCTCTGATAGACATTGCAGCAAGGAAGGTGCTCGTGTGAAGTGCCAGTTGCTGGACGCCGATTACACCCTGCTGAGCGGCAAACCGCTGGTAAGGTTGTTCTGCAAGACGATGGAGGGCGAAACGGTCTGCATATTCTGGGACAAGCATCTGCCGTATTTTTACGTCCAGGGACAGCCGGAAAATTTTCCGGCAATCCTTGAGGGCCTCAAGAAAAGATGGCCGGAGCTGAAGGGGGACGTGGTGGAGAAAAGGATACCCAACGGTTTCTCGGTCGAACCGTCAAAGGTCCTCAGAATCACCGGAAAGGACCCGAGCATAGTCCCGGAGCAAAGGGAGATGGCAATCCAGCTCGGCGGCACGCCGTTCGAAGCCGATGTGTTGTTCAAGTACAGGACGATGATAGACATGGGGCTGCGCGGGATGAGCTGGCTGGAGGTCGAGGGGACCCCGGCAAGAACGGAGACCGTAAAATGCAGGGCAATCGATGCGACCTCGATAATACCCATCGAGGAAATGGATAACGCCCCGCTCCGCCATCTTGCGTTTGACATAGAGACGGTGGCAGATGCCGACAGGCCGCCCGAGGCAAGCAAGGACCCGATAGTGATGGTCGGCATGGCATTCAGCCCGGCGTGGAGAGGGAAGAACAATATCGTGCTGGTCGCGAAGCACTGCGGCGGCGAGAACACCGAAGAATTTTCAGACGAGGCATCCATGCTGAAGAGGTTCGGCGACATCATCAAGGACTACGACCCGGATGCGCTGATAGGGTACAACATCAACGGCTACGATCTGCCCTACCTTCTCGAGAGGCTTGAGAGACTCAACCTCCCGCGGGACATAGGAAGGACCAGCAAGAGCGCCTGGCTGAAGAAACTGGCGACCGGGGCCGCTCCTTCCGTGGCAGGCAGGGTGGTCATAGACCCTTACGACATACTGAAACGCGACCCGTGGGTCAAGTTCAAGCGCTACGACCTTAGGACGGTCGCGAAGGAAATGCTCAAGGCGGAAAAGCTCGAGATGAGCGGCGCGTCGGAGATACGGCAGCTCTGGCGGGGGAACGTTGAAGGGATAGCAAGACTGGTGGAATACAACCGCAGGGACAGCGAGCTCGCATTGAGGCTGGTCATAGAAAAACAGCTGCTGGACAAGTTCGTGCAGATAGCAAGGATAAGCGGGCTTCTGCTGCAGGACACGTTCGGCGGGCAGAGTCAGCGGCTGGAAAACCTGCTGCTGCACGAGTTCAGGAAATCGGGGTACATAATGCCGTGCAAACCGGACGGGAACGAGCTGAAGAAACGGAGGGACGAAAGGGAAAGGCTCGGACTCAAAGGGGCGATAGTTCTCGAGCCGACGATAGGCCTGCATATCGGCGGCTGCACGCTGGTGCTCGACTTCACTTCGCTGTATCCTTCCGTGATACGGCTATTCAACATCTGTCCGACGACCCTGTTCAAGGGTGACGACAGCACCATGGAGGTGAACACGAGCCCGCAGGGCGTGAAGTTCGTGAAGCCTTCGGTCAGGGTCGGAATATTACCCAAGGTCGTGACCGAACTGATAGAGACGAGGGCCGCGGTCAAGAAGGCGGCAAAGGCCGCTCCCGACGCCGAAACGAAAAGGATACTCAACGCAAAACAACTGGCTCTCAAGGACATGAGCAACTCCCTTTACGGATACACCGGCTACATCAGAAGCAGGCTGTACATCATGGACGTCGCGAACTCAATCACCGGATACGGAAGGGCGAACATAATGAGGACGCGCGAGCTGGTGGAGACCGGCTTCCCGAAGGTCAAGGTGATCTACGGGGACACGGACAGCGTATTCATCAAGACGGATGTGACCGACCTTGACGAGGCCACGAAGCTCGGGGAAACAATATCCCAGCATGTGACGTCAAACCTGACCGGCCTGAAGTTCGCGTTCGAAAAAATCTTCCGGACGTTCCTGATTCTTACCAAGAAAAGATACGCCGGCTGGGCGTGGGAAAAGACGCCGGAAGGATGGAAGGACAAGATAGAGATGAAGGGGATAGAGACGGTCAGGAGGGACTGGTGCGACCTGGTCTCCATCACGATGAAGGACGTTCTGGAGACGGTCCTGAAACAGGGCGATGTCAAGGCCGCGAGCGCGCGGGTGAGAGGGCTGGTGAAGGACCTGACGGCCGGAAGGATACCGCTGGACAAGCTCACCGTGGTGAAGGGAGTGACGAGGGCGCTGGAAAGTTACGAGGGAATGCAGCCGCACGTGGAGCTTGCAAAGAAACTGAAGGCGAGGGACCCGATGAGGGG
>JAZDNN010000016.1:0-17329 GCA_043799675.1 Candidatus Aenigmatarchaeota archaeon | reverse complement strand
TGTCCATTGAGAAAGCTTGCCGTTGCCAGTCCCTCGGTCTACAATTATTATAAGCACATGGTAAATGACGGGACGATTTACGGTGCACGGGCGCATACCGGGCGCTTCCCGTATATTGTGGCCTACGTAAGTTACAATGACCTGGACCTTCCTCCGCAGGGGGATGATGCCTTTGAACCTCAGATAAATCCGGACGGAAGCATACCAAAAGGTTCCGGTCTTTACAACTTACTGAAATAGCAATTTTTTATCGCGAAGTAGGCTTGAGCAGCTTTTTGACGGTTCTGTATTCCTTCTTGAAGTCCTTCTCAAGGAATTTTTCGGCCATGACCGTCAGGTCATCCTTTTCCTTGCTGACGAACCTGATGTTGCTTGCATATTCGGCATTTGCAGCCTCATTCGCTGCGAACGCCTTTGATTCGAGAAGGAAGTTCTTGCTCATCTTTTCCTCATTGATGTCGTCGAGCCGGGTCACCTTCAGCGTCTCCCATATGTTCGGGACATCGTAATTTATCATCCGGGACCCGGCCAGGACCCTCGCCACGTCGTAAAAATCACCGTAATCCATGCTCCTCCTGGCCATCCAAAATTCCACATCCCCTTTCAACACATTGCTTATACGCTTTTTTGCGTACCTGCAGGCCGCTTTCTGGTTGCTATTCATTCCCGACACTGACAGGTGTTCCTCGTTTGCCATACCCATGTCAACTATGGAAATGTAATAATTGCTGAGTGTCAAAGGGACATCCTCCACCTTTATGGCACCCATATTTGCCAGCATAGGGATGCCTTCATGCAGTTGTTTATCGTGCTTGGTACCGTGCAACCTCACCACCCTGAGGCGGTCAAATAGGGCTTCCTCTGTCTTTGAAAGACGGATGTCCAGCTTTTCCTTTTCGGATTCCTCCGCTCTCTTTATCCTCGTCAGTTCTTTGTTCCTGTGTTTTTCCGTGGCATTTTCCAGTTTTGAGAGCACGCGGACCGCGTTGGTCAGGGCACCAGGGTCCCCGCTCTGCAGGGCAACATCCTTCCAGTTGCGGTAGATGGTCTTCAGCGTCTGCGGGTAGTTCTTCATCGCGTCCGGATTGAATGGGCATGAATTGAGGTAGTTCAGGCATTCGCGGCCGAACGGCGAGATGTCGCCCTCGCTGTTCAGCAGACCTGCGCCGCGCAGCTTCGGTCTTGCATTCCCTATTTTGGTCTTGTCCCCTTCGGCGGCGGCCTGCAGGGCCTTCATTCCGTTGTCACCGAGCAGCTTGGTCAGCCCCGAGCAGTAAGAATACCAGTAACCGTCACCCATTTTTGAGAGCACATCGAATCTTACCAGCCGTTTCGCGCCGAGAAAATCAACGTCCTCCTCGCTTATCGGGAATATCTTTGCCTCCTCGAGCGCAGATTTTTCGCCGCGGGTGAGCCACTCATCCAGCCGCCCGCTCTCGAGAAGATGATGCATCGTCCTGTACATCCTTACCGGATTGGCATTGATGAAGTCCTTGACGAAACTGAATCCCGCGACGTGCGTCGGTGCCTTGGTCATCGCCTCGTAAACGACGTCGTCGAAAGTGTTGACGGGCGGCTTCACTGCCCTGTCAAGCATTTCAAGCACCCTGATTTCCGCCTCAGAGGGCTCGTCAATCTTTCCGCTCCTGTAGTAGAGCGGCTTCTTCATGAGGAAGTCCCACCTCTCGATGTCCCCGTCCTGGACCGCCTGACGCAGTTCAATTCTGGAATAACCGTGCCCTTCTATCTCCCTTTCGGTCAGGGGCGCCTGCCTAAGCAGCGTCTTTAATGGCAACCTGGTTGGCGGCTCCGGCTGTTCCGGGCGGAACATGCTTTCATAAATCGGGAAGTCCGGGTCGCACTGGAAGCTGTCTTCCTTCATGACGGCTGTTGTTTTGCAAACCTTTTAAACATGATTATTTTATAGCACTTAACGGTGATAAAACCTACATCAGCCGTTTCGTGCTCAACCTGTGATGCAGCCAGTGCGGGGCGATGGCTATTTCCTGCGCGAAGAAACGCAGCGGATACACCGTGACCGCCCTCCAGAAAATGACGTTCATGTGCGGCACCCTCTTCGCCCTCAGTTCCCGCAGGTGGGGAATCAGCACGCCGGCGGTGGCCAGGCGCAGGACGAAACTCATTGCGAACACCAGGCCCAGCCCTGAACCTATCAGCATGCTTCCCTGAGCAAACACGGCCAGCATGCCTCCGGCCAACGGGCCAAGGAAGGACGCAAGCCCTACGAAAGTCGTATAATTCGCTATGTAGGAGCTCCGCTTGTTCTCCGGTGTCGAATCAAGCAAGTAGTTGAATACCGCAAGATCGAAACCCGCCCAGGCGAAGCCGGACCCTATATAGACCAGCATCATCTGCATCGGATTCTGGACCAGCAGCCACAGACCGGGGACCAGAGCTATCAGCACGCTGCATATCGCCATGGTGGTCCTGTCGCCGAACTTGTCGGCGAACTTCCCCCAGTAAGGCTGGCTAAGGATCGTAGCAATCACGCTCACCGAGGTCACCACCGCGTACATGGGCAGACCTATGTTGAAGCTGTTCAGCATGCTGACCGCAAAAAAAGGCGAGGCCATGTACACCGCGAACGAATTCAACGCGATGAAAAGGGTGAACTTCGCGAAATCCTTGTCCCGCTCGAATTTCGTTCTTGAACTCCGTCAACAAGGGTCCCGCGCAACTGTCATGAACCAACGGAGCGGGCACCCTGGAACTGTAGAAAGTTGCAAGCACTCCCGTGATGACCGAGACCATGAACAGCAATGCATATCCCGAGACCCCTGAAATGGAACCGAGCAATGCACCGCCGGCTATCGTGGCCAGCAGCCCGGCGATGCTTGCCATTGCCCCTCTCTTCCCGAAGAACCTTCCCCTTATCCGCTCGGGGACGAAGTCGCCTATCCACGAGGACCATGTAGTGATGGAAATCGAGGAAGCCAGCTGCGAGAAGCCGACCAGTATTATCAGCGCCGCCATCAGCCAGTTTCCGCCGGGCAGGATGGGACCGAACACGAACGGCAGAAGCAGTATGGGCAGCCACATCAGCCGTGAAACGAGTGACATGAGGATGGAAGTATGTTTCCTTCCTCCGAACCTGACTATGATTCTGCCGACCCACGGCTGGATTATCGTTCCGAGAAGTTTCGGGACGCCCGTCAGTATTCCTATCTCGCCCGCGCTTGCCCCGACCTGCAGCGCAAAGGGGATGGCATAAGTTCCCGTCACCGTGCTCTGCACCGAGCTCAATGTTCCGTCAGCCAGACTCGCCTTAAGGCCGTCCTTCATTTCCTTCCTGCTGTATGCAGGCTGCTTGCCCGTCTCATGGTGGTCCAGGCATTCGGATTTGCGCCTCGTCATGGGAAAGGATTGCAGCACCCGAATAAAAGCCCTACTTGTACGCAATGAACGGTGCAAAAATCATTCAGGCCGTCTTCTTCGGCGGATGGAACCTCAGCCGTTGCTCTTCGGATATATTGGAATAAATTCCGTGGCGCGTGTAAAGAGCCTCTTCTATTGCCGCCGAGTCCCCTCTTGGCGTGTCCCCGAACTGCTCCCTGAACATCGCCAAGGCCTTCTTCTCAAAGTCAACCGTTGCCTGCACTTCGGCCTTGCTGACATGCTCCCCCCAGATGTGCACACCCTTGAATGCGGTATTGAAACCGTCACCCAAGATGTGGTCGTAAATCACCTTGCATCGCGGCAGGTGGTAGTTGCTTGAGACGTAGATGTTGTTCCTGAGACCCATCGGGACGAGCAGCATCTCCTTCGAAAAGTAAGCCTCCCCGACCGTGTCGCTGGAGTAGTCCTGTATCCGTATTCGTTCGAAAGGTACGCCCCTCCCGACCGCATACTCCTTCATCACGTCGCACTGCACCGGCCGTGTCCATCGGGGAACGAAACCTCCTTCGGTGAACTTTCCCGGGCCGCCGTTCATGATTATCAGCGGAGCCTCCCTTCTGCGATAAAGTTCTATGCCCTTGTCCACCCTCATCCTGCACTCCTCACTGAGCCGCCTGTCAGGCGTGAGCGTGTTGGATGCCACGATTATCGAATCGAATGTCATTCAGACAGGCAGCAAGCCAAGCTTTATAAGATGTGTGGAAGTTTATTCCATCACTGGACTCGAAGACCGTCAAAGCCGGCGGCTCTGCCGCCCAATAAGAGGTCAATGTGAGGCAATCCAAATGGGAATGTACAAGTATCTTCAGCAATCATGGCAGTCGCCGGAAATGAAGGAGATTCTAAGACAGCGCATGATAGACTGGAGGAAGGAGCCGTCGATTCTACGGATTGAACATCCGTCCAGGCTTGACAGGGCCCATGCGCTGGGTTACAAGGCCAAGCAGGGTTTCGTCCTGGCAAGGGTCCACATAGGCAAGGGAACCAGCAAAAGAGAGGTCCCGTCAGGAGGAAGGAAGCCGGCATTCGGTCAGTATGCCATGCCGCCCGACCAGAACCTCCAGCACATCGCCGAAATGAGGGTGGGAAAGGCCTTCCCGAACCTTGAAGTCATTAACAGTTACTATGTAGCCGAGGATGGTCGCGACCAGTGGTTCGAAGTTATCCTTGTCGACCCGAATCACCCCGCAATCAAATCCGACAGGACGACCAAATGGGTCTGCAACCCCGCGAACAGGGGAAGGGTCTTCCGTGGCTTGACGAGCGCCGGCAAAGCACACAGAGGGTTGCGGTTCCATGGCAAAGGTTTCGAGAGAAGGAACGACCCGCAGAAACGCTGAGTTCGACCATCGCCGTTCAAACCGTAGGACCTTTTTAACCGCCTGAAACATATATTTTACAGAATCTGTGTCGCCTCCTGCCAAGGGCAAGACGGCACGGGTGCTCTGTGATAACAAATGCAGTTCTATGACATCTGCGTGCGCGAAAGCGCCGGAACGTCCCCGTTGAGCGTCCTAGCGAAGCAAGCCGCATATCTGGGCTATTCGGGAATAGTTGCAATCGAGCAGTGGCGCGGCGCCGGAAGCCTGGATAGCCTGAAGAAGGTCGCCGCTGGGATTGAGACGGCTGAGCTTGAGATTTTCACCGGAGCGGAACTGCAGCCGAAGAACGCATCGGAGCTGATTGAGGCGCTCGAAAAAGCGAAACCGGAAGCGAACATGATTATCGTTTCCGGCACCGACCCGGCAACGAATCTGGCGGCATGCAACGACCCGAGGGTCGATATGCTGCTGCCGAACCTTGAACGGCCTGACGGCGGTCTTGACTATTCGTGCTATGAGGCGGCCGCAAGGAACGGCGTTGCCATAGGAATTTGCTTCAGGAACGTCCTTGTTACCTTCAGGAAGCAGCGCGCGAACCTGCTGGTCCGGCTGGCCGATGTCGTCCGTTCCGCGCAGGCTGCACGCGCGCAGCTGGTCCTGGTCTCCGGCGCGACTTCCGTCTGGGAGATGCGGGACCCGCGGGAGTTGATAGGTCTTGCAAACATCCTCGGTATGGAGCTGCCCAACGCGTTCGCGGCGATGAGCGACAACCCGCTGCACATTATCGAGAGGAAACATGATATTGCGAAGCCAACTCAAGGAGGAATAAACCCATAAGGGAACCTGGGTTCCCTCGGGGCAGGAGAAAAATAAACATGGCTGAAAAGGAGCAAAGACGGTACATAGCGTTCCAGATACTCTCGCAAGCGAAGCTCCAGCAGGGAGATATTCATAACGCCGTCTGGCAGGCACTTCTCAATTTCCTGGGCGAATTGGGAACCGCCGAGGCCGAAGCCTGGCCGGTCCGCGGCGTCTGGGACGACGAGAAGCAGCAGGGCCTGGTGCGCTGCGGCAACAGTTACATCGAGAAGGTCAGGACCGCCCTGGCGCTGATGATCAGGATAAATGATGTGCCGGTCTGCGTGCGCGTGCTTGGCGTATCAGGCACCGTCGGGGCCGCCCAGCACAAATATTTCGGCGAAAGGGACCTGACGGCGTTCGTGAAGTAAGCCATTTTCATGCGTCTGGATTGGAAGTCCATAAGTCATAAAATCATTGAGGATGCGATGCTCTTGTGCCTGATTATATTCCATCTCTGCCTTCCTTGAAAGAAGTAAGCCGCGAGGCATGGTGGCACCCCTATTCTTGGGACCGTTTCGGCACAGGGATGTCCATTCCACGCTGCCGCGATTATGCGGGACAATATGGCCTGAAAGAGAGGAAGCTCCGTTCTATACACGCCTACGGGTTTGAAGACGAAAAGAAGAAATTCCTGCCAACATCGCTCTGCATCGAATTGGAAGGCAGCAACATAATGGTAGACAGGGCAATCCATCGTATCGGTCAAGTGAAGTTCTACAATCTGAAAGGGGACGATGTCGATTTGAAAATGCCAAAAGGAGGGTCTCCGTACCTGATGGTGAACGTATCCGAGGAACATCGCGATCCGCGCGGCGAATCGCCGTTCAAGAAGCTGAAGCCTGCCGAAATAAGGAACGAAACTTCCGAAGTATTGTCCGAATTCCTGCTCAGTGGCAACGATACATGCGCGGTCGGCTCCCTGCCCGGCTCGATGATGGCGGTCTTTGAAGGCGACCATTGCATGTTGGTAAATAACCTAGTATTGAGCGGCACTGCGCTCGCTGAACACATTGATGAGGAGGATGTAAAAAAATACGGCGAACTGCATTTGCTCGAAGCTCATTTGTGCACATATACCAAAGAATCGTTGAAAAAATGGAAACAATCGTAAACGTTTTTCATCACGTCAATTTTTTGAGCCGTCCAGACCGTATTTCGGGCATCTTGCTTGACGACCCGTCGTGCTGACATATTTATAAACCTCTCCAATCATATAGCCACCAACTGATTGTCATTAAATCTGGTGTTTGAATGGAAGCGATGCCTGAGTTCATGGGATACGACCGTGCGATTGTGACGTTCTCGCCTGACGGAAGGCTGTTCCAGGTCGAATATGCCAGGGAAGCCGTCAAGAGAGGGACCACTTCGCTTGCATTGATGTTCAAGGACGGTGTCGTTTTCGCAGCGATGCGACCGCTGCCGGAACTCTCGATTCCCAACGGCGGCTCGGACAAGGTCCACCAACTGGATGACAACCTCGGAACCGCCATCAGCGGCTTCCTTGCTGACGGAAGAGTGCTCATTGACATCGCACGGATGAAGGCGCAGGTGTACAAGCTCACCTACGATGAGCCGCTCCATGTCCTCGGAGCCGTAAAAGAGGTCTCGGACCGGATGCAACTCTACACGCAGTTCGGAGGGGTCCGGCCGTTCGGGGTCGCTTTGCTTATCGGCGGCGTCGACGAGAAGGGGCCGCAGCTGTACGAGATCGACCCGAGCTCCGCCTACTATGCCTGGAAAGCGCAGGCGATAGGGAAGGGCTCGGCTGAAGCGTTGAAGATACTCAGGAAGAGCTGGAAGGAAGGGATGGACCAGGACTCGGCGATAAAGCTGGCGATAGAGGCCCTCAAGGCGGCCGAGAAAGGGGTCAAACCGGTGGAAATGGAACTGGCAATCGCGACCGAAAACAAGTTCACCAAGTGGGTGGGTGACGAGGGCCAGAGGTTCATCAAGAAGTACTGGTGAATGACATGACAGCGAACATAATATTCAAAAATTTTATTACAACTCTGTTACGCGAGGTGCGAATTACAAATGTCAATATCAGTCGATAAGGCGGTTCTTGCAAGGCTGACGAAGGCGGGAAAGAAGTTCGAGGTTCTGGTGGACCCGGTGGCCGCCTTGGCTGTCCGCACCGGAAAGGAGCTCGTAATAGATGATGTTCTTGCCGCACCCGAGGTGTTCGAGGACGCGCATAAGGGGTCGAGGCCGTCGGGAGAGGAGCTCGGAAAGACGTTTGGTACCACGGACGTCAAGCTGATCGCCACGCGGATAATAAAGGAAGGCGAAGTGCAACTGACGGCCGAGCAGAGGAAGCACATGCTCGACGAAAAGACCAAGGCCGTGGCCGCGCTGATAAGCAGGCAGGGCGTTGACCCGAGGAGCGGCGCCCCGCATCCGCCGGACAGGGTGCTGAGGGCCATCGAGCAGGCCAAGGTGAGGATAGACATAGAAAAAAGGGCCGAGGAACAGATCGATGCCGTACTGAAGGCCATACAGCCGATAATCCCCATCCGCTTCGAGAGGGCCACCGTTGCGATAAAGATTCCGACGGAATTTGCCGCAAGGGCTTCCGGTATAGTGAGGAACTTCGGCACGCCGAGCAGGGAGGAATGGGGCGGCGACGGGAGCTACATGGCTGTCCTTGAGATACCTGCAGGATTGCAATCCGAGCTGTCCGACAAGATGAATTCGCTGACGCGCGGTTCGGCAACCATCAAGCTGGTCAGGAGGGAATGATATGGCAGCAGTCATGATATTGCAGCAGCCAATACGCATGAATCATATTGCTCCGTCACAGGAATATGACGAGGAAAAAATCATATTTGCCCGTTTCATTGGGAAGAAAAATCAGAATGATAAAAGGAGAGTGGTTTGATGAATGAAGTGAAGTCCGAACTGCTCGCGCAGGAACGGACCGTAGTGGTCCCGGGCGACATGCTGTCCCGGGGACTCGAATGGCTTCCCGGACAGGGTTGCTACAGGGTCGGCAGCGAGCTGCGGAGCAAGGTGCTCGGGCTCGTGAGGATAAAGGACAGGATGGTATCCGTGGTGCCGCTGGCCGGCGCATACATACCGCGACCGGGCGACGGCGTGATTGCTACCGTCAGCGACATGTCGACAACGTTCTGGATTTGCGAACTGAACAGCCCGTACGATTCGCTGCTGAACATCAGCGAGGCGGTGCCGGAGTTCGTGGACACATCAAAGACCGACATCAGCGTGTACTACGACATCGGCGACGTGATCTACGCGAAGATACTCGCCGTCAGCAGGACCAAGAACGTCTCGATGACCATGAACGACTACAGGGCAAAGAAGCTCATCGGCGGCAGGCTGGTAAGGATAACACCGCACAAGGTCCCGCGCGTAATAGGGAAGGAAGGCAGCATGGTCGAGCTGATAAAAATCAAGACCGGCTGCCAGATAACCGTCGGCCAGAACGGCGTGATCTGGCTGCGGGGACAGCACGAAGGGGTCGCGGCAAAGGCCATCCTCCTGATAGAGCAGGAAGCGCACATAGAGGGGCTCACCGACCGCATTACCCGCTTCCTCGACAAGGAGATGGAAGGCAAGACCGTACCGGAGCTTCCGTCCGAACAGAAGGAAGGCTACGAGAGCAGCCCAAGGAGGGAGATGTAAATGAGCGGAAAAGGAAAGGCGGGAGCACCGGAAAAACTGATAATCGACGGCAAGAGGCTCGACGGCCGCGGATTCAAGGAATTCAGGCCGATCACCGCAGAGGTGGGGGCAATCAGCCGCGCTCCTGGCTCGGCAGTGTTCCGCTTCGGGGACACGTGGGCATTGACTGCGGTCTACGGCCCGCATGAGATGCATCCGAAAGGATTGCAGGACCCGGTAAGGGCGACCCTGAGGACGAAGTACTTCATGGCACCGTTCGCCACCTGGGAACGGAGCAGGCCCGGAAACAACAGGCGCTCCACGGAGATAGGCAAGGTCCTCAAGGAGGCCCTCACGAGCGTCCTCCAGCTGGACGAGTTCCCCAAGACCGCGATAGACGTGTTCATGGAGATACTCCAGGCGGACGCGAGCACGAGGATAGCGGCCGTGAATGCCGCATCGATGGCCTTGGCGGAAGCAGGCATCCCGATGAAGCACCTGATAAGCTCGGTGAGCGTCGGGAAGGTTGACGGCCAGATAGTGCTGGACGTCGGCGGCCTCGAGGACAACTTCGGCGACGTGGACACCGCCGTGGCGACCATAGGTACCACTGACAGGTTCGTCCTGCTGCAGATGGACGGTGTGGTCACCAGGAAGGAGTTCGAAGAGATCCTTCACCTTGCCCGCGAAGGGATAGTCAAGGTGCACGAGAAACAGAAGGAGGCGCTCCTGAACAGGTATGTCTCCGCGCCGGAAGAGGAGGGATTGCAATGAGCAACAACGAAGTTGTTGCGGCATCCCGCAAACGTGACAAAGATAATGGAGTTGTTTGCTGATGAAGAACAAGGACAGCTACGTGAGAAAGATGATAAGCGAGGGAAACAGGCCTGACGGCCGCGAGTTCGAGCAGTTCCGCCATGTGAAGGTGGAGCACGGTGTGATAAAGACCGCTGAAGGCAGCGCCCGTGTTCAGATGGGCGGCACGCTGGTGGTCGCCGGGGTGAAGATGGAAATGCACGAACCCTATCCCGACTCACCGAATGAAGGGACACTGATGGTAGATGCCGAACTTGTTCCGCTGGCAAGCCCTGATTTC
Organism: Candidatus Aenigmatarchaeota archaeon; assembly: GCA_043799675.1. Taxonomy (GTDB): domain Archaea; phylum Aenigmatarchaeota; class Aenigmatarchaeia; order Aenigmatarchaeales; family JACQIB01; genus JAZDNN01. The sequence continues at coordinate 7,012 of JAZDNN010000016.1, read as the reverse complement.
GAGCCCGGTCCGCCAAGCGAAGCGGCCGTGGAACTCGCAAGGGTGGTTGACAGGGGGATACGTGAGAGCCACTCCATAGACATGGCAAAGCTCTGCATCACTCCCGGAGAGCTGGTATGGACCGTCCACATCGACATCCACATCCTGAACCATGACGGCAACCTGATAGACGCCGCTTCGCTGGCAGCGATGGCCGCCCTGCTTGATACCAAGGTCCCGGCGGTGGACATGGAAAAGAAAACAATAATCAGGGAGCGTGGGGATGCCAAGGGGGAGATGTTGCCCGTAACCGACAAGCCTATCGAAGTGACCACATGGAAGATGGGCACCAAGCTGTTCCTCGACCCGAACATGGACGAGGACGAAGAGGCTGATGCACGGGTAACCATAGCCACCACCGAGGCAGGCGATCTTTGCGCCATGCAGAAGGGCGGCACGGGCTGGTTCAGCACGTCCGAACTCCTGACAGCCGCGGACCTCGCAATAGCCAAGGGGAAGGAACTGCGCAAGCTGCTTCACAGGCACTGAGCGCGTTTCCCTTTTTTTTCCTTTTCATCCTCCCAGCCCGGGCTTTGTCCCCGGCATCCGTCCCCTTTTATAAACCTTGGAAACAACCTTTGAACGATTAGTATGGTTTCAATAAAGCTGGGTTCTGCAGGCCGCTGGGGCGCCCGCTACGGGACCAGGACGAAGAAAGTGGTCGCCGTGATGGAGCGCGAGCAGAACAAGCCGCAGGCATGCATACGGTGCGAGCGCCCGGCCGCAAGAAGGGTCGCCGCGGGCGTATGGACCTGCAGGAAATGCGGCCTGAAATGGGCCGGCGGGGCGTATTTCCCGCGCAGCGTGGTCGCTGCCGAAATAATCAACAAGGCAAAGACGGCGGAAAAGGAGAAGGTGGTTGCTTGACCGAATATATTTGTCTGAATTGCAGCAAGTCCATTGAATGGGACCAGATAAAAGACAAGATAAGATGCCCGTGGTGCGGCTACAGGATAGTCCAGAAAGCGCGACCGAAAGCGACGGTAAAGGTCCCGGCAAAGTGATTTGTCGGATGACTCCGATGAAAAAGGCATGGCGAAGAAATGGTGCATAAGGCCGTTGCCGAAATAGAGACCGAAAATCCGGAGCTGCTCATGAAGGCGCTCGGACCGGACATGTCACCGTCACCAAAATTCGAGGCGGGCTTAAAAGCGGCGGGACGCAAGCTTGTCCTGACCGTTGAAGCCCCGGAGATTGGCGGTTTGGCCGCCGGTCTCACCAGCTGGCTGCGGCTGATAAAAGCGGCCAAGGAAGCAAGCGAGATGAAATGAAATGGCTGAAAAGGATCACAGGCACATCGAACCCGGGGAGATTTCTCTTCCTCCTAACGCGCAGCAATCGCTGCTGCAGATGCAGACGTTGCAGCAGCAGTACCAGGGGATAGCCATACAGAAGGAGGCCCTGACCATGCAGAAGCTCGAACTGGAAAAGGCCCTGGAGGAGCTCGGGAAAGCGAAGGACGGGGAAGAGGTGTACAAGGCCGTCGGACCGATTCTGGTGAAAAGCACGAAAGCCGAGCTGCACAAGGAGCTCAGCGAAAGGAAGGAAACGATCGACCTGAGGCTGAATGCACTGGAAAAGCAGGAAGGCAAGATAAAGGAGAAGCTCCAGGAGCTTCAGGGCAAGCTCGAGGCCATGTTCAAGCAAACGTCCTCATCGAAGGCTGCCTGATATTTCTCCGCCAACGAAAGCATGACGAGTTAAAGTGATATCGTCCCGTTGCAAAAGTGTGACGGAGAAAAGGTATTGATCCGTCTAATCCGTATCTGCCCGAAAATTGTCCTTGTAAAATATCCGAGGGACCGGAGGCACTATCTGACTGACATACATCGGAATCTTTCTTTTTCCGATATCCAGAACGTTGTTCTTGTCAAGCTTCGGTTCCCTGTTCGAACGCATGACTTCAAGAAAGACGTCCTTGACCAGCCTGTCATGGGGCTTGGGCATCCTTTCAAGGTCCTTTGCCGCCTCTTTGCCCAACGCGTATGCGATTCTGCTTTTGAAATTGGTCTCCTCCGCCGCGTTGACCTTTTGTGCCAGCATTGAAAGATAACCTAGCGGACAAACTGTCTTTGAGATGAAATCTTCTACAATCTTACCTTCCGCCTTGAGGGCATCGTACGGCGTCCCCTTCACGTAACCCTCGAACATGTTACGGGCTGAACAATATTCCTGCAGCGGCGTGCGTTTTTCCGTGACTTTTCCAATTGCCATCAAATCGCTTCCTCTAGAACATGCAGCAAAAAGTATTTAAACACGTATGTTTTCACCCGCCGCGGCGGGTGATTGTTATGATATTTCCTCGGCAAGGAAGGCATGGCAAGGAAAAGACCGCGGATGGGAAGGCATTTATCCTGTCCGCCAGAAGCATGGGCATGCCATTTACTGACGTCGAGAAAGCCCTAAGGTCGCTTAGGGGCAGGACCCTCCTTCTCACGCATCACAATGCCGATATGGATGCTGTGGCTTCTGTCCTTGCATTGCACATCGGGCTGAAGCGGCTCGGAATCGAGACCGATTTCGGGGCTGCCGAGAGCATAGCCAAGCCGACCCAGAGGCTTGCGGCCGGGTTCAGGTTCGTCATCGACCCGGACTGCTCCGAATACGACAATATCGTGCTTGTCGAGACCAGCGTGCCCGAGCAGCTGGCATCCGTCAAGAACCTGCGTGCGGACGTTCTCATCGACCACCACCCGCCAGGAAAGCTTGCAGGCCAGGCGAAGGCGGTCTGGATAGAGGAGGACTCGAAGTCCGCCAGCCAGATGATTTACCGCCTGCTGAAGGGGATGGGCATCAACGTGGACATGCACATCGCCACCTTCATCGCCGCGGGGATGGTTGCGGATACCGCCCATTTGCGAATAGCGGAGCTTCCGGAATTTGAAATCCTGACGGAGCTCCTCAGGACCGGATTGAAGTTCATCGATGTGCTCAGGCTGCTGGAAACGCCGGTTGACAGGAGCGAGACCGTTGCGGTCATGCTTGCGGCCAACCGGATGGAACTCTGGAAGATAGGCGACCTTATCCTCGCCTTCAGCCGTGTGAAGAGCCACGAGGCCGCGGCAGCCCGCGGCATCACGAAGCTCGGCGCGGACATAGCGGTGGTGGTGGCGGAGAAGGAGGAGGAAGTCAGGATTTCCAGCAGGGGGAAGCAGTGGATAGAGAAGGCGGGCATAGACCTGAGCAAAATCTTCCAGGAAGTCGGAAAGCTCATCGGAGGCAGCGGCGGCGGCCATGCCGAGGCAGGCTCTGCTAACGGCTATGACAAGAAGGGCATCGAACCTGCAATAAAGTTCATCAGGCGCGACATCGAAAAAACCATCGGCAAGCAGGGAAAGCGGCTGGAATGATTAGTTCCAATACGCGAACTGGTCTTTCCAGTTGGGGAATTTCTTTTGAAGGTAGGTGTCGCATCGTTTGAGCAGCTTGTCCTTAAGCGATTCGTCCTTTGAGAAATCCCCGGTAAGCTTGACCGGCTTCGTTGTGAATATGTCTTTTTCACAATCCTGTACCACTCCGAGCCAAGGCATCTTTTCTCGTTTTTCGTAGGAAATATCGGTTTTGTAGCGGTCCTTCGGTACGACGTCCCTGCTGAACCTCGTCACCAGGTTCAAGTTAGCTCTCCTGTCATAGAACGCCGCCTTGTAAAACATCTGTGCCCTTTTCCTGCCCTTGTTGTCCCGGAGATCGGACCACATGCTGTCTTCCGTCGGTTCCAGTTTCCATCCGTCGGGCAGTTTCACTTTCACGAGTATGTCATCGTGTTCGCCGATTATGACAATCCCCAGTTTCTTGTAAACATCATCCGCCGGCTCCCGCCTGCCGTCGGCGTACCTTGGCATCAGCTTCTGCGTAACAACCGCAATCTGTCCTCTTGCTTCCTGCTGTTCTATCCCGCCGGGCGTCATGGCTATTGTGGCATTTACAAAGTCACCTTGCACGGCCGCCACCAACGCCGCCGGTGTGACATGCAGTCTTTCGTCAGCTTGTTTTTTGTCCGCTTTCCTTCCCCTTTCCATGTTGTGTTTAAGCTGACGATAAACATTTAAGCGTAATTTGGAGGCTGCTCCGGGCAAGCGGCTCGAATGAATCGCGCTTAAATGTCTTGCGGTATTACCCGATTCTAGGTGAAATAATAATGGTTGACCGACTGAAAGAATTTGTTCGGGAAATTAAGTCCAAGGACAGGAACGCAGGAAAGGTAGTCGAACTGATAACCCGTTATGGCGGCATAGAGGGGGAACATCACAAGCAATGGCTGCTCGACCAGACCATGATGGCCCTTCTGGGTCCGAAGGATTACAAGGCCTGGAGAAGTACCTACGACAACTACAAGGACAAGGACGGCGAAAAGTACGATGAATGGGACAAAGGTATTGCCCCCTAGTTTTCACGTCGGCTGACTGTGGCCCATTTATATAGTCTGGCGAGTCAAGCCTGAAAAGATATGCGGGATAACATGGTGAATATAAATGTCTTTGGAAAAAGTAATACCTCTGCTTCAGCAGGTCGCGAACGACAGGACCGTCCCGCGCAACATCCGGACCAAGATTGAGGAAAGCATAGCCGTTCTGCAGGTCAGCAAGGACGATTTGAAGATCAGGGTCGGCACGGTTATAGCGAATCTTGACGAAGTTGCCAACGACCCCAACATCCCGATGTACACGCGGACCCTGATATGGAACATTGTGACGGCCCTTGAAGCTTTGCGCCAGCAGTAGGGGCTAACACGGGGATTTTCTTTCGATATTTCTCAGTTTATCCAGGCTCTCGCACACCTGTTCGTAGGTGAAAAAGCCGCGGAAGCCCTTATCCTTGTCGATTTCATTCCTGCTCGTGACCACCAGAACGAATCCGTCCATCGCGCGGTAATGCGTCTCCAGGCCGTACTCGGATCTGCCGTGCTTCTCTATCAATTCCTTTGCCTTTTCGTACGCAGTTTTTACACTAATCGTGTCACCAGGACCCCAAACACGGACCCGCATGACATTTTCTCGACAAACAGCTATTTAAGTGACCTTTGAGCTATACATGCACATATTGGAGGTGCAAACCATGGCGTTTTTGGAAAAAATATTCGGTAAAGGCATGCCAGAACTCGGTGAAGAGGCCTATGTCGAGGTCGACGCCAACGCAGTAGAAGGCCAGGCGGGAAAGGTCCCGATAAAGGTCGACAAGATAGAGGACTTCTCCGACAGCGACCGCATACAGAAGCACATCCGCGACGGCTCCATCGTGATAGTGAAGATAAAGGCCCTTAAGGAAAAGGACCTGTCGGAGCTGAAGCGGGCAATAGACAAATTGCGGAAGACCTGCGTTGCAACCAACGGTGACATAGCGGGAATAGACGAGGACTGGATAATCCTCACACCGAGCTTCGCACACATCGCAAGGGAGTAAAAGGGTTTTTTCCTTTCTCCGTTTTATACAGACCTAGCTCGGGCGCTCATCTGAACGGGTTCTCTTCCAGTCTTCTGTTCGCCCTGCTGAAGCACTGTTTCCAATAATGTGCGGTCTTCAACGTCGGCGTCGGGAACCTCGCCCTGCAGACGGGGCAGATGTTCTTGTTCACGTCGTGCCAAAGCATGCGCATGATTGCAGGGGGTAATAAAAGCCGTTTCTGTAGTTGCAATCTGGACTGCTGGACATTCGTTAATTGACTGTCTGCTGTTCGACCAGCATTCTGCCGCGCTTCTTGAGGTTCTTGACGTCCAGACTCTTCCTTATCGCTTTCGTGCGTTTCCGCTTGATGTATGAATAGCTGTTCTTGTTCTGGATGGGACCGAGACTGCCTACGATAATGGCCGTTATTTCGTCCTTCCACTTGAACAAGGAGAAAGTCATGGCACCTGTGGTGATGAGTATTGCGGGATGGGTCGCGGCAAAATTGAAGGAATGCCCTATCTGCGCCACGGTCAACGTCGCTGCGATGTCCAGCCCGGCGGCAATCTTTGTTGAAAGGCCCGGGGTCGGAATTATCCTCATAGAATCACTAGAACCATAGCGCATGAAGCATCACATAAGAACCCTTTCTATTGCTGATATGATATTTCGGAGTATACGCTTCCGCTAATTTTTCTTTGCTTGAGCGATTTTTCTTTTCCGTTTCTCCTCGTAGACCTTTTCGAGCTCCTTCCTGTCGACGCCGAACGCCTTCGATGCATGTCTGAACACATGTTCGACGTACGTCTCCGGTAGCTCCTGTATGCCAAGCATGTACCCGTACCTGGTATTGTACGTCACATGCAGCAACGCCGCGGCCATGTCGCGGCCCAGCGCGATTTCCTCCGGGCTGAGATCGCAGCTATAGGAGTTGAGGACATTTTGCTCACGGTCGGCTTTGCTCATGTGCGACCTGCAGAGACGCAGGACGCTGCGCTGCTTGAGCCTCAGGTGCACCGCGTCCTCCATCTGCTTCCTTTCATCCTCGGTGAATTCCCTTATCCTTTCCACTTGGTTCTGAGGCTTCGGCGGATTCTCATAGGTCGTTTCTTTCTTCCATCTGCCCTTGTAAATGTTCGCGACCGTCTGACCTGTTAATACGGGAAACGGTCCCGGCCCGCTCAGCACCACCCTCTTCATCTGATCGGCATAATAGAGGACGCCATCCGTCCTTTTCGAACCGCCGTGATTCTCAATCACGCCCACAAAGTTCGGCCTTTTCGCCTCCGCTGCCATGGTCTGCTTATCGCGGCAAAAGCATAAATCCTACGATATGCTACTGCCCGGCTTCACTTTCTTGTCCACCGTAAGCAGCACCGGTCCTTCATCGCCGTGCGCTGCCAGTAGCATGGCAAAGCTTGTCACGGCGAAATTCTTGTATTCGCGCGGTTTGAGGTTGTTGACCACGATTATCTGCTTTCCGACCAGGGAAGACGGAGGATAGGCGGTCCTTATGCCCGCGACTATCTGCTTGGTCCCGTCACCCAGGTCTATCTGCAGCTTGACCAGCTTGTCGCTGCCCTTGACCTCT
>JAZDNN010000009.1:0-35518 GCA_043799675.1 Candidatus Aenigmatarchaeota archaeon | reverse complement strand
CGGCGGATTGCGTCTACGGCGTCAGCATGGAAGAAGGCGAATCAAAGCTCGTCGGAATCAAGATGCCGGAGTAACTACGCATGGTTCCGCCGTGCCATACAGGGCCATTTCACGACCACATCATCACGGATTTCTGATTTCCTGAAGCCCGAGACGTAGCTCGCATAGAACGGATCTTCTCTGAATTCGTCCAGATGTTCATTGTACCATGTGCAGAGCCTTAAATCTTTCCCCATGTCTTCCCTACCTGCATATTCCCGGGGTGGCGCCTCGCCCTGGTCTATCACTACCAGTTCGAACCTTTCATCGTCCGCGTCGAAGCCACTGACCATCATGTTCGAGGGGTGCAGGCTCATCCGGACAAGCGAGTTCCTGACGGCCATTGATTTCATTTCGGCCAGGTTTTTAACATTTTCCATTTCTGCCTTAAGCTCATCGACGTGCCGTCTTTCGATATTGTCCCTCTCCAGCAGTGCCTTCGCCTTTCTTTGCCTGCGTATTGGAAGCTTTCCATTTTCGGCCCCGGTTGCATTGTAGATGTCGTTCAGCTGGATTCCGGGGACATATTCGTCAACTATGAACCTCTGGGATGCCAGGTAGTCCTTGACCCCCCGGAACCGCACATGCCTCCTGGGGAACTGGTTCAGCTGGCCGGCCACGTACCTCGAATACAGGAAATGGTCGCGGAAATCCGGCTCGCTGAAGAGAAGGTAGGACATGTTTCCTGCGAAGTCTGCGATGGCCTGCTTGCGCCGGTCGTAGACCTTGACTGCAAACGCCTTGCCGTTCAGGTCGAACTTGTATACCTTTCCCTCCGTGCCTTCTCCTATCGGGGTGGCAATCCTCGAGAGCCTGCTCTGGTGCTGGAAGGTCCCAAAGATGCGCTTCCAGCCGAGCGTGTCCACAAGCAGTTCCTTGCCTTCGGTGGTGGCATATGCTGTTCTAGGGCCCTTTTCGTATTTTCCCGACAGTTTCGAATGCACCCTGTATTTGCGCATCCAGCGGTCAAAATAGTAAGTGCACGGTGGCTCGTGTTTTCTCCTGTCGTAACCAAAGACGTAGACCTCTCCCCATCTGGTCGGTATAGTCAGGTTTGGCCGCACGGAACGGGTTATCATGCCATATCACGATTAGCATCCTTATTTTCCAACGAAGGGCTGTGAAATCTGTGTTTCCTTGCTGTCCTGAATGTAGTTTCTCTGGCTACTGCAGGCTCGATTTTCCCGTCTTTCGGGTAGTATATTCCACCGATTCGTGTAAGTTCCTGCTCGGCGCCAGGTGTCGCCAGAACATCCAGATGATATCTTGTATCATAGGCCTTCATCTCTGGAAAAATATCGTGAAGTCCCTTGTAAACTTCCCAGGCGAATTTTCCCGGGTTCTGATTCACATAGGCAAGAACGAATTCCCTGAAGTCATCGTTCTTCGGTGCAGGCATACATTATTTACTACTATATAGTATATAAACTTATCGAAAGGTGGTTGCAAGAAGCGCTTCGTTTCAGTTCGCCTACTTGGCAGAATCCCGAGCCTCATGCACTATTCTCAGAAGTTGCTCCTTGATGGTCTCGTTGGCGGCAATTATCACGTTCGGCCTTCCTGCGTTGATTTTTCTTTCCCTTATCGGATTGCCGTCGAAGTCAATGACTATTCCGCCCGCTCCCTCTGCCACCGGAGTGATGGGGATGAGGTTCGGCATGTTCTCGTTGATTGTAATGTGACCCACGCCCTGTGGCTCTATGTAACCCGGAGGGGCACCCTGTTCTAGAATACCCTGGTCGAGCGTCTGTCTGAGTAGTTCCCCCATGTTCGCGTACAGCCTGACTATGTCGAATGCCCCGCCCTCATTGCGGTTCGCAAGCCGCTTGTAAACCTCACCTGCCAGCTTTTCGCTCCCTGAGGCCGCCGATTTGCGGTCGAACGCCTGGAAGTTGTCAAGGACCACCGTCGCCTGGCCCAGGTTGGTCTGGGTGGAGGTCCTCAATGATATGCTACATTCGTCCTCATTGATTTCCTCAGTAAAAAGTTCGTGACTGAAGGAGCGGTAGGCGACGGCGTTGGTCGGGTATGCCCTGCTGACGGTCGGGTTGCCGTCCACTATCGTTGCCACGTCAAAGTCCCCGATGGTCAGCTCGGAAAGGTCCTTCTTTGTCGGGGGGGTGAAAGCTATCCCGGTCGCCCAGCATCCGTTGTTTCCCAGGCGGTATGTCTTGTTCTTCGGGTCGCTGCCGAGTCCTGCCACCTTCATCGTCCCGTCTATGGCATCGAAGTACCCCCAGATGACTTCCGAAGAGCCGTAATTTCCTATGTCGTAGGTCGTCTGTTTTATCGGGTCGACGACCAGCCGTATGTTCTTTCCGATGAAATGTGATATTCCTTTCAGGTGCTCGATTCCGACCTTTTCCCCCTCGGCATCCGCTCTCTTGGCCTTGCTGCCGGGCTTGAGAATTGCATCATCTTCGTCCCCGAGAACGTGCCTTGGCAGGGAGTGTATTTTCTGCCTTATGGCAAGACCCATGTTGAGGGCCTTGTACCCGACGATCCTTCCCGTCTCGTAGCTCCAGCCGACGTTTTCGCCCACAAATTCTTTCATGTCCGCTTGATGCCTGCAAATCTTTAAATATCCACTGTATGGTGGTTACTTCCCGCCCTTCCTCAGGAATTCACGCAGGATCTCTTCCAACCCGGGCCTGGTCAGTTCTTTGAGTTCATAGATGACCCGGACAGCCGGTTTGTTCAGCTTCAGGAACCTTCTCAGGTCCACAGGCGTACCTATCACCACGGCGTCCGCCGGAGATTGATTTATCGTTTCTTCCAGTTCTTTCACCTGTTCGGTGCTGTAGCCCATCGCGGGCAGGACCGCCCCGATGTGCGGGAAGTTGCTGTAGACCTTCTGCAGGCTTCCGACCGCATGCTGTCGGGGATTGACAACATACGCCCCGCCGCGTTCCGCAGCCACCATCCCCGCTCCCGTGCTCAGCCCTCCGTGGGTGATGGTCGGCCCGTCTTCTATCACAAGGACCCTCTTTCCCTTCAGGTCGGTCCCGTTCTCCAGTGAGACCGTGAGGTCTGCCTTGATGACCTGTGCGCGTGGATTTGCCATGTTGATGTTGTTCATTATCATGTCCACGCTGCTCGGGCTGGCTTCCCCTATCTTGTTGATTATGACGACGTCCGCAGCGCGCAGATTGGTCTCGCCGGGATAGTAGCTCATCTCGTGCCCCGGTCGCAACGCGTCGGCTATCACTATCTGCAAATCCGGTTTGAAGAACGGAAGATCGTTGTTGCCGCCGTCCCAGATGATTATGTCCGCCTCCTTCTCCGCCGCTCTGAGAATTTTCTCATAATCCACGCCCGCGTAAACGATCGTTCCCCGTTCGATGTGCGGCGCGTATTCCTCCATTTCCTCAATGGTGCATTTCGCCTTCTTCATGTCCTCCATGCTTGCGAACCGTTGCACCGCCTGTTTTGCAAGGTCCCCGTACGGCATCGGATGCCTCACTACGACTATTTGCAGGCCCGACCTCAGCCTGTGCAGCAAATCAATCACATGCCGCGTGGTCGGGCTCTTTCCTGCGCCCGTCCGCACCGCGCAGACGCTTATCACCGGTTTTTTGCTTCTCAACTCTGTCTTCTCGGGACCGAGCAGCCAGAAATCCGCTCCTGCGGCATTCGCTATGCTGGCCTTGTGCATCACCTCGGTATGCGGTAGGTCAGAGTATGAAATCACGACAACGTTGATATTAAGTTTCTTGATGAGCTCGGCCATCCTTTCTTCAGGATAAATCGGTATTCCGTTGGGGTATCCTTTGCCCGCCAGTTCCTTAGGGTACTTCCTGTTCGCTATCCCCGGAATCTGCGCCGCAGTGAACGCCAGGACGTTGTAATCCTTGTTCCCGCGGAAGAACGTGTTGAAGTTGTGGAAGTCCCTTCCGGCCGCCCCCAGAATCAGGACGTTGCGCTTTGGCATGGTAATTGTAGCCATGCCCGCTATATAACTTTTAAACCTCGGTCAAAGCTTTCCAGTTCTTCCTGTAATGCTCGAACTTCGCGTCAAATTCCTCCCTCGGAGTTTCCATGACATTCAGTTCCGCCATTTTTTCCCTCAGCAGTTTCAGTGCATTTTCCCTGCCGCCCTCGTCGCACATCTTTTCGAGCTCGATTATTCTTCCATAGCCTTTCGTGTCATCCAGGCACACCTTGATTCCGTTCCAGTCGAACTGCTTCCTGTGCCTGAACCACTTCACGCTTGTCGGGAAACCCAGGGAATTGAACAGCATCTCAAGCTTGCCGAATTCCTCTGCGCCGAACCATACCTCCGTTTCCTCCCTCGAGTCGTCATGGATTTTACCGGCCTTCGCCCAGAGCTTGGCCCCTTTGCTGTTCTTCTGTATCCTGAGGTCAATCGGTGCAGCGAAGTAATATGATTCCTGGTAGTCCTCCTTTACCGGCTTGGAATTCTGCCTGAAGAAATCAAGCAACCTGCGGTATTGCTCCTCGGTTATGAAGCTTCTGACCTCGGCCTCGATGTTCTCCACGGGAGTTATTCCGCAATCATACTTAATAACTTCCTAAGCCGGGAACGTAAGACCGTTTCTCGGGGGATGTGACGGTCTGCATTGGCAATAAGGTTTATATCGCAACAGGGCAATAATAATTATGCCGGATGTATACAAAGAGCACTTGGCGATAAGGTACAAAGAAGGGGTCTTTTATCGCCGTGCCGGATGGCCGTTTGCCAAAATAGCGGTGTACAGGGACAGGATAGTTCTCAGTTCGTTGTTCTCATCGAACGAATTGTTGAAAAAAGATATAATTTCCATGAAAAAAGGGAGATTCAATATCGTTTGGGATGTTGTATATATCACTTCCAAAAAAGACGGCCGTGTTTTCATGGTGCAATCTTTCAACTTTGAAAATTTGGTTGAAAAGCTGAGAGAATTCGGATACAAGGTCGATACCAAGGCCGTTTAAAAGCGTCGCGACGAAAATGTAGTCATGCTTTCTGACAGCGACCTCATCAACCTCATGGTGAACGAACCGAGCTGGGAGGACGTGATAGTCAAGATAGTTGCCGAGGAACAGATGGACCCGTGGGCGATGGACCTGGTCAGGCTGGCTGACACCTTTGCAACCTATGTCGCCAAGCTGAACGATATGGACCTTAGGATGCCCGCCCGTTTCATCCTGATAGCTGCAATCCTTCTGAGGATGAAATCCGATATTCTCGCTAACAAGCAGCCGGGAAAGTTGATAGCCGAGGGCCCGACCGAGCAGAAGGACGCCGAGCTCATCCGGTTGCTTGCCTCGATTCCGCCGCTTCAGGCCCCGGTCAAGAGGGTCCCCGTCGGCAGCGTGACCCTTGAGGAGCTTCTCACCGCCCTGAGGAAGGCGTTCGAGGTCAAGGAACGGAGGGAGATGCGGAAGGAGAGGATAAGGCACCATGTGGAGCTCGTGCTGCCGAAGGACACCGAGGACATAACCGACCGAATCCAGAAACTGCTCGACAACATCAATGCGGCAATAGCCGACGTCGAGGGAAGCACCACGTTCAAGAGTCTGGTGAAGAACTGGGACCGCAGGGACATAGTGAGGACCCTCATGCCCATGCTTCATTTAACCCAAGAGGGCAAGATATCCCATGAGCAGCCAGTGCTGTTCGAGGACATCGTTATTAAACGGAAAAGCCATCAGGTTGGCGAAGGTGTGAAGGATGGAAAAGCGTAGCAAGAAGGCGATGCTGGAAGCCGTTCTGTTCCAGGCAGCGGAACCGCTGCATCTGGACAAGATAATGCGGCTGATAGGCAGCACCAGTCCCGACAAGGTGGAAGTGATGCTCAAGGAAGTTCAGGATTTCTATGCAGGCGAAGAGCATGGTGTCCAACTGTTTAACACGGAAACGGGATGGCAGTTCAGGGTCAAGCCCGAGTATGTTTCGGCAGTCAGGGGCTTGACGCCTTTCCATGACCTCAGCCGCGGTCTCCTGAGGGTCCTGGCTTTGGTTGCCTACAAGCAGCCCATCACCCAGAGCCAGATAGTGAAGGTCATCGGCAACCGGACCTACGAGTATGTGAAAGAGCTGGAGCGGAGAGGGATGCTGCGTGCTATCAAGTCCGGCAGGAGCAAGGCCCTGGTGACAACAAAGGGCTTTGCGGATTACTTCGGTCTCAACAGCCCGGAGGATGCAAAGAAGCTGTTCGAGAGCATCCCCGCGGAGCCTGAGAAGAAGGAACCCGAGGAAGCGACATCTCCTTAAATACTTTTCTCTCGTTCAGCATCTGTGGACATATTGCAGTGGCTCAACGACAACGATGACGTGAAGCGGTATCTGAAGGTCGGGCTCCTGGCACCAGAATTAATGTGCGCTTATTATCACGATGTCAGCAAAAACCCGATAACGAAGGCGGCCGCGGGCAATAGACTGCAAACGTACTTCCGCACGGAACAGGTCGAAAGGGTGATGCAAAAGCTTGCCGGCCATTGGGGATCGGTGGGTTCGCGCGACGGAATTCACATATCCGGTACAATCAAGCCGCAAACAAGGGTGGTCGTCGATGCCGACAATCGTTTTTTCATCAGGCCTTATTATGAAATATGCGGTGCAGGTGTGACATGCGCATCCGTTAAGCTGCTCCATAATGTCCAGCAAGGCATTAAACCAAATGAAGGGTTCTATAACAGTTACGAGGAAATCGCTTTTAATCGGCTGCATGATGCCGGGCTGATGAAATTGGAGGACGGTAATTACATGCTGTCCAAAACAGGTTTGCTGATTTTCGACAGGGAGACCGTCAATATTTGGGAAAGCCTGAAGCACTGGGAGCATAGGAAACGTTTTTTTGAACCTGTCAGTAAACAACCGGGTAGATGATTCCGGTGTTCGGTTCCTGCAGGACCGTTTTTGCTATCTCGCCCAAGTCCGTCAGGCTGCTCGCCTTTATCATGGTGTCCGAGATCGTGTAGAACACGTTGTCCATGTACAGTGAGCGGCGCACCGCGCCCTGGTAATCGTAATAGGTCTGTTCCTCGGATGCGTTGGTGATCTGGTGCGTCACCGTGCCTTTCAGGTTGAACCCGTTCTCAACGGAGAAGTCGAACACGTACGCCCCCTGGAAGTACCTGTTCGCCTGCCAGTTGTTGATGCTTACCGGGATTGCAAGCAGGCCCTTTGCGCTGCTGAACAGGAATGCCTTGTGGTCGTTCAGCACTTCCGAGTACGCCCAGTCCCCGTTGCCCCCTATGAGGTAGCCCGATGTTTCTATCGGGTGTGCCACGTCCGATACATCGAACAATGACAGCTTGACCTGCCCCGTCAGCCTTCCGTTCTCGTCCGCCATCTGCCCGACGCCTATGAGGTGGTTCACATCGACCGGGTGCAGGTAGTCCGAAAAGCCCGGCATCTTCAGTTCCCCGAGGACCGCCGGTGAGGACGGGTTCGAGAGGTCTATCACGAACAGCGGGTCTGTCCTGTGGAAGGTCACCATGTATGCCCTTTCCCCCATGAAGCGGACGGAGTAAATCTGTTCCCCTTGCGCAAGGTTTTCCAGCCTACCGGTTATTCCCAGTCCTGAATCGAGCACGTACATGTTGTTCATAGAGCTTTGGTCCCAGCTGTTGCCTGTGGTAGTTGCGATTCTGAAGTTCCCGTTGTATTCGTCCATTGAGAACTGGTTCAGCACCCTTCCCGGTACCTCGCCGCTTATCCTGTATTCCACCGAAGGTCCGGAGACGGCTATTTTGTGTATCACGGTCTTCTCCATATCTTTTTGCAATTCAATCACCACGCTCTGCATCTTCTGTTCAAGGGATTGCATGAACCGCGCCCCTCCTTCCGGACCCAGGCTTTCCGTATAATCTTGCATCAACGTTCCGATCGCATTCATTTTCTCGTAAGATGTCATGTCATGGCCGTTCCAGACCACATTGACCTTGCTTTGGAGTTCCATCGGAAGGTTCGGAATGATTGCCTCGATTAGCCTTCTGTTCTGTTCGGTCTGCGAGAGGTACTTCGTGTAGACCGTGTATATGTTGTCCTGCGAAACGTACAGGTTCTGGCTGTAACCCAGCAGGAACACCTTTTCGGTCGGTTGCTCCGCATCGTTCTGGCTGTTCAGCGCTATCACGAACGTGTAGGTGAACGAGGTGTCGTATTCGTCAAAATAGGTTATGTCGGATGCGGCGATTTCCCTTGCCTGGGACCCGACGGACATCAAAGGCAGTACCGGTCCGTTATCCAGCATCTGTACCGGTTGCTGGATTATGGCGTAAACGTAGCCGCCTATCATCCTTGCGTCGTAGTATGAACCGTCCAATGTAAGGTTCCTCACAAGGACCGGATTAGCCCGGTCGGCGATGTTGTAGACGTAGATGAATGAATTGGGGTGCGAATAATATCGGGGCGCCACCATGCCGGAGATTGAGATACCGGCCTCGGCCTTTACAACTGATTCGTCTATCGCATACGGCCCGCCCCAGTAATTGTAATTATTTCCGAAAACGATCAGCTTGTCGCCGTTTACAAAGATGTTCGAGATCGTCCCGTCGACGCTTATCCTGGAGCTGATTTTCATGCCTTCAGCAGGGTATGCGTCCACTATCGTTATGTTGTTCGAAGAAATCGTGTAGATGTATTTCCCGTCGTTCTTGACGATGTCCGGCTCATCCACCCCTTCTACCTGGATGTTTGTCGTGGAGTAATCGGTAGCTTTTGCCGTTCCGGTCGATTCCCCGGGTGCGGCTGTCGGTGCGACTGCAAGTTCTCCTGTTGCTCGCGCGTCCATGAATGTTCCACCGTAATACTGTGACTCGCTCCTTTCGTTGAGGAAGTCCGAAAGTTCCTGATAGGATGCGAACGTTTTTGCCTGATACGTCGGCACCGAGGGCTTGAGCGTGATGAGAAGGAACACTACGCTCACGATTGCCAGCATCCCTATCACGCTTATGCGTTCATCTTTCTGCATAACCTTTACTCTCGGAACCTGAATTTAAACGCCCCGTTTTTTGTTCGGTGGCGACCAAACGATTACAACGGATTTAAAGCGTGTCCGCGGGATAGGTTGTATATGTCCCAGCTTGATCGCGACTCGATAAGGGCGCTGGCTTCCGATACGCGGGTGGCCATCCTGAAATCGTTGGGTGAAAGGCGAAAGATGCCCAGCGAGCTTGCGCGCGAGCACAATCTTGCACCTTCCACCGTGGTCGAGCACCTGAGCACGTTGGAAAAGGCCGGGCTGGTAAGGAAGGTGGAGACCGGTCACAAGTGGATATATTACGAGCTTTCGGAGAAGGGAAAGAACCTGGCGGCCCCGAAGTGGCCCGTCCAGTTTGCCGTGATACTCGGCCTGGGAGTCCTGCTCATCTTCTCGAGCCTGAACGTCCTTTATTCCCCTGCATACATGTCCGCGGGTTCTGCCGGAGGACCCGTTACCGCTCCTTCTGAGAACGTGAAGGCCGTTCCGAACAACATTCTTTCCGTTCCTCCGCAGCCCATGCTCCCGCCGGACCTGGTAAGCCCCGCTTCGGCGGTGTTCCTGATAGGGCTTGCAGTGGCGGCATGGAGCAGCTGGCAGCTCTGGAAGATGCCTTAGTATTTTGACACGACGCATTTCAGCGCTTCTTTCGGTTTCACACCTTCCCTGAAGATGTATTTTTCACAGTCGAACTGTTCCACTTTGCTCCTGTCGTAGACAAGCAGGTTGGTCCTTTCGTCATATTTCAGAAGACTGAGAGAGCCAAGCATGCTTTCCTGTGGAATCCTGCCCGCGTCTTCGGACCCGTAGAACACTCTCGGCCCGTCGGAAAGCCGCATGTACAGCGCGCATTGCCAGTGGTTCAGGTAACGGTTGTCAAGTTGGGTCTTGTCTTGGCTCGGACATCTTATGTTCAGCCGCTTGGAAAAGTGGGGTTTCCCGTTCTTGTCGTAATGGTGAAGCCATTCGGAAGCTTCTGCAACATCCTCGAACTTGTGTGTCTTGATGCAGCTCCTGCACACTTCTACCGCTTCTTTGCTCAACGGGTTCGTGCCGGCCCAGAAATCGAAATCACGCTCTTTGTGCCGGTCCGTGCCGTGCTCCAGTATTATGTCCGTGTTTCCCATGTAAACGTAGCGCAGTATGTTCGGCGAATTGAAAATACCCTGACCTTCCATGTGCCGGATGGTATCATCTATCTCTTTCGATAATTTGCGCTTTTCCAGCTCCACTACCAGGACATGTCCTTCCTTGCGTGATTTCATGCCCGATGGAGGCATCACAAATCATTTAAGCCTTGATTACTGCATTTCCAGTTCCGGATATAGCGGGAACCTGTTGCAGAGTTCCTGCACGTCGTTGTGGATTTTCTCCCGCATCAAGGAATCTTTCGGACTCGATATGACTTTTCCGACCCATCTGGCAATCTGTCTCATGTCATCCTCGTTCATCCCGCGAGTTGTCACGGCCGGCGTTCCTATCCTTATTCCCGACGGGTCGGTGGGTTTCCTGATGTCATACGGTATCATGTTCTTGTTGACCGTTATCCCGGCCTCGTCCAGGATGGTCTGTGCCTCCTTGCCGGCAATGCCCTTGTTCGTGAGGTCGACAAGTATGAGATGGTTGTCGGTCCCTCCGCTCACCAGCCTGAATCCCTCGTTCATCAGTTCACCGGCCATCGCTTTCGCGTTCCTCACTATCTGCTTCTGGTATTCCCTGAATTCGTAGCTCATAGCTTCCCTGAAGCAGACCGCCTTTGCCGCGATTATGTGCTCGAGCGGGCCTCCCTGAAGCCCCGGGAACACGGCCGAATCAATTCTTTGAGCCAGCGTCCTTTCCGCATCTGGTTTCAGCCTGTCCTTTTCCTTTGATAGTATGATTGCCCCTCTCGGTCCGCGCAGGGTCTTGTGGGTGGTGGTGGTGACCACGTCCGCATAGGGTACCGGACTCTCGTGCACGCCTGCGGCTACGAGGCCCGCTATGTGGGCTATGTCGGCCATGAGGTATGCCCCTGCGGCATCCGCCGCCTCCCTGAACGCCTTGAAGTCTATCGCCCTCGGATAGGCGGAATACCCGCACAGCACCAGCTTGGGTCTTTCTTTTTCCGCCAATTTTCTTATCTTGTCGTAATCCAATTGTTCCGTTTCCTTGTCCAGGGGGTACCAGCATATGGTGTACCATTTACCTGAAAAGTTGACCTTGCTCCCGTGCGAAAGATGTCCTCCGTGATCCAGTTCCACGCTCAGTATTTTGTCACCGGTGTTCAGCAGTGCAAAATACGCGGCCATGTTCGCCTGCGAACCTGCATGAGGCTGTACGTTCGCATGCTCCGCACCGAACAGTTTCTTCGCCCTCTCCCTTGCGAGGTCCTCGCAGACGTCTATGAACTTGTTCCCGCCGTAGTAGCGCTTGCCAGGGAGGCCTTCCGCATATTTGTTGGTGAGCCAGGAGCCGCATGCCTCCATGATCGCCGGGCTTGTGAAGTTCTCGCTTGCGATGAGTTCGATGGTGTTCCTTTGCCTCCCCAGCTCGGACATGACGGCCTGATATATTTCCGGGTCCGCACCTTTCAGGAATTTCAGCATTTATGCCGCCCTGTAGCTGTCCTTGACATGCCCGAACAGCCTGGGATTCTCGTTCTTTGCGAGCTCTATCATCCTGCTGCCTATCTTCCTGTAGCCTCTGTCCCCTTCACCGATGGTCCTGAGCTCTCCTATGTACGTGAACTGTCTCGGTCCCATGCACAGCAGGAAGCGTTTCTTAGAGCCCTGTGCCGCGACCGTCCTTGCAAGTCCGGGGTGCCTGTCGTTTATCTTTTCCATCAGGTTCGAGGTGCTCTTCATGGTTTCCTGGTATTCCTTTGCCACGCTCGATTCCGCAATGAGGTCCGGGGTTTCCCATCCGGCAAGCCCTCTGATGTCCTGGTGGAAGCGCAGGTTCATCCGGTTCCGTTTGAAGTCCTTCCACAGCCTCCATCCGGTTTCTATCTCATAAATCAGCGGCCTGGTCTCGAACCCTCTTATCGCGGGTTTCCTGTTCTCCCTTCCTTCGGTCGCGATGCCGAACAGCTCTTTCCGTTCGGTCTCGTTGAAGCCGGACACCTTGTCAAAGACCTTCCGGAACGGTACGAAGCAATACGGATAGAGTATCTGGGCCATCGCCGTCTCCTCCAGGGGATAATTGTAGCACAGCGTGGTGGTTTCCTCGACCGGTTCGAACCTCCCCCTGAACAGCTGGTTGGAATATTCCCTGAGGCGGTTGTTTCGGACCATCAGGTGCGCATCCGGCTGGATGTTCTCGAAGAATCCGGGGCTAGCCTTTGACAGTTCGGAAAGGGATTCCTTCGCGTATTCCTTCACGTAGCTGTCATCGGTCGAGAGAAGCTTTCCGAAGTGCTCCCCTACGGCCCGCCTGTTTCCTCCAAGCAGTATTGTCGTCTGGGCGGCAATCGGTATGCAGCACCTTACCGCGTCCAGCGCAGAAACGGTTTCCTTGAGTTCGGCTCCCTGCAGCCTTTGCCTCACTATCTCCATCACCGGTTCGAACCCTTTCTCGTACAGGTCGAAGTTCCTTGCTATCACCGCCCTGGCCTCTTCAGCGAACTCCGATACCATCAGTTTCGGGTCCCAATAGACGTGGTTGATGTCGAACCTCTTCGCGTACCTTGTCGAGAACTCCATGGTGGTCATCGGCCAGTAGAAGTCCTGCAGGTTCTCGGTGGCATAGATGGGGCAGTTCTCCGCAACCACGAAAGCGGAAGCCCCCTCCGCGCTTGAGCCGTGCTTGATGTTGAAGTACATGTCGTTGTTGCGCTCGGCCGCGAATTCCATGGCAGGCGCCAGCGCCGCTTCTATCCTGCTGCCGTTTATCGCCTTCGCGACTTCCCCGATGTCGCAGTGCTCGCCCAGGACCTTGAGGAACCTCTCCCGCACATTAGGGAACCTGCTTATGCCCATGTAGATGTAGTTCTGCAGCGGGGTCGGCACGTTCCGCAGGGCGAATATGGGCTTGTCCGGATTGGTGAAGAAGTAATCCAGTATCGTCTGTTCATTCTGGGCCATAACGTTCGAATAGTTTATCCGAATCTAATATTTATCCGACTAAAGTATGTTCCTTTCCTTGAGTCTCCTGTGGATTTCCTCATGTATTTCATCGGGCTTCCTCATCATGCCCCCCTTGCAGCATTCTATGATTATCCAATCCTCTTTCCGCGCTATCTCAAGATAGAGCAGCCTCACTTTCTCCTGGTATGTTTTGTCCCTTTCCAGCATGTCCTGGCTTCCCTTTCCTATGTGGACATTTTTCACATCCCTAGCGGCGAACAGCCTGTCGCTTATCTTGGGGTCGACGTTCAGGAAAACAACCACGTCGGGCTTGGGCAACCTTGAGTCAACTGACTTTATCCATTCCCATACCCTGAAGCGTTCGTCGCCTTCCATTTCCGCCGCCTGGAAGATGTTCGAGGTCGTGTACCTGTCCATCAGAAGCGTGTTTCCGCTTTCAAGTATGCCTTTTATACTGTTCTTGAATTGGTAGCGGTCCATCATGAAGAACATTGAGCCCACTTCAGGCCCGACGTCTTCCTTCGTACCGAACTCACCGGAAAGATAGCGGCCTACGAGATCACCCAGTTTTGTCTTACTGTAACTCGGAAAGCTCATCGTTTCGATTTTTCTTCCGTCCGCCCTCAGCCTTTGCTCGAGCAGGTTCACCTGTGTCCTCTTTCCCGAAGAATCCGTCCCTTCGAACACTATGAGTTTCCCGCGCATGGCCTGTTTTTGGCTCCCCGATATTTATATCAGTCGGCGATGCTGATAGGGTCCATGGACCTTGATTCTGCCGACATTCAAACCCGCTTCAGGCAGGTATTGCGCGATGCCGGTATACAGAAATTCAACCCTCTGCAGGCCCAGGCAATCGAGGCAGGATTGTTGAATCTTGATTCCAGCTGGGTGGTTTCCGCTCCCACCGCTTCCGGCAAGACCCTGCTTGCCGAGCTGGTGATGGTAAAGAGCATCCTTCAGAAGAAGCAAAAGGCGGTGTATGTTGTCCCGCTCCGTGCATTGGCCAGCGAGAAGTATGAATCTTTCAAGGAACGCTACGGCAGGTTGGGCATAAACGTGGGCATGAGCACCGGTGATTTCGATTCCACCGACCAGTGGCTCTCCCGCTACGACATCATAATCCTCACCAGCGAGAAGGCCGATTCCCTCATGAGGCACAAGGCTCCCTGGATGAACCAGATAGGTGTTGCCGTGATAGATGAAGTGCATTTGCTCAACGACCCCGGCCGGGGCCCTACATTAGAAGTGACCATTGCGCGCCTGAAGCATCTCAATCCTGTCATGCGTTTCCTTTTCCTCAGCGCGACCATCAGCAACGCCAACGAGCTGGCCGACTGGATTGGCGCCAAGCTGATTCGCAGCGACTGGCGGCCCGTGAAACTGAAGGAGGGCGTGTATGACGGGGAGCAGCTTACTTTTGTGGAAAAGGGCAAACCCAGGAAGCCCATCGACCCGGAGAAGGAGGATGATTTTGTCAGCGCCGCCGAACTGGTTGAAGATAACGACGGCATTCCGATGCCCTGCGACGGCGAACCGCCGGAAATCGTTCTGGTCGATCAGACCGCCGAGATGGGGAAGCAGGCGCTGATTTTTGCGGGCACGCGCCGGAACGCCGAGGCGATAGCCGAAAAGGCGGGCGGGGCCGTGAAGAAGCATCTCAAACCGGAAGAGAAGGAAAAGCTCGAAAAGCTTGCGCATGACCTTGAAAATGTGCTCGACAGCCCGACAAAACAGTGCCGCAGGCTTGCAAAGATGGTCCGGGACGGTTCCGCTTTCCACCATGCGGGTCTGGTAGGCAGGCAGCGCAGCCTGCTTGAGCATGCTTTCCGCGACAGGCTTGTGAAGATAATCGCCGCGACCCCGACGCTTGCGATGGGAGTCGATTTGCCGGCATACCGCGTAATCATCAGGGACGCCAAGCGTTTCGCCGCCGGCTACGGTTATGCCTACATACCCGTGCTGGAGTACGAGCAGATGAGGGGAAGGGCCGGCAGGCCGCGCTGGGACACGCAGGGAGAAAGCATCCTGGTCTCGCATAACCGCCGCGAGACCGACGAGCTGATTGAGCATTTCGTGATGAGCGAGCCGGAGGAAATAACCAGCAAGCTTGCGGTCGAACCGGTGCTGCGCATGCATACGCTTGCCTTGGTGGCGACCGAGGACGTGAGGACAGAGAAAGAGCTGCTTGATTTCTATCTGACCACTTTCTGGGGTCATCAGTTCAACGACCCGGATCACATCTCGGAAATGACCCGGAAGATATTGGCGGAGCTTGCCGATTGGGGGTTTGTTGTCCGGACGGGTCGCGAGCTGAAACCCACCCAGCTCGGAAAGAGGGTGAGCGAATTGTACATAGACCCCGATACCGCCCACATCTTCATCGAAGCGTTGGAAAACTACAAGGTCTCCCCGTTCGGTTTGTTGCAGTTGATGGCCTCCACCCCGGAGATGGCTCCGCAGCCGTCCGTTTCGGACAGGGAGATGCCGGACATCGAGTCCGCTCTGGAAAAGCGCGGACAGTTCATAATGGGCGAGGTGCCGGAGCAATGGGATGTCGATTTCGAGAACTTTGTCGGGGCGGTCAAGATTGCGATTGTTCTGGAGAACTGGGTGCATGAAGTGGGTGAGGACGCATTGCTTGCGAAGTACAAGATGAGCCCCGGCGAGCTGCATGTCCGCTTGGAGAACGTCGATTGGCTCTTGTATGCGTTGGACCAGCTTGCTGAGCTCTCCGGCAAGCGCATAGCACAGCCGGAAATAAGGAAGCTGAGGTTGAGGGCAAAGTACGGGATAAAGGAGGAGCTGCTCCCCTTGGTGCGCATAAAGGGAATCGGACGTGTCAGGGCAAGGTTGCTGTTCAATGCTGGGGTTACCGATACACGGAAGCTCCGTGCATTGCCTGCACCTGACCTGGCAAAACTGGTCGGTCCGGCGGTGGCAAAAGGCATAAGGGAACAGCTGGAAGCAGGCACCGTTAAGAAGGGGTTTGACTTTGACTGAACCGTTGCGTTTTTACGTTGCGATGAACCGATTTGTGTCGAGGTTCAGGCCATGAGGATACTTCACGTGTCGGATATTCACAGCGCGTCCGCTGCCTTCAAGCGCGTCATCGAGAAGGAGAAGTTCGATGTGCTGGTCGTGACGGGCGATTTCGAGCGCCTGAAGGATGTCGAGCCGCTAAAGCACGTCAAGGTTCCGGTAATTGCGGTTCATGGGAACTTCTACGAAGGACCCGATGTCCTGGAGGCTCTGGAGCCTTTCGACATAGGTGGTCGTGTGCTCGATATCGCCGGCTGGAAATGGGTCGGTGTCGGCTTCGGCCAGGAGGTTCCTGATGTGGAGCATTCCGATAAGCTGATTTTCGTCACCCACGAACCCCCTTTTGGTGCGGGCGACCTTTCGTGGGTCGGGCCGGTCGGTAACAGGGAATTCAGAAAAGCGGCTCAAAGGCTCAAGCCGCAGTTCTGGCTGTGCGGGCACATACACGAAGGCCGCGGGGTCTTTGACATAGGAAAGACGGTCGTGGTCAATGCAGGCTCAATAGCCGAGAAGAGCTATGCCATGATTGATACCGAATCCAAGAAAGTGACCATGAAGATACTACGCTGATTTTTTCAGGACGGTTATCAGCCTGACGGTTAGGTGCCGTGGTTCTGCGTCCTTGTAGATGCCGAGTATCTCCATGCCGTTCTTCTCTGCAAGCGCCCGTGCATCGACCGCCATCTCTCCGCCCTCTGCGGTCCTGATGGCAGGTATCACTATTGCCATCTTCCCGCCAGGTTTGAGCGTGTCCCGGATGGACGGTAACATCTTCTCATAGAAGGCTGTAAGTTCATTCACCAGCTTTTCCGCCTCCTGTTCCTCGGGCGGTTTCTTCAGGGGCGGTCCGAGGTAGGGTTCCGTTGCGATTGCATCGATGCTGCCGTTGGCAAACACCTTGAAGAGCTCCGCGGCGTCCCAACGGAACATTTTCTTTTCCGGCTCTTCGATTTCCAGCGTGTTTTCCTTCTCAAGCCATTTCAGGTTGGTCAGGCAGCCCTTGATTGCCTCCGCATCGATGTCCGTTCCCCGGATGTCTGCTCCTCCCAGCGCCGCTTCCTGCAGTATGGTCCCTATCCCGCAGAACGGGTCCAGCAGCGTTCCATTCCTTCCCTCAAGCGCCAGATTTACCATGGTTCTGGCCAGCCTCGGTGGAATCGAAAATATCGTCCTCTGTACCGGCCTTCCGGTGTCCCTTTTCTGGAACTCGAACGGGTCGTGGACGTCGGTTGTCAGCGCAAAATAAATCCTGGTTTCGGACTCGCATACCAGCAGCTCGAAGCCGTCCTTCACAAGCCCGCGTTTGATGACTTCCACGTTCGTAAGCTCCGGGACTATCCTTTGCTTGGGAAATCCCATGAACGCCGCTTTTGTTCCCTTTTCCTTTAGGGCATGCTTGACGGCCATCCCGACGGCCTTTTGGGTCCTGTAAGCAGGCAACTTCAACGGGTAGACGCTGACCCCGAACAGCATTTTCTTGGGGGTGTTTTCGGGTATCGCTCTGCCGGCCGCAGCCTCCAGTTCTCCGGCATCCGACCCTGCCGGTATCTCCGCTTTGACGGCCGCGATTTTCAGTGTTCCCCCGAGCTGGGCCGCGGCAGGCGGCTTTTCGATCTCGTAGACATCGAAAGAATCGGTTGAGTCGACCAGCTTTCCGTTTACCATCGAACGAAGCTCGGCGCTTGACAGTTCCGGATTCTTGCCCTTGATGAACAGGTGAAGCATGCCAGCAGTTGGAATCCGGACGTTTTATTTGCTCTTGATTGCCTTCGGTATGCGTTCTATCAGGTCCTTGGGCATCATCCCTTCGCCGAACTCGCTTGCGGCCAGCATTCCCGCTTTTCCGTTGATGTAGGCCGCCGCCTGCGCCGCCATGTAAGGTTCCATGCCGCGCGCCAGCAGAGCGCCGCAGATTCCGGCAAGCGTGTCTCCCATCCCGCCTTTGGTCATCAGGTTCGTGTGCGTCCTGTTAAGCGCGACAAAATCGCCGTCGGAAATGATGTCGACCGCCCCTTTCAGCAATATGGTCGTCCCAAGCTCGTTTGCAGCCAACCTGACTTTTTCGGTCCTTTCCTTGATTTCCTGGCTCGGGGTGTTCCCGGTGAGAGCCCTGAACTCGTCCGCGTGCGGAGTAAGGACGATGTTCTTGTGAGCCAGCACTATGGGATTCGTTCCCACCGCCCGGATGGCATCCGCGTCTATGACCATCGGAAGGTCCGTCTGCTCGATTATCTGGAGTATCGCCTGGAAGGTCTCGTTTTCCCTCCACAGCCCGGGTCCTATCAGGATGGCCGTCGCCCTTACCTCTTTTGCAAGGTCGAGGATGCGGTGCACGTGCTCCAGCTTGAGCATCGAGCCGCCCAACGGCTCGGTTATGATTGAAGGATGAAGTGCCGCAATGTCGGCCGGCCGTCTCGGGGACGCCAGATACACAAGGTCGCAGCCTGCCCTGCTCGCCGCCAGACCGCAGAAAACCGGGGAACCCGTATGCCTTTCGGAGCCCGCAACCATCAGGAGCTTCCCGAACTGCCCCTTGTGCGCCCATTCCGGTCTTGGTTTATATGCCTCTTTCAGAATGGAAGGCCCGACAACTGCCATACAACGGGTTGTGCAAGCCTGTTTAAAAGTTCTCGTGGTGGGCTCGCGGTGATTCGAACACCGGTCTCAAGGTCCCAAACCTCGGATCCTACCAAGCTAGACTACGAGCCCATGAAGGTTCCTCGGCGCTTCTTTTAAGTTAGCGTATGTAAGCCTTGATTATATTGTCCGCCCCTTCCTTCTTGACTATCTGCCAGGCGCGGTAATGGTCCGTCCATTTCTCATAGCCGATTATCATGTTGTGGAGCTCGTGCTCGCCGAAAAGCTTTGTATATAGTTTCCAAAGCATCGCATGCAGGAGGAGGTGTTCCCTGACCGTCTGGTTCTCCTTTCTGTATTTGATTGAGATACGGTTGTTACATCGGATTCTTTCCTCGTTCCTGAACGTTAGCAGGTGTCCCAGTTCGTGTATCAGGGTCTCCACCGCATCTTTCTCGTTCTCCCTTACCTTGATGGTCACCGGCCAGCTGAAGTCCCACGGAATACCGTGTACTGCAAACACCTCTATGCAAGGATCCTTCCATCGGAGGCCGGATACCTCCTCATAGGCCTTGAGCGCCTTCGGCAGTATCTTTGCCGAATTGCCTTTGAGCCTGCATACGAACTTGCGCCCGCCGTCAACACATTTATTGTTGTACTTCTTGCCCGATAGTACATGGACGGCTTGGTCATAGATGTAAGAATAGTAGATGTTGATTTTCGGTATCATGAGCAGAATTTGCTTGGCTTCCTTTTAAGCTTCAGGCGGCTTAGTGAAAAGCGGACGCGTAGTTTAGCTTGGATAGAATTGGGGCCTCCGAATATCGAAATCAAGGAGAGAGCCTTAGACCCGCGTTCGAATACATTGACAGCCGAAGGCTGTTTGTGCTCGAAGTTCGCGGCGCGTCCGCCAGCTTTATTTCGCCGTTCCGAATGGATAGTATGCCCCGCATCGTCATGCACATGGACCTGAACGCCTTTTTCGCTTCGGCTGAGGAGAGGGAGAGACCGGAGCTTAAGGGAAAGCCTCTTGTGGTAGGTGCCGACCCGAAGGGCGGCAGCGGAAGGGGAGTGGTAAGCACTGCAAGTTATGCGGCAAGAAAATACGGCATCCGTTCCGGGATGCCCATATCGCGCGCCTGGAAGCTGTGTCCGGGCCCCCCGGCCGGGCCGTGCATTTATCTGCCCGTCAATTTCGAGCTCTATCTCCGCATCTCAGCCAGCATCATGGAAATCCTCCGCGGATTTGGGGATGCATTCGAGCCCGCCGGAATAGACGAGGGGTATATAGAAGTCAGCAAGAAGGCGGGCAGCTGGGAAAAGGCGTTGGATATCGCCGAGAAAATAAAGAAGGAAATCCGGGAAAAGGAAAGGCTCACCTGCAGCATAGGGATTGCTCCAAACAAGCTGGTCGCGAAGATTGCGAGCGATTTCAGGAAACCTGACGGCCTGACCCTCGTGAGACCTGATGATGTGCTGGCTTTCCTGCGGCCTCTCGAACCCAGGGAACTGCCGGGAATCGGTCCGAAGACGTATGATGTTCTGAAAGGCATGGGGATAACGACGATAGGGAAGCTCCGCAAGCTGAGGAAGGACCAGCTCACGGAAATGTTCGGCAAGTTCGGCGCGACGATGTGGGAGTCCGCGCGCGGGATTGATGACAGCCCGCTGGTTGAAAAGTGGGAACCGAAGAGCATGGGGAGACACGTCACGTTTGAGAAGGATACGAGGGACCGCGCGCTCCTTCACAGGACGCTGGAAGGCATGGCCAAGGAGGTAAAGGAACAGCTCGATGAAGGCCGTTACCTTTACAGAACGGTTACGCTTGTAATACGTTTTGAGAATTTCGATACTCACGACAAGAGCAGGACGGTTGATGCCCCTACCGACGATATTGCGGTCGCGTTGGAGACGGCAAAGGAGCTGTTAAAACCTTTCTTGGAAGATTCGCGAAAAATACGGCTGATAGGTCTGCGGGTGTCGAAGCTAACCGTTCGTTGAAGACCTTACGTATCCCATCAGGCGCGCGCTCCCGACCATCGCCACTACCACAAGCACAGCGAACAGATACATCCAGTTGTTGTGGGAGGCATAGCCGCCAAAGATGAGTATCATTACCGTGATGACCTGCATGGTCATGAGGATTGCGTAGTTCAGCCCCATGCCGACTATTTTGTTGTCGTGGATATAAAGGCTGCGAGGAAATCTGTTCCATGAAGCTTCTTGCCTTGCTCTCCGGCGGCATAGACAGCCCGGTCGCGGCCTGGCGGATGAAGAACCTGGGACATAAGGTGGAGTTCGTCCATTTCCACAATTACACCCCGCAGCAGGCAGGTGTGCGCCGGAAGATAATCGACTTGGTGAAGGTGCTTGGCGGAGGCAGGCTGTACATGGTGCCTTTTGCCGAGACGCAGACCGAGGTTGTGAAATACGTCCCCGCCAAGTACAGGATGATAGTATATCGCCGGTTCATGCTCAGGATAGCTGCAAAGATAGCGAAGAGGGAAAAGGCGGCGGCCCTTGTCACCGGCGACAATCTTGCCCAGGTCGCCAGCCAGACGCTGGAAAACATGTACGTGATAGGCAGGGCGACCACGATGAAAATATTGCGGCCACTTCTGGGGGCTGAGAAGAACGAGACCGTCAATACGGCAAAGAAAATAGGGACGTTTGAGCTCAGCATCCTCCCTTACTCGGATTGTTGCACGTTCATGATCGCCGAGCGGCCGGAAACCCGTGCGGAGCCGGAGTTCATAGGAAAGATGGAGGAAGCGATAAATGTTGAAGGGCTTGTCAGGAACGCGGTCAGGAAGGCCGAGCTGGTCGATGTCAGGTAGAAGCTATAAGTACGGGTTTTGATAACACCTCTCATGCGAACGACGTATATCACTCTGTTGATTATTGCATTCTTGGCCGTCGGATATTATCTGGCTCAGAATCCGGCGTTGGTCGGGCGGCTGTTCGGACAGGGCGGCCAGGTTCCGACCAATCAAACGGGGACCGGGACGCAGGTTTCCGTTTCTATAATAGCCGCACCTTCCAGCGCGATGGAGGGAAAGACGTTCAATGTCGGTTGGCGGGTCAAGGGTCCGTTGGGCTCTTCCACGAACGATACCCGTGTTTTCTATGACGCTGTTTCGCATCCGGGAAACTTCCAGCCCGGATCCGATACCGATGATTCCGGCTACAGGAGCGTCACTGCTGCACAGTCCGGTTCGGTTCCTGCTGATTTCAATGCCGATGTGATATCGATGCCTGAAAGCGAAAAAACATACTTCAGGACGTATTGCGTGGTCAACGGGATAGGTTACTGGTCAAACGAGGAGTATGTGGGAACGGAAGAGTCTAATGAACCGGCGGTGATGCTGATTTCTGCGCCGTCCCGCGTTTCTCCGGATTCTGCCTTCACGGTCGAATGGAAAGTGGGCGGTTGCTCTGCTGCTGAAATTGATTACACTTCCGTCGATTGGGGGACTTCTCCCGGGCAATACACGTCCGGTACGGAGACCCAGGCGGGCATATGTCCGCAGAAGTTTGCCATAAGCATGGTGGCTCCTTCCGCCGGCAGCAAGACCGTGTATATCCGTCTCAGGGCGACCGTTGCCGGAGTCGAATATTTCAGCCCGGAGAGTTTCATCACCGTCAGTTAGGCGCTTTCTTGGGTTTAAGGCCGGCTCAACGGGTCTCCAGGACCTTCAGGATGTGCCAGCCGAACTGGGTCTTGAACGGCCCCGCTATCTGGCCCTTCGGGGTGTTGAATGCCGCCTGTTCGAATTCCCTTACCATGGCACCATGGCCGAACCAGCCAAGGTCACCGTCTTTCTTTCCGGACGGGCATATCGATTTCAGTTGGGCCGCCTTTCCGAAGTCCATCTTGCCGCTCCTGATTTCCTCAAGGAGCTGCTTTGCTTCCTGCTCCGTCTTCACCAATATGTGCGCCGCATGCACCTGTGTTACCATGCACCGAGCTGTCCATTCTGATATTTAACCGTTTGCACCGAGGGTGAACATGTTGTTTCCTTTGTCCAGTTCACGGAAGGTGTTGTCCGGGTCCACTTTCAGCACAAGCGTTTTTGGGAAGGCTCCTGGCACCGTGACGCGCCACCAGCCGAAGCGTATAGGGTTGATGGGGGCGATTTCGGCCTCCCACAGGATTTTGTTCCCGTCCGACAATTGTACGGCGGTGTTTGGGGAATCCATGATTCCGCGGTTATGGAGCTCGAAATACACTTCGAGCGTGTTGTCCGATCTGCTCGCGCTGACGTTCCGGAACTCCAGGTCAGGAAGCTCCTCGGTCGAGTAGATTGTCTTGAGTTTTTCCTTGTCCGTTTCCGTAAGTTTTTGCCAGCAGTAAAGCATAGGGTACATCAGGCTGTCCGAGTCATTGGAGTGACTCAGTCCCAGAACGTGCCCTATCTCATGCGCTATCACGAGGTACCGCGGGCAGGTGCTGAGGTAGTTGGGAGCCAGCAGCAGGTCCGCGTGGCTGGAGAAGTTGTAAAGGCTCGTATCGACCACCCTGTTCGGACCGGCCATTCCCAGGTTTACCGTTCCGGGTTCGGTCGTGTCCGTGGTCCTTTTCCAGTGCACGTACACGCCCGCTTCTTCCGGACTGTAGGCCCTCGCAAAGGTTACGGTACCGTCCGTCCAGTTTTCCCACATCTGCACGGATATGATGAAATTTTCCTCGTCAAATACGCCGGCTTCGCTGAGATTGAGGTAGTATTTTATCGGCAGCATCCATCGGAGGTTGGGGAAAAGCATCCCGCTTGATACGTTCGCATGGACGCCTTCCGACGGGTGCACGGTCGGGATGTAATTGCCGTTGCCTGTCCATGCATCTTGCGCTATGCAACCTGAAACAACGATTATCCCTAGCACCGCGAGAAAGGCACGCATACAACGGATTGTGCGGCAGCTTTTAAAATGCATGATTGCCATTCTGGCCATGCGGATAGCGGTGATAGGCGGTGCGGGAAGGGTGGGTTCCCAGATAGCCTATGCCCTGGCATCCAGCACAATACCGATTGAAAGACTGCAGCTCTACGATATCGTTGACGGCGTTAAGGGCGAGGTCATGGACCTTCAGCATGCCGCAAGGGCGCTGGGCAAGCGTTTGCACGTCAAAGAAGCGAGCCTTGAGGAGTGCCGTGGGGCCGATGTGATTGTTTTTGTAGCAGGCCTGCCGCTGAGCAAGGCCGGAACGATGGACAGGAATTCGCTTGCCAGGGAGAACGGGAAAATACTGAAGGATACGCTGGGCAGGCTTGACGACGGCCGTTCGGTTTTCGTGATAATCACCAATCCTGTCGATGTGATGACCCAGTTTGCGGTCAATTTGATAAGGGACCGTCATCGCGTACTTGGAATATCCACCTTGACCGACATGAGTCGCATGGAGGGTCCCGGATATATAATCGGTGAGCACGGCAAAAACATGCTTGCCATAGGGAACGAGGAGTTCGATGACGCACAGGTGAAGCAGGCCGGTCTGGATGTGGTCAAACTCAAGGGCGGAACATGGTTCACCGTTGCCTCCATAGTCAGGAGGGTCGTCGCCGCCATAGTCAACGATGAGAAGGCCTTGATTCCGTTGTCCTGCTCGCTGCACGGCGAGTTCGGTTATTCCGATGTCGCCCTGAGCGTTCCCTGCGTTGTCGGGAAAAACGGTATGGAAAGGATTGAGAAGGTCAATCTGACCAAGGAGCAGAAGGCCGTCATGGACAGGGCGGCGGAATCGGTGCGCTCTGTACTTTCCTCAATTTAACGGTACAGATTTTCCGGCGGTTTGATTCCCTTTCCTTTCCACATATCGTAATTCTTTTCCCATTCTTTCTGCTGCTGCTCGTTCACCTTGACAATCGGGCGCGCCTTGTCGAAGTCCTGTTGCATTACCCCTTCATTGTTCCTTATCAGTTCGTTCACGTCAAGTTTCCGGAATTTTTTCCTGTCGCCCGCGATTCTCTCTACGGCGAATTTTGCCGCCTGGTTGCACAGGCTTTTCAGGTCGGCCCCGGACCATCCGTCGGTCCTGTCGGCAATCTCATCCAGGTTGACGTCCTTTATCGGCATCGCCCTGGTCTGTGCCTTCAGTATCGCCTTTTTGGCATCGTTGCCGGGCGATGGCACATATATGACTTTCTCTATCCTTCCTTGTCGGTAGAATGCCGGGTCTATCTCCCACGGCATGTTCGTGGCTCCGAGGAACGTTATGTTCTTGTCCGTCCCCAGCGAGGAAAACTCGCGAAGCATGGCGTTTGTCACCAGCAGGTCCCATTGGTTGGTCTTTGCCCTGTCGTACATGAGCCTCTCTGCCTCGTCGCACATCATTATCACGGGTCTGTCGGTGTCCTTCGACATCTGTTCGGCCTCGATGAACAGCTTGTGTATGTTTGCCTCGGTTTCATTGTGAAAATAGCTTGCCACATCGTTCGGGTCGAGGAGCAGGACGTTCGCTTCGGTTTCCTTGGCTATTGCCGCCATCATGATGCTTTTACCGTTTCCCGGGGGACCGACCAGCAGGATGCCGTTCGTCTTTTCAAGGCCAAAATATCTGCATGCGGCCGGATTGAATAATTGCATGTCCGTCGAGGACATTATTTCCTCAAACTCCCTGTCGAGCCCGCCTATGTCGCTTTTGTTGATGTCGTGGAGCTCCCGGCGGACGAGAGATTTGCAGAACTGGTAGATTGCGTCTTTTGCGGTCAGGCTTTTCTTCGTTTCCAGCATCTGCCAGATACCCCAAGCATGACCTATTCGTTGCGGATAGACACCGGTTTTGTCGGCAGTTATGGTGACCCGCATTTCGGGGTTGTTTTCGAAATACGCTCCTATATCACGTTTATTATCGGTCTTTCTGGAAAACGACAGCATTATTCCGTCCCCGTCCATGATAAGGTGGTAGCCGGACTTTTTTGTTCCGGTGAGTTTTCCTCCCGTACCGTTGCCTGGAAACTTTTCGGTGTATTCCATCACTCTTAGCACATCATCCATCGACACTTTGCCGCGATATTCCACGGTAACCCTTCCCCATCCGCCCTCGTATAATCTGGTCTTGCAGGCACCAAGCTCGCTCAATCCTTCCATCGCCTTCCGCTGGTCGATGTAATGCACGTTTGATGATACCATTCATCAACAACGCTTTCACAAGGATAAATTGCTTCCTCTTTGCGGAATCCTTTTTAAGAGCGGAGACCATCTGTCTTTGCCTCGGTGGCTCAGTCGGTAGAGCGTGAGGCTCAGTGCAGCCCGCTAATCCTTGGTAAGGACAAGGTCGGGGGTTCGATTCCCCCCCGAGGCTCCATCCTTGTAATAGATGTTAGAGCGTACCTGTAGTAAGCTTATATTCGAGAATACTGTAATATGATGATGTACGATGTTTCTTTACCTAAGAAATGGAGTGCTGATTTGGCATACCTTTGCGGTCTAATAACCGGTGACGGCAGCATGCCCAAAACAGCTTCCAGAAGACCAAACGGGAAATTGCAGCAAAGGTATATGATTTATTTTTTATGCGAGTTCGAAGGGTTTTGCAGATTTTACGGTTCCATATTTCAAAGACTATTTCATGTTGAACCTAATGTTGTTCCCAGGGACAGGAAGAGTAGAAAAATATTATATGTCAGCCGGATAGAATCGATACAGATTTATAAATTCTTGGAGGGTCTTGGCATGACAGTGGGCAGGAAAGCAAGGATCGCATCTGTTCCAGAAATGCCTGATAAATATCATGTTCATTTTCTTGCCGGCCTTCTGGATACTGACGGCGGCAAGAAAGGTTCAGGATTCGGTCTTTGTACTGCGAGTGCCGAACTTGGTAGGTTTTGTAAAGATATGTTCAAAAGAAATAAAATACCTTTCAAATCATGCCCATGGTTATACAAGGGCCATACCTATCATCAGATATACGTTCACAGGCGGGATGCTGCAAAAATCATTGCTTGCATTCCTCTCAAGAATCCAGAAAAGGTTGATTTGATAAAAAGATTCTCGTGTTAAAATAAGGTCGCGAGTTCGATGCACTTCCCAAAGGTGCACAAGGGAGGTTGGCGAAACTCTCGCCCGAGGCTCCAGTCTCACCTGCAAGTCCTTTTGTTTTAAAAAAGACGGAACGCCGTGTTATCGGATGCCTATCATAGAAACCAAGAATCTGACCAAGAAATACAAGGAACTGACCGCCGTTAACGATGTAGATTTGAAGATTGAGGACGGGGAGATATTCGGCCTGCTGGGTCCGAACGGAGCGGGAAAATCCACCATGCTTCTCATGCTTGCGACCCTCAGAAAGCCTACCTCGGGTTCCGCTACGGTGAACGGCTTCGATGTGCTGAAGGATTCGAGCAAGGTGAGAAAATCCATCGGCATAGTGTTTCAGGACCCCAGCTCCGATGACACGCTTACGGGCTATGAAAACCTCAAGCTGCACGGCCTTCTGTACGGGATGCCGGCCGAGCTGCGCGAGAAGCGGATCAAGGAGGTGCTCGAACTTGTCGACCTGTACGAGCGCAGGAACGAAAGGGTGAAGAACTACTCCGGCGGGATGCGCAGGAGGCTCGAGCTTGCCCGAGGATTGATGCACCATCCGAAGGTGCTTTTCCTGGACGAGCCCACGCTGGGGCTGGACCCGCAGGCGCGCGAGAACATCTGGAAGTACATAGAAAAACTTTCAAGCGAGGAGAAAATGACCGTCATAATCACCACGCACTACATGGACGAGGCCGACAGGCTGTGCGACCGCATCGCGATAATAGACCTCGGGAAGATAGTCGCGCTGGATACTCCGGACAACCTCAAGCGCGTGGTCGGCGGCGACGTCATAGAACTCAAATGCAAGGGATGCGATTCCGGCAGACTGAAGGAACTTCCGTTTGTGAAGAAGGTCGAGGCCAAGGACGGCTCCTTCCTGCTTACGGTGACCGACGCCAGCAAACACCTGAATGAAATCCTGAAAGTTGTGGGTGACGTGGAATCCGTACAGGTGCACAGGCCTACGTTGGAGGACGTTTTCATCCATTATACCGGAAAGGAAATCCGCGACAACACCCCCGAAGGCGGCTGGGCGCAGCGGGTGATGAACGTGAGGTCGAACAAATGAGCAATATCACGGGCATCTATGCGATGTGGTACCGGGAAGTGAAGGTCTTCCTGCGCGAGCGGTCAAGAATAGTGTCTTCCGTAGTGACACCGATAATCTGGTTGGTTGTGTTTGGCGGCGGTCTCGGGGCGAGCGTGGAGGTCCCCGGAACCACTTACCAGGCGTTCATATTCCCCGGAATGATCGCAATGACACTTCTGTTCGGTTCGATTTATTTCGGCGCGTATATCGTGTGGGACAGGAAGATAGACTTCCTGAAAGAAGTGCTGGTTGCCCCCATCTCGCGGACCTCGGTGTTTTTCGGAAAGGTCCTTGGCGGGGCCACCGATTCCCTGCTGCAGTCGATGATACTCCTGGTTCTCGGAATGGTGCTGACCTTTTCCGGGATCATACCAGGCCTGCTGTTCACCCCGCTGTCAATCGCCTCCGCGGTACTGATAATATTTCTTTCGACCGCCTCGATGGTCAGTCTTGGCTTGATAATCGGCTCCCGGATGGAAAGTCCCGAGGGCTTCCAGATGATTTCCGGTTTCGTGGTTTTCCCCATGTTCCTTCTCTCGGGCGCCCTGTTCTCAATCAGCAACCTGCCCGCATGGTTCGAGCCGCTCACCCTGCTGAATCCATTGACCTATTGCGTTGACGCACTGCGCTCGGTCCTTGTGGGTGTCGCGCGCTTCCCAGTGTTATTTGACATCAGCGTCTTGGGTGCATTTACTATCGGAATAATCATGGTCGGCACGTACGCTTTCAAGAAGATGAAGGTCTGATTGCGTCTATCCGAGCAGGTTACCGCCCTTTCTTTCGTATTTCCGTTGTCGTACAGCCGTCCAGATTTTATCGCCGCCGAAAATGTAGCCGGGTTCCACGTCCTTCGGGTCGAACGTCGTCTGGAGCCTGTGATGTTCGGACCGGTAGAGCGGTGCCATGCAGATGATTCGCCGGAAAAGGTTAAATGCTCATTTTTCTTTCTTCTTTTTCTCGCCCTTCAGCTTCGATATCTTTATCTCGAACCCGCACTTGTCGCATTTTGTCATGAAACGGAACTTCGAGCCTTTGCTTGCTACCGTCCATGCCTGCTGTCTGTATCCCGAATGCCCGCAACTCGGGCAGGTGTATTCGATGTGCGCCTGGTTCTCCCCTTTGATTACAAGGGCACGTATCCTGCCGTTGTTCTCAAGCGGCCGGAGGGTGTGGTAGCCCGCATCCCCCGCCTTCAGGTTCTTCTCCTTGATTATCCTGTCAATCTCGCCTGCCATGCAAAGTGTTCTTTGTTGTGATTTTTAAAGAAATGTGTCCCCGGAAGCTCAGTTCAGGAGGAATACTCCGATGTTCAGGTATGTGGCTACCGTGCCCCAGAGTATGTACGGAATCAGCAGGTAAGCTGCATTCCTGTCCAGTTTGTAGAATTTGAATATCGTGTAGGCGATGAGCAGCCAGAGCGGTATTATTGTCACCAGCCCCAGCAACGGGCTTTGCAATCCGAAGAACATTATCGACCATATGGTGTTGAGTCCAAGTTGGGCCGCGAACGGATAGAGAGCAGGTTTCGTTTCCTTGCCTATGCCTTTGCTCCATATCAACCAGAGTGCGATTCCCATCAAGGTGTAGAGGGTCAGCCAGACGGGACCGAATACCCAGTTGGGCGGTGTGAACATCGGTTTGTTCAGTGTGGCATACCAGGTCGCTATGTTCGGCGTGGTGAACACCGCGCCGATTATCCCTGCCATCTGGCATATGATTATCGAAATTGCCAATCGGACGTACTTGTGCATAGATATGATTCCCGTTCCATTATTAAAGGCTCCCGATAGAATGTTCTTCATGATATTGGTCACCGGTGCGACCGGCAGGATAGGCAGGCACCTTGTTCCGGCCCTGTTGAAGAAAGGGGAGAAGGTGCGCGTCCTTGTCCGCGACCAGGACAAGGCAAGGGGGCTTTGGGGCGGCTCCGTGCAGATAATTCACGGGGATATCATGGACCGGAGCGCCGTGTTCGAGGCAATGAAGGGAATCGATGTCGTTTATCATTTGGCTGCTCAGGTTTCAAACGCCCCGCGCAAGGAGATGTTCAGGATAAACCTGGAAGGGACCCGCAATATCCTGGAAGCCGGGCACGGAAAGAGGCTGGTTTACCTCAGCTCCTCTTCGGTCTACGGCAAGATTTACGGAAAGGGTTCCCGCTCTACGATAACCGAGAAGACACCTTTCGTGCCAACGGATGTCTACGGCGAGAGCAAGGCGGCGGCGGATAAGCTGGCCCGTGAGTTGGGAGCCGTTGTGCTGAGGCCTACTCTTGTTTATGGTCCGGGATGTGACGAGGGTTTCCTGAAGCTGTTCGGAATGGTGAAACGGATGAAAGCGGTCATAGCCGGCTCGGGAAAGAACCGTCTGCAGTGGACCCATGTCGATGATCTGGTATCCGCTCTCGTTCTGGCAAAGGACAAAGGGAGGCCGGGCGAGGCGTATGATATTGTCAGCGATGACGCGAGGACGCAGGAGGAGCTCCTCGGCGTAATAGCCCGTGTGCAGGGGGTGAAACCCCCGAAGCTGCATGTTCCGCTTTGGTTGCTCCGCACGGTGGGAAGGCTCTTTGTGAAAAGCTCTGCCGTGGATACCATCGCAGCTGACCGTATTTTCGATTGCACGAAGGCGAAGCGCGAGCTCGGTTGGCAGCCCAAGGTAAGGTATGAGGAAGGAATCGGCGGGGCGTTAAAACACAAGGCCGAGTGCGAAGGCCACTAGTGCCAGTATCATCGCATATTTCACGTATTTTTGCGCCTTTCCGGTGTTTTCAAACGTCTGCCAGCCTGCCCATGCGGCAAGCAAGTCCGAGGGGATTATCAGCAGCAGGTAGCCGAACTTGAGCTGCCCCAGTACGTACGGCACGATTGACATCCCTATCCCGATGAACAGGAACGACAGAGATGCCCACTCGGCTGCGTCCCTTCCGATTGCGACCACGAACGTCTTCGCCCCGTTCACCTTATCCCCCTTGACGTCTTCAAGGGATTTGATTATCTCCCTTGAGAGGTTGATGGTGAACGCCATTCCGGCAACCGCGACCACCGCGGGGTTTATGACCCCGAGCATGGCTCCGAAGATGAACGTCGATGCAACTAGCCACGAGACCATGAAATTTCCCACTGCCGTCCGTTTCAGCCACCACGCGTACAGGAAGGTGGCCAGTATGTTCATGGCTGCCAGGGACGTGAGCTGCCACGGCAGCGCGAACACCGAGAACCCTATTGCGGTGCCATACAGTATTGCGGCCCAGGACATTGCCGCGTTCGTGCTTATCCTGCCGCTGGGCAGCGGCCGGTTGGGGCGGTTCATGAAGTCTATCCTGAAATCGAAGTAATCGTTCAGCGTCATCCCCGCGCCGGATATCAGGAACGAGACCAGTGCCGCAATCAGGAGCTCCGTCGGCGGGGGCATGAATCCTACTCCTCCGAGCGCCGCCCCTATGATTACGCCCGCTATGGCCATTGCCCCGTTGACCGGTCTAAGAAGTTCCATGTATGGCAGCAAGTTGCTCACTCAGACCTTTCGTTCCTTGCTTTTCGGCCGCAATCCCTTGTACCCGCAGCGCCGGCATTTCACTCTTTTTTCGGCTACCGCATCCGCGTTGGCCCTTATGTGGCTGTTGCAGCGCATGCATATCCACATCCTTTCGTATATCCTGTTCATTGCAGCCGGTATTTTGACTTTTGGCATGAAATCACTTCAACCATTCGATGTCCTTACCTTTCGGTGGCCGACCTTTTAAAGCCTTTTCAATCTTGGTCGCGACGGCTTCCTGGCCGGCCCGCGTCGTGTCAATTTCGGTTATGTTCCTGTGGTTCTTCCGTGCCTCCCACGCCACTATTCCTATCCTTTCGGCCTCCACGTTTTCCGCCACCTTTTCCTTCGGCCATTTCTTCCCTTCCAGCCTTTTTTTCAGCACTGCCGGGCTGCACCTGAGGATTATGACTTCATCGACGACGTTTGCGGGGAGATTATGCGAAAGGTGTCCGTCAACTATCACGCCGTTCTCCTTTGCGACAAATTCTTTGACGAAAGCGGTCACTTTCTTCATGTCCGCTATGTAGCTCTTTCTTTTGTGGTCATAACCGGAGTAAAGCTTCCTCCTGACTATCTCCTTGTTGAGGTCGAGATGGGTCCACCCGGTCCTCTTTGCCACTATTTTGGCGACCGTGGTTTTCCCCGTTCCGGGCGTCCCGGTCAAGGCTATCACTGAAGCTCTCACATGTTTAAATCGGTTCGCTGCATTATAAAACCGATATGACGGATTTCGAACTCTGGACCGAGAAGTACCGCCCCTCGAGGCTTGACGAGATAGTCGGGCAGGACGAGATATTGGCCAGACTCAAGTCCTTCCTGACCAGGGGCCTTCCGCACATGCTTTTTGCCGGTCCGCCCGGCTGCGGCAAGACCACTGCCGCCTTGGCGATAGCCCACGAGCTGTATGGCCCTAATTGGCACTCC
Organism: Candidatus Aenigmatarchaeota archaeon; assembly: GCA_043799675.1. Lineage (GTDB taxonomy): Archaea > Aenigmatarchaeota > Aenigmatarchaeia > Aenigmatarchaeales > JACQIB01 > JAZDNN01. The sequence goes on along the minus strand of JAZDNN010000009.1, from coordinate 3,290 downwards.
AACTACCTTGAACTGAACGCCTCCGATGAGAGGGGAATCGATGTTGTCCGCACCAAGATAAAGGATTTTGCCCGGACAAAACCGATAGCGGTGGAATGCAAGCTGATTTGCCTTGATGAAGCGGATTCGTTGACATCCGAGGCACAGCATGCCCTGAGAAGGACCATGGAACGCTACAGCGAGACGACCCGCTTCATCCTGATAGCGAACTATTCGAGCAAGATAATCGAACCCATCCAGAGCAGGTGCGCCGTTTTCCGGTTCAAGCCCCTGACCGAACAGCAGGCGGAGGGCTTCCTCAAACGGATAACCGAGGGCGAGAAGCTGCAGCTCGACGGCGATGCGATTCCGGCGGTCCTCCACCTTTCCGAGGGCGACATGCGGAGGGCAGTCAATATCCTGCAAGCAGCAGCTTCGAAGCAGCCCATCAACGAGGAGGTCATTTATGAGATAGCTGCCGCCGCCCATCCGCATCAGGTCAGGCAGATGCTGCAGGAAGCGGTGGTCGGAAGGTTCGCTCAGTCCCGCGCCCTTCTACTTCAATTGCTGGCCGACGGAGTGGCGGGAGAGGACATAATCCGCGAGGCCGGCAGGCAGGTGTTCGAGTTGCAGCTCCCGGAGAAGGAAAAGATAGAGCTCATCGAGAAGGTCGGTGAATACGAGTACAGGATAGCTTCCGGAGGCACCCCGCAGATACAGATAGAAGCTCTTTTGGCTCAGCTCAGCGCGATGGTTAAGTGATTCGATGAAGCACCCGCAAACCGTTGAAGGTTATGACGGTACGTTGAAGGAGCTTGCCAGGGCAATTGTAAACATGAGCTATGAGCGGACCGCTTATTTCATCGGTTGCATGTCGGATTGCCTGTCGGAAGACGGCATCAGCGACGAGAGAAGAGGAAGGCCAGTTGTCTCCGCGCACCTTCGCAATGCCGGGATTTTGTTGTATGAAGGGAAGAAGGAAGTTGACAAGGCCTGGAAGGTCTGCAAGCCGTACATGAAGAAGGAAAAGAAGTGAAAGCTTAAAGTACCGGAAAGTAATCTCTTATCATGGACGTTAAGATACGCATCGCAACTTCAGGCGATTTGAAGAGTATACAGGGCTTGAATCACGAACTCTGCAAGAAGGAGTACGAAAATTTCGACCAGACGATAAATCCTGATTGGCCGCTGAGACCTGAAGGAAGGACGTATTTTGAGGAAAGAATCAATAAAGGATTTGCTTTTGTGGCAACGGCTGGAAAGGAAGTGGTTGGGTATGCAGTCGGTGGGTTGGTTAATCCGGAACTTTACAGGAACGGAATGATGATAGCAGAACTGGAAAACATGATTGTACTTGAAAAATACAGGAGCGCCGGTACAGGGACAAAACTGGTTGATGCGTTCTTTGATTGGTGCAAAAGGATGAAAGTTAACAGGGTCCGTGTAGTTGTTTCTGCACAGAATTCGAGAGCGATAGATTTCTATAGAAGAAACGGTTTTGAGGATTACAACGCGTGCCTAGAAAGAAACCTGTAGCTTTACCGTCCGCTGCCGTGACGTCTCCATCTGGGCCCTGCGCCCTTGAAACCGCCACCGCCGCCGCTGCGCCCGCGATTACCGTAACTGCCGCTGCCCCTTCTTACAAATCTTGGAGGTCCTCTCCTGCTGCCGCCTCTTCCGCCCGTCCGCTTGCCCCACTTCGGGATTATTGTGTCACGCGAGGTCATCATTTCCGACAGTTTCATCGCCTCTTCAGAGGAGAGTGTGCCGTGGAACTGGAAATGCGGTATCTTCACCTTTGCGAGGTGCTCGATTGCGGCAATCTGGTTGTAGTCGCCCGGAAGGGCTATGTGAATTGCCCGCCCGTGTAATCCGGCCCTTCCCGTTCTTCCGACCCTGTGTATGAATGTCTCCACGTCCTTTGGCAGGTCGAAGTTGAACACGTGGCTGACCAGCGGGATGTCCAGCCCCCTTGCCGCGACGTCGGTCGCTATGAGGTAAGGGATCTTTTTGTCCCGGAAATTGTGTAATACGTTTTCTCGCTGTGATTGCGAAAGGTCCCCGTGGATTGCAGCCACGCTGTAATATCTCGAAAGTATCCGTTCAAGCATGTCCGCTTCCCTCTTCATCTCGACGAAAATGATGCAGGCCGAAGGCTTCTCCTTGTCAATCACGTGCTTCAGGCACGCCACCTTGTCTCCGTCCATCGCTATCCATGCCTCATGGACGACCGTCGTTACGGTGGGTGCTTCCCTGTTAAGTTCCACTGTCACGGGATCATGCATGTACCTGTGCACAATCCGCCTGATTTCATCCGGCAGTGTGGCCGAAAAAAGCATGGTCTGCCTGCCGCACGGGGTGTATTTCAATATGTGATCGATGTCCTCGATGAAACCCATGTCCAGCATCCGGTCCGCTTCATCCAGAACCACTATCTGCGTGTTGCAGAGGTCCACGTTCCTTCTCTCCATGTGGTCCATCAGCCTGCCGGGGGTCGCCATTATCACCTCGACTCCCGCCCTGAGTGCCCTTGCCTGCACGTCTATGGACTTGCCGCCATAGACCGAAACCGAGCGGATGCCCGTGTACTTCGCGATTATCTTGAACACGTCCTCTATCTGCATGGCTAATTCCCTGGTCGGTGCGATAATCAGCGCCTGCGTCCCCTTGCCTTTGTGGACCCTTTCGATGACAGGGATGAGAAATGCCAGCGTCTTGCCAGAGCCTGACTGGGCCTTTCCTATGACATCCTTCCCTTCAAGTGCAATCGGGGTTGCTTTCTCCTGGATTGCGAACGTCTCCTCGAAGCCCGCTTCCTTCAGCCCCTTCAGAAGATCCGACCTCAGCTTGAGCTCTTCGAATTTCATGAGGGCTCATTCCCGCCTATAGTTTATAAGGAGCTAGCCTTTCAGTCCCGCTTCAAACAGTCGTTTGTTCAGTTCGAACACGGCAGGGGGCACGACGTCCCTTATCCCTGCGATAATTTCATTTTCCTTCAGCGGCAGCATCTTGAGGGCAGAAGCCCTTCCAAGCAGGTAGATGTTGGCTGCAATCGGGTCTGCGCCGAGCTTTTTCACTTCCTCAGTTGCAGCGGAAGAAACCACCTTTCCTTTCGTGAACTTCTTTATCGTCCTGATTGCCTCAGCCTCGCTAGGGTATTTCTGCTTCCTGATTGACATTATTGTCGGTACTGCCGAGCGCGGGTCCATCAGCACCGCTGTCTTCTTCCCGGAGAAATCAAGTGCCCTTACGGTTTCCAGCCTTTCTAGCCCGATTATCAGGTCGGCGGTCCCGAGGGAAATCAGCGGGCT
>JAZDNN010000039.1:0-2151 GCA_043799675.1 Candidatus Aenigmatarchaeota archaeon | reverse complement strand
CGAGGTTGGAAAAGGGAGCACGTTTTACTTTACAATTCCGCTGGAAACGGCTGAAAATGAAACCGAAAGCCCGCAGGGTGATGGAACGCCATTGCGAGCGTAGCGAAGCAATCTCAAGCGAACGTACAAAAAGGCGTTTCGCAGTTCATGGTCTGAGGAAGAGATTGCCGCGTCGTCCCGACCCTGTCGGGACTCCTCGCAATGACGAATAACAGGCTAGCCAGTAGAATTGAATTTGTTGGGTCTGTCGGACAGTGTCATTGCGAGGCCTTCCGCAGAAGGACGAAGCAATCTCAAGCGAACGTACAAAAAGGCGTTTCGGAGTTCATGGTCTGAGGGAGAGATTGCCGCGTCGTCCCGACCCTGTCGGGACTCCTCGCAATGACGAATAACAGGCTAGCCATTTGTTGGGCGGTGTAAAAAGGAGGATGATATGCCATTAAGAAAGACCACGGTGCTTGTAGCCGATGATGACGTCCGGATGCTGCGCATGATGCAGCGTATCCTGGAGCTTGAAGGGTACCAGGTGCTCACGGCCAGCAACGGGAGAGATGCCCTCGCCATATTTGAGAGTGAAGCCACGGACCTGCTGCTCCTGGATATCATGATGCCCTTTGTGGACGGGTATGCCATTTGCCGGCGCATACGGGAATATTCGCAGATACCGATAATCATGGTTACTGCCAGGGGCAGCGATGACGAGAAAGTAGAGGGGCTGGACGCCGGAGCGGATGACTATATGAGCAAGCCGTTCTCCGCCAAGGAACTGGCGGCACGGGTCAGGGCGGTGCTGCGCCGCGCCGGGGCCTGGGACGAACACCCTGTGCCCGCCTTCCGCTTCCGCGACCTGGTAATAGACTTTGTAGCGCACCGGGTTAGCCTGGGCGGTCAGGACGTAAACCTTACTGCTACAGAATACGGGATGCTGTCCTACCTGGCTGCCAATGCCGGCCGGGTGCTTACCCCTGACCAACTCCTGGAGAAGGTGTGGGGCGAGGACTACATCGGCGAAGACCATATCCTCCAGGTTAACATGGCCCGTCTCAGGCAAAAGCTGAAAGATGATGCCAGAAACCCCGTTTATGTATTGACCAGGCCCGGAATAGGCTACATGATGCAGAAGGAACATAAAAAATCCTTGTGATGTTTTCCCCCGGTTTTGTGATGTAAATGTGACTTAACCCCGCTATACTACAAGTAGAGAAACATTTTGCAATTAGACGTATCAAATAGTACTTATAGTACTAATGTCGTTAGTTGGCCTCAATATTTTTTGGGGGGGCAGGAAGCCGTGAAGAAGTTCCGTATCCTCGTGGTGGACGACGACCGGGATTTGCTCCGCATAGTGACGCGCACGCTAGAACTGGAGGGCTATGACGCCGTTCCAGCGGCTGATGGCAAATCGGCTCTGGCACTGTTTGAAGAACGTCAGCCGAACCTGGTCGTCCTGGACATCATGATGCCTGACATGGACGGCTACGAGGTACTGGCGCGAATCAGAGAGCGTTCAAATGTCCCCGTAATTATGCTCACAGCCATAAAAGAATCGGACTCTTTGCAGAAGTCTCTCGGCCTGGGGGCAGATGATTATGTCAGGAAACCCTTCCGCACCCATGAACTCCTCGCCCGCATCAAGACAAAGCTGAAGCGCACTACCAGGGGAACACCTTAGGCGCTTAAATCTGAAATCCTGCGCGAAGCTTGTCCCCTGTTCGGGTTAAGGTAGCAGGGGCAAGCTCTGTGCCCTGTCCCGTGCCCTGTCCCGTGCCCTGTCCCGTGCTTGACACGGGATTGACACGGGATTGATTCAGAGCTTGTCCTGAACTCGATTCAGGAATGGAAAGAATATCCTCACTTATACCTGTTTCTCTTTTGTCATTCCAGCGCAGGCTGGAATCCAGCCCCGTAAACTCGTGGTATAAGTAGACAGCCACGGGCAAAGCCCGTGGCACTTTGCCCTTCGGGCAATTGTAACACTCATGTCTTGTCTTCTGGATTCTGGCTCCCGTATCAAGTACGGGACAAGCTTCGCTCAGAATGACATAGCATTATTTCTAAACAACCTCCCCTTAGCCTCCCGCGAAACGCGCTTCTTGGCGAATTTCAGCGTTTGTTATTGTCATTCTCCGCGCAGGCGGGGAATCCAGCAGA
>JAZDNN010000023.1:0-15944 GCA_043799675.1 Candidatus Aenigmatarchaeota archaeon | reverse complement strand
GTCAAGACCGTCCACCTCATATTTGGCCAGGAAGTCCCGCTCCTCCTTGACTATGCCTTCCAGACCTGTAACATAATCAATCAGGGTGCTCTCGTTCACGACACCGTGATCACCGTACTTGGATATTATCTCGGTGAACCTGTCCGAGTTGGTCATATTTTCCTTCAGTGCCGACTGGTTGAGCGTACCGTTCACGAGCAGACCGCTCTGGTTGAGAGCTGAATAAAGTTCATCGAGTGTTGCCGCCGCCTCGGTGAGGTTTCCGAAGTTGAAGCGATTGAGGAACCTTGACTGGTTCTGCGTGATGCCGTCAAGCTGTCCTTGGACCTCGACTGCATGGTTCTGCTCGCCCATCAGGAAATCGTTCAGAAGGGATTCATAGTACTTGTCCCTGAAGTGCTGGCCTCCTTCAAGAGCGACTATGGAATTCTCATTGACAGGAACGCTGACGTTCTGACCGTTGACGGTATAATTGAAAGTGCCCTGCATTACAGGCGTCCCGTTGACCTTTGCGAACCTGTAAGTAAGCATGCCGTCACCGTATGCATCCGCCGCGTTCGATTGATTCACTTGGATGCCGTCTCCGGTGAGCATATCCAGCACGCCCTTCATGTTGGAGGCATCAACGAACTTCTCCGTAAGCGCACCGGGAGACCTGTGCTCCTTGTTGTCCAGAAGACTGAAATCGTGAAAATAGAGGTCTATGTCGGTCCCGGCCTTGACACCCGGGAACAAATCATGGGAATGCTTCACCAGGACCTTTTCAGCCTGGACGGCATCGTAACCGATCTTCTCGAACACGAAATTGCCACCGGGCACTTTCTTGGCTTCCGTCACGACGCTCCCGTCATGACCTATCACGGCCGGTATGCCAGTGGCGCTTTTATTGACAAGATCGGCGTAATCGCTCTGATTGTATTCCGCAATGAACCAGTCACCAGGAACACCGTTTTCCAGAGAAACATTACCCAGCGGCGAATCAAAGTGAAGACCCATGTCGTCGAAATAAACGTCTTCTGTCACCGAACCCGGATTGTCAGGAGTCGGCGTTACAGGCGGCGTATACGATGTTGCCTTCTGGAACGGCCAATCAAAATAATTCTCGCTCAAAACGAATCCGGTAATTGCGCCCGTCGCCCCTATCAGTCCTCCGCCCAACGCCGCACCCCACAGGTACTTGCGAGACGGCTGCTTCAATGAAGCCTTGACCGGAGTTGCGGCAGCCATCTTCTCGTGTGATTGAGATTGCGAATCGTATGCAGGCGGTTGTACGCTTCCGGCTGGCGGGAGATATACCTCTTCCATGTCTTCCTCCGACGATGCATCTTCCGGAGGCATCGGCGGGAACCTGACGTCATAAGGCGATCTTCCCTTGCCGGCCGACGGCGGGACGTCCTCAGACTGTGAATCATCCAAAGGTCCTGTGGCTTCCACGACCGGTTTATTATCATATACGGACTTCCCTTCAACAATGGGCGCGGTCGGGACCCCTTTGTCGTCCGCAGGCTGCTTATCGATAACCTTTATCAATTTTGTCACCACTATCTTGTAGATACCAACCGTAAATTATTTAAACCCCATGTTAACTTTCGGAAGGAACCGAATAATCCGTAAAGCATCATTTGGCCGCGCGTTCGAACAGGGTCTGCTTCACTTCCCTTACCGTGCCGGCACGGAGGAAATGCTCACGCAACGGCTCGTATTTCTTTATCCATTTGAAGACGGAAACGTGGCTCACCTTCTCGCCCCTCGCAGCCAGGAGGTTGGCTATCGCATAGCAGCTGAGGCCCTGCTCGAAGTGCAGGCGCAATGCGGTCTGCACGGTCCGGCGCGGAAACCGCATGCCGGAAAACACCGACAACGAACGCAGGGTGAACTGCCTTGAGCATGAACTGCATTTGAATATCTGCTGACGCATCCGCCTGCCGCCGGAATCGGCGGTCCTGAAACCGTTCCTCCAGGCGGGCTTGGAGCAATCCGGACATCTCATGCTTTTGCATCCTCCTTGACCTTTTTACCTACCAGAACATCCATCGAAACGTTGCCGTTCCCGTCGGGCTTCGGCTGCACGGGCATGAACAGGTTCTTTGCGAGCCAGAGCGCATGAACGGTACTATTCATCTCGGGAGGCAAGGATATGGCGGTAGACTTGAACACTGGACCCTCGCCATGGAAGCTGGCCTTACGCGCCCCGTACGGAACGCCGCCCATCCTGCCCTCAGGCTCAAACTCGAACACGACCTTATCCAGGCACTCGGATCCGATATGCGGACTTACGATGCCATAAAGTGCGCGATATTCCCCGTCCAGATGTTGCCTGCAATAGGAACCGGCCACCACGGCGGTCCAGGCGGTAAGCGGGCGGGCAAGCAGCTCACCGGCCGTTCCGACATGCCCTGCAAACTTTCTCACCTTGTTCCGCAGCCCGATGTCATCATCATACAACTTGCCGTCCAATTCCATCGTTATACGATCATGCAGTTCCCCGAGAAGCATCCTTGATTTCACAAGCGCCTTGATACCCAACGGGTCAGAATCATCGCCCAATTTCAACCGGCGCTCAAGCAGCGAGATTGCGGCATCGAGCGGCCCGGAAATGCCGGAAGGGTTTTTCGGATTATCCGCTATCTTTGTCTTCCGGTTGCCTTTCCTGTCTATCATTTCGGCCGCCTTCCGTGCATGATACAGCGGGTCAATGTCCTTCGCGGCGTCGAGGGCAACGGCTGCACCGCAGACCTCGTAAAGCGGGTCTATCCTTTTCCTGAACTTGCGCTTCGCGACCTCCAGCGCGGAATTTCCGACCAGCTCCCGCGCATCGACGCTGTCCGTAATGAGCTTGACTTCCCTTCCGGACGGCCTTAACCCGGGCGTCCTGATTTCGCCGGGATTTAATCCGGGATACCATTCCAGGGAATCCAGCACGGTGTTTTCCTTTACCCAATTTAGGGCTTCCTTGGCACCGGCGCTTTTCTTCAGCCCGAGCGCCCGATAAGTGAAAAATCCGTCCTCCATCCCTTGCCTTATTTCGGAACGGGCGGTGCCGTAGATTTCCCTTGCCCTGCTTATTCCCGCCCTGCAGGCAACGAGGGCACTTTTGCCGTCATAACGCTGCAACATGTCCAGAAGGACCTCTCCCTGCGTATAGTGGGCGGGGGAAGTCTTTATGGTACCGCCGACTACTGCGGCCAGCGTAGGGGCCAACCGCTGAAGTTCAGGTGAAGTCCTGATTGCACGGTATGCACGGGCGACCTGTCCGAGGTTGAAGGCATACGACAGCATGTAATTCGGTATCCTGGGATTCGCCGCAAAATCATGAATCGCGTATGCGACATCCTGTTCCAAATCCTGTTCCGGAAGGGGCGTGCCCTCGAAAGCGGCGGCGACCAGCTCGGCATAGGGCCGGGCGCCTATCGCCTCGTTCTTGTAGTTATCGCCGACCATATGGCGGCTCACATCCATCAGCCCGTCAACAGTCCTAGCGCAGGACCTGATGCGCTTCGGGCCGAAATCATCCTTTCTTATGGCAAACTGCTTCATTTTTTATCACTGAATCGGTGCAAACCATTAACACCGCAAAGGATTTAAGCACAACCCTAAGGGAACCTAGGTTCCCTTATGGGCTTATTCCTCCTAAATTGGCTACGGCAAAATCATCGAGGCAGCTTTTTATACCGGCCCGGCAAAGCTCATCCATGCCACGCAAAAAAGTGGTCCAAGAACAACCGGTGTCACCCTTGCTGAAAATGAACTGGGGCCCCATCGCAATGGCCGGGATTTTCGTGATTTCGGCAATCGCGGCGGCGCTGCAGATCAGCGGAACCGCCCTTCAGGTCAGCTGGCTGATGGTAGCCATACTCGGGGTGTACATCGCACTGAAAAACATACAGATAAAGGAAGAGATAGGATTCCTCGTCGGAGTGACCGCGTTCGTCCTGATAGTCTCGCAGATAGGACCGCTCGGCGGGGATTTGCTGTACGCCTTCCTCATAAACACGGCGATAGGTTTCGGTGCGGCCGGACTCCTGATAGCCCTCGGGCTGATAATCAGGCTTGGCTACAAATACTGAATTTCAGAGGATGAAATAGCCGATTGCAGCCATGGCTATGGCGACGATCCATATCCTCTTGTCCCAGGCCATCACCTTCTGTCCGTCAAGCGGAGGCACGGGAAGAAGGTTGAAGAAAGCCAGGAAAAAGGAGAACATCGCGACATAGTTCAGAAGCACGATTCCGGTAAGAAAGCCAACGACAGCCGAGACCGTTCCTATCACCAGGTTGACTGCCGGACCGGCAAAACCAATCATCCCGACCTCCTTCTTCGTGAACCTGTGAACGGTCCAGGCGAACTCGCCGCGTGCCATCGGGGAAAAGTAGACCGCACCCGGTGCGGCGAACACGAAACCCAACAGGCTGCCGGCCGCGGCAAGCAGAAGACCGGTCGGCCACATCCTGAATTCGGCGTCGGCACCCAGCCGCTGGGCGACATACTTGTGCCCGAGCAGCTCATGAGGCAGGAAAGCTATCAGCACGACAGCGAGGGCCTCAATATAGCCGCCGATCCCGCCACCGATGGTATTGCCGAACGCGAAAGCCAGGACAAGCGTGGCTATCGCGATTTCCCTTATTTCGGTCTTGGAGAATCTCATTTCATCGCCGTGTACTTGTTCGCCCTGCGTATGCCGTCATGATGCATCGAATACTCCATGTCCAGCCAATCGAAGTCAAACTCAAGCACGCCCTTTCTTCGCCCGCTTGGAGCTTTTATTCCTTAGCAACCGTTCCAGCCCGAGCTTGTGGCCGGCCCCGACCACCACGACAATCCGTTCGTGCTTCCTGCCGAGCTCGCGTATCCAATGGACCATGTAAACGTTGCGGTCGGTTATCATCACCTTGTACAGGGCCGGAAGCTCTTTTTTCATCCAGCGCAAGGCGTCATCAATGACCTTTTCCGGCGGAACGTTCTTCAGATCGATCTCCTCCCTGCCGGGCCACGGGACCAGGCCGGCAAGCAGCCTCAGAACGAGGCGGGCCTTCTCCCAAAAACCGATGGCGGAAAGCCTTCCCATCGTCTCGGCAATCGGCATGTCAATGAGCACTATCTGCGCACCGACCTGTTTTGCAGCATCGACCGCGGCGAGCATCTCGGCTCCCGGAAGCACTCCGGTATGCGCGCCAAGGCTGGTCTGTATGGAATTCAGCAGCCAGAACATCGGGTTCCGTATGGAGGGCTTTGCACGCTGCCTCTGGTGCAGCGCGGCCCAGCGTTCCGCATCGAGCTCCAAGGCGACACAATCGGGTCTCAGCCTCAGGATAGTCTCCTTCGCGGCATCGATGCTCGCGGGGGCGATGTGGCTCGTGCCGACTATGCTCACCTTTGCCATGGATTCCTTTGTCGGGGGCGGTTTTAATGCTTTCCGTACCGCGGAACGCTTTTATTCTGGCGGTGCAAGCTTGATGCATGGATGTCCTGCCGTTCGCATCGCTCCCGCAGGTTTCACAGCTTACGGACATCCTTCCGACCGACATCGGCGGGATGGGCCTGCTCGTGCTCGTGGCGTTCGTGTTCGTGGTCGTGATCGGCTACAAACTGTTCAAGGTGGCGCTGAACACCGTCATAGCCGCAGTCGTCGGGGCGCTGTTCCCGTGGCTGGTGAAATACTTCAACATCGACCTGCCGGTGCAGGCGAGCCTGCAGAACAGCATGTACTTTGCGGTCATAGCCGCCGCGCTCTTCCTGGGATGGGAGTTCCTGCACTACATTTTCTGGTTCTTCAGGCTGCTGACATGGCCGATAAGGGTGGTCCTGGGCATCGAGAAGAAACGTAAATTCAAAGAAGTAGTGAGGGAAATCAATGCAATCAAAAAGGCGAGAAAAGCGGAACGCTAGCAGCCTTGCGCTTGAACTCAGGAGGCAGCTCGTCCATGCGATTGCCGGCATGGCGACCGTTATAATCATCCTGCTGTTCGACAGGCCGCTGTCCCAGCTGGCACTCGGGCTGGCCGTTTTTGCGACCATGCTGCTTGTTCTGTACCGCCGCCACAGGACCGAATTACACAAGCATTTCGGGTTGGAAGCATTGTATCGCATGGAAACGTGGATTGAAATGAGAATAATGGATTTCGAGCGGCCGGGTGAAGCGATGCTTCGCGGGCCGCTGCTGTTCTTCACCGGCTCGCTGATAGTTTACGAGTTCTTCCCGCTTTACACGGCGATAGCCGCCATACTGGTCCTTGCAATATCCGACTCGGCAAGCACGCTGGTGGGAAGGATATGGGGCACCCACAGGCTGCCTGTGAACAGGCAAAAGACCTGGGAAGGCAGCACGGCGTTCTTCGTTGGTGCGCTCGCCGTCCTGGTGTTCTTTACGTTCCCTGCGCGGGCCGTATCGATTGCACTGGCGGCTGCAATCGTTGAGATGGCGCCAAGAATGGATGACAACATTACGGTCCCGATAGCAGTCGCGCTGATGCTTATTTTGTAAGAATCATCCTATCTTGAGCTTGTTCTTTCCCTAAGGGAACCTAGGTTCCCTTATGGGCTTATTCCTCCTAAATTGGCTGCTGCTATATCATCCTATCTTGAGCTTGTTCTTTCCCGAGAGGAACCTAGGTTCCTCTAAGGGTTTACTCTTCCTAAATTGGCTTCGCAATATTATCCGACTGTAAGCTTGTTCTTTCCCGAAAGAAGGAGCCTGTCCGTGATTCCGTCCAGCCTGAGCGTGCTGTCGATTGCCAGATCGCCGTAGAACATTCCCAGCTCAAGGGGCTCACCCTCGGCCGAGAACGTCGCCTTGCCGTCATCCATGACTATCGTTCCGGTGGCCGTCGCGAGCTTGAAACCGCTGAACGAAAGCTTCTCCGCCATGAAATCGGTGAAACTCAGATCGGTGACCCTCACCGACTGCCGACCGCCGCTGCCGGAGAGCCTTATTCCGTTGACCGTCAGGCTGTCAGCGGTACCATCCAAAGTCACCATTCCGCCCGTTGTGGCGATTATCTTGCCCTTCCAGCCCTCAATGACGAACGAATTGTCCAGATTATCGGCCAAATCCAGCCGGTTGTTGCCGACCATCCACTGGGAACCCTTACCCACCCATTCCACCGTCACCTTTTCCGCCGGCGAATCGATGGAAAAGGCCTGCGGAGTCAGGCTGATTGAAACGGAAATGTTGGTCGCGGGCCCGGAACCGAGGGCGGTGAAGAACCCGCTCACGCCGCTGATGTCCATACCAGAAAAAGCAGGAATGCTCCCCGATGTCATGAATGCCCCGAGCAGAATTCCGACCGAAACCACCAGGGTGGCGGCAATCTTCCAGTCCATAGTTACCGAACCAAAATATGGACGCACGCTTAAATAGCTTTTTAAACCGCGGCGGTAAGGTTTGCACTATGACCGGCCCCTTGGACGTCATTCTTGCGCAAACAACCGCGACCGATGTCATCAGTCAGGTATTCTTCTTCCTGATGTTCTTCGGATTCGCGTTCCTGTATCCCAGACTCACACTGAACCAGGCGATATGGAAGCTCGAGAGTGAAACAAAGCAACTGGAAACCATGGCGGTGGAAACGAGGCAGATAATCGAGCGAAGGATAGGCAGACGGTCGGACAACAAGCTCAAGGACAGCATCCGCGGATTCATGGAATTCTTCGCGATAACCCCGGTCGACCTTGACCCCAACGGCATAGTGAAAAAACTGGACATGGTCGTGAGGCAGAGTGATGAACGGTTCAAATGGTTCGTTGCGCAGACCGCGCCGGGCCTGAACGAGATAGAAAGATCGAACATACAGAACGCGCTCGCAGGGGCCATGATGACCCATCAGATAGCAAAGATAGTGAGGCACTACCTCGAGACCATCAAGAAATACAAGATGTTCCAGATGGCACTGGTGATACAGATGCAGGTTCCGCTGATTATCAGGGTGGCCAAGGCGGCCGCTGCGGCGACCAAGGCGTTCATTGACGGGGTACCGATAGGGGACGGCGTGGGACCCCTGGTAATCGCCTCGTTCATGCCGGCGAAAAAGAAAATGAAGGTATACAAGGAAGAGGAGTTCGCTGCGGCTCCTGTCACAATCGAAGGACGGAATGTCACGGTCTGCAAGGCGACAGGACCGGGCGCGGGCACGGGATACCCGGGCAAGTTCCTGCTCAAGTTCATCAAGAGCAACAGGATTGACAGGATAATCAGCGTGGATGCGGCGCTCAGACTGGAAGGGGAGAAAGCAGGCACGGTTGCAGAGGGTGTCGGTGTGGCGATGGGCGGACCTGGCGTGGACAGGTACGAGATGGAGGAGTTTGCCGTCAAGAACAAGATACCGCTGGACGCGGTCGCGGTGAAGGTCAGCGACGAGGAAGCATTGGGACCGATGAAACCGGAGATACTCGAAGGCATCGAGCCCGCGATGGACAAGGTGAGGGAAATGGTCAAAAGGGCAAGGAAGAACGAAAGGATACTTCTGATGGGAGTAGGGAACACCTGCGGCATCGGGGACAATCTGGCGGCGGCAAAGCAGGCGGAAGAACTGATAAAGAAGACGGCACGGGCGGCAAAGAAAGAGAACAAAAAGAACTGATATTTAGCCTTTCCATCCGATGCATCTTGATGACGTCAAAGATAACCGAAGAGATTATACAGAAGGTCACGGATGCCAGAAAGTCTTGGTATCATGCGCATTCGATGTTTGAATTGGCAAGAGACTGGAATGCGCACTTTGCGGGCTTCCGCATCAAGAACATCAACAGCTTCGGAACCGCTCCTGCACGCTTCTACGGGTACGAAATGGCGCAGACCCTTTCAACACTGGCAAACTACAACGGCGATGCCCCGCGCTTCATCGTGTCGACGGAAGGGGACATCACTGTCTATGTCAACATGAACGAGGATTCGCTGGTCACTCTTGCGGGGAACGGGGACGTGTACTATTTCGAAAAAATCGATGACACGACAGAGATGGATGAGCAGCCGCTCAAGAAGGCACGAAGAATAGCACGCTCTCTTGCCTGGCCGCTCAAAAGCTGCTGCAACGCGGATTACGAGCCTTTCCCGAAGAAAAACAGCTACACGGACAGGATAGAAATACTGATAATGGGAGGAAATCTGAAAACGCCCGAAAAACAGGTCAAGTGGCGACAAAAGTTTCGCAACTTCGGGGTGCGCGCATGCGAGAACATCCCGGCCTTGGACGGCTATTATGAAGCGGGAGTATGGGAGGAGAAAGCGGAACAGCCGTTCAGGCTGGACGAGAACGGAATGTACAAGCACGGCTTCCTGAAAACGGTGGTCAAAATCAGGAGGCAGCTCAATCCTGAGGACCTGTTGCAAGCGACGCTTGTTGACGGTGAGCAGCGCATCAGCACCTGCAGCGAGAACATTGCCGACTACAATCCGGACGTGCAGGAAAGGATAAACATAGACGAGGAAATGCGGAAGCGGCACGGGTCCGCATAAACGTTTATAAGACTCGGACGGCGCATCTTAGCTGATTGACATGGCACTGAGACCCGGAAGATGCTACCATCACATCACGCAGCGGGCGTGGACAAGGATAAGCATACGGGTACCGCCCAAGAGCTACGTGAAAGGAGTGCCGGTGGGCAAAATCCACCAGTTCGAGGTGGGCAACGCAAAGGGAAAGGCGAACTTTCCACTCGCCTATTCGCTCGTACCGACCTTGGACAGGCAATTCAGGAGCAACTGTCTCGAGTCGGCCAGGGTGATGGCAAGCAAGTATCTGGCACAGAACCTCGGAGAGCAGGGATTCTTTTTCAAGATGAGGAAATATCCGCACCATGTTCTGAGGGAAAACCCGCTGGCAACAGGGGCAGGAGCGGACCGTTTCTCGCAGGGAATGAGGCAATCTTGGGGCAAGCCGATAGGGCAGGCCGCAAGGATACTTGCCGGAGAAAAGATACTGACAGCTTATGTGCCGGAGGGCAAGGACGCGATTGCCAAAGAAGCGTTGCACCGCGCGATTGCCAAACTGCCCGGTTCGTGCAGGATTGTAAAGGACTAGGACCTGCAATAACACGTGAGCAGGCAAGCGCTTCCGGTTTCGTGCCGCATTGTCAAGGGCTAAAACAAGCTTTATCTGTCGGGTCGGGAACTTTTTGGATGAGCAATGCCATTGCAGCATCCGCAAACCGGAGGTTTGCTTGATGCCATACGTGGTTTCCGGTCAGCAGATAGGGGCGGACAGCGTCAAGGAGGTGGGGGGCAAGTGCGCCCACCTGGCGGAACTGATAAAAGCGGGATTTCCGGTCCCCGAAGCGTTCTTCATAACGGTCGAAGCATGGCACGCGTTCATAGACCATAACAACCTGAAAGGGAAAATAGAGGAGGTCCTGAAAAGGACGGACAGCATGGACAACGATTCCCTGATGAAGGCAAGCGAGGAAATACACAGAATTTTTCTCACAGGGGAGATGCCGCAGGCAGTGCGCAACATGATACTGGTCAATTACCGGAACCTGACCCTAACCAAGGAGGCGACCGTGGCAAAGGCCCTTGGCTTCTCAAAGACCAAGCAGGAGGCAACCGAGCAGACGTTCGTGGCGGTGAGGAGCAGCGGCGTCACCGAGGATGCAGCCACGGCAAGCAGTGCCGGCCAGTATGAGACGTTCCTGACCGTGCGCGGCGAGGAGAACCTGCTTCTTGCAGTGATAAACGACTGGGCATCGTTCTTCACCCCCCGCGGAATCTATTACCGCGCAAAGCAGAACCAGCAGCACTTTGCCGGGATGGGTGTCGTCGTCCAGAGGATGGTCCAATCCGAAAAATCAGGGGTCACGTTCACCGTGGACCCGGCGAACCCCACCCACGAAGGAGCCAATCACATCGTGACCGAAGCGGTCTGGGGGCTCGGGGAGACCATCGTCCAGGGGCTTACCGACCCGGACAAGTACGTTGTGGACAAGAAAAGCGGGGACATAATCAACGTCAAGATAGGGAAGAAGACGTCGATGCGGGCGCGGAACCCCCACACCGGAATCACGGCGCAGGTGGACGTACCGGAGGAATTCGTCGATATGCAGGTCCTGAACAAGGAAGAGATACTGACCATCAGCGCCTACGCAAAAAAGATAGAGCAATGCTACCAGGGCAGGCCGCAGGACATCGAGTGGGCGGTGGAAGGAGACAAGATGTACATCGTCCAGACCCGTGCGGTAACCGTCCTCAAGCAGACCGAAGCGGTGGAACAGGAGACCAGTGAACCGTTACTGAAGGGATACGGGGCAAGCCCCGGCAAGGCGACCGGACCGTGCAGGCTGGTGCTCACGCCGAACGAGATCAACAAGGTGAAACAGGGGGACATTCTGGTCACCGAGATGACTTCCCCTGATTATGTCCCTGCGATGGAGAAATCGGCCGCAATAATCACGGACAAGGGCGGTGTAACCAGCCACGCCTCAATTGTCGGAAGGGAACTGGGCAAGCCTGTCATCGTGGGCACCCTGACCGCGACCAAGGTCCTGAAAGAAGGTCAGATGGTCACGGTCGATGCGGTCCACGGGTTCGTATATCCTGCAAGCGCAAAGGACGAAGAGGAGCAGGAAAAAAAGGCGGAGGAAGCAGACGAAGAGGAGAAGAGAGAAGAGGAAAACCGACCTGAACCGACGGAGGAAAACGAAGAAGCCGAGGAAGAAACCGAGAAACTGGAAGAAGAGGAAACGGGAGAGGCGGCAGAGGAAGCGAAGGAACCGACAGAAGAAACGGCAGAAAACGAGGAGAATACGGACGAATCACATTTCACCGAAAAAGAACATCATCCGATTGAAAAACCTGAACACGTGAAAATAAAATGCAACATCGCATTCCCGGAGACCGCGGAGAAGGCGGCGCACAAGGCCGACGGCGTCGGACTTCTGAGACTGGAGCACATGGTGGCAAAGGCACCCGCACACCCTGCGGAACTGGTCCACAGCGGAAGAGCGGAGGTATTGACGGACATCATCGTGGAAGGCGTAAGCAAGGTGGCCATGGCATTCCATCCCAAACCCGTCTGGGTAAGGACGATAGACATCCGCACCGACGAATTCAGGCACATGCCCGGCGGAGAGAAAGAGCCCACGGAAAGCAACCCGATGATCGGCTGGCACGGAATAAGGAGGGACGTGGACGACAAGGAACTGTTCAAGGCACAAATTGAGGCATTCAAGCGGCTGCACGAGGCCGGCTACACCAACGTCGGAATCATGCTCCCGTTCATAATCAGCGTGAGCGAGCTGAGGAAGGCAAAGGAACTGGCAAAGGAATACGGCCTGCCGGAATCGATGAAGTTCGGGATAATGGTCGAGACTCCCGCCGCCTGCTGGAGCATAGAGGAATTCTGCGACGAAGGGATAGATTTCATCAGCTTCGGAAGCAATGATCTGGCACAACTGACATTAGGGATAGACAGAAATAACGAAAAGCTCATACCGCTTTACGAAGAAGTTGGCGGGGAGATGCATCCTGCAATGCGGGCCGAGTTCGAGCACGTGATTAAGATATGCAACGAGTACGGGGTGAAGACGAGCATCTGCGGCGAGGCGCCGAGCAACCGGCAGGACATAGTCGAGTTCCTTGTAGGTTGCGGGATAAGCAGCCTGTCAGTCAACATGGACGCTATCGAAAAAGTCAGGGAGTGGGTCGCCGCGCTTTCATCGTAGAGGGGGCCGTCATCAAATCGTCCATTATTTTCTTCTGCTTCTCTTCTGACCGCCTTGTCGCCCTGTTAAGCTGCATGCTGCTGTCACGGCAAAGCCTGATGGAGGAAGCCGTCTGATTTATCATGTTTTCGGTCTCCTTCCTGTTCACCTCCCTCAATGCGCTTTCGGCAAACACGGGGGCGGATTCGAAAAGTTCGACCATTACCTTTTCGGTGTCCTTGTTGACGAGATCGACCGCTCTCCTGTGCTCCAACCGGCTGACCCCCAGCAACCTGCGAAGCCTTTCCATGTCATAGCCGTTGTCTGAGCGGTTCCCGGTCAAAAGCTCCAGAACGGCCGAATAATCCCCGGACTTCACGATTCCGGCGGTGCCGTATATCCTGTTATTCAGCTGTATGCATTCACCGCTCTCATCAATCGTGTCGGCCTCTTCAACCGGTATCGGCTGACCTTCGACCTCGACATAACATATGCCCCCGAGACCCCTCACGCCCTTCCGTTCATGGACCGGTATCTTGAGTTTTATTCCGACCTCGTTCTGCATGGCGTAAAACAGGTTCCCGTCCCAGACCGAACCGATGTAATAAGACACCCTGTCCCTGTTCAGCCAGGTATGCGGCATCCGCACCGACTCGCGGTTTATCATGTCCACCGCGTAATCGCCCTGGACAAAAGCAACAGGCATAATCGGCTTTCTTCACAAAGCAAGAATATATACGTCATTCGCGCAGCACGCGCGGGGGACTGACGGTCAGGTCCACCACCTGGGAGGGCATCTTTGACAGCTTTCCGGCATCTATGTACAGTCCGACCTTCGGGCCGAACGAATTCCTTATCTCGTTGAAGGTGGGGGTATGCCTCTCGTGGATGTTGGCTGATGTGGCCGTTATCGGCTTTCCCAGAACCTTGGAAATCCTGCCGCACCAATGGTTCGGAATAATCCGGAAGCCCACGTTTCCCTGCGAAACCGGGAGCGGCCTCTTCGGCTTCAGCACGAAGGTGTACGGATTGGGCAGGTTCTCCCTCATGTATTTTTCCTGGCTTGCGCTCACGACCGCCCACTTCTTCAGCATCACAAAATCGTGCACAAGGACGGAAAGCGGCTGATTTTGCGGACGCTGCTTCAGGGTGAACACCATATCCACCGCGGCCGGATTGGTCGCGTCGGCCCCGAGGGCGTAGACGGTGTCCGTAGGGTAGACAACAAGCCCGCCCTTCACCAGGACAGCCACAGCACGAGCGACTATGTCATCCTCCGCGTAGGTCCTGTAAAGCACCAGTTCGTCCATACCGTTAACTGTAAGAAGGAGTTAATATTTGAACATGATGCCGCATCTATTGACATGAAAAACCCTTTCAGGAAAACCCCGAAGCAGCCCGAGATGCCCGTTCCAAGGCTGAAAGGGAACCACAGGCCGCACCTCACATACCTGCTCATCGGGACCGCGATTGCCGTGTATATAGCCGAAATGACGGTCCTTTTCACGCGCGGGGCGGATGCACTGGAGCAGGTATTCGGTTCGTTCGGTTTCTCGGCGGCCGCAATCGGGGCGGGAGGATGGTGGACGCCGTTCACCTCGATTTTCCTGCACGCCGGGGCCGACCATCTCCTACTCAACATGATAGCGATGTTCTTCTTCGGCAAAGTGGTGGAAGAAGAGCTCGGCAGCAGGAAGTTCGCGCTCATCTTTGTCACATCGGCGCTGGCAGGGGACGGCGCAATAATGCTTAGCAACCTTTTCGGGATAATGCCGGCCAACGTGCCTACCATCGGGATGTCCGCGGCCATATTCGGGCTGATGGGGGCGGCGATGCTTGCCAAACCGATGGAAATCGTGATGCATCCGTACGTCATCCCCATGCCGCTGCTGCTGGTGGCTGCAGTGTATGTGCTGTACAACGTCGCCTCATTTGTTGCGGTGATGGCCACGGGGAGCGGGACGGACATAGCATACCCGGCCCACCTTGGCGGAATAATCACGGGCGCCTATTTCGGCTTCAGGGCGGTCGGAAGAAAGAAGGGCCTGCCAATCCTACTGGTGCTGATAGCCATACTGGCCGTAGTCCCGTTCATCTGGGGAATGATAGAGCAGCTGCAGGTGTTCAGCTGGGTGAACGCGCTGCAGCAGATAATGAAAGGATGAATCATCCCAAATCCGAGATAGTTACAGGCTTACGCGTCCTGCACTCAAATGTGGATATTTCCTTGAAGCCCACCTGCTTCAGAATCTGAATCACTTCCGGCAACCTATCGCCAATTCTGTCTATGGTGTGCGCATCCGAACCGAGCGTGACCGCCCTTGCACCTTCCGCATACAGCATCCTTATGCCCTCGATTGACGGGTACATGGCCTGCTTCCCCAACCCCGACGGATTAGTATTGACTTCAAAGCACGTATCGTGTTTCACCAAGAGCCTGGAAATCTCCTTGAAGTATCCGCTGTAAATCTCGAACGGGAAAGAACCGTAAAAACCCGTAGCGCTCTTTTTCACCACATCAAGGTGCGCCATCGAATCAAACAACCCGGAACTTATTGCGCTCCTAATCTTTTCGAAATACCTTCTTGCCGCCTCTTTTGGTTCGTTCTTTTCAAAGAACTGTCTGGCCGCTTCGGCATTCGCGCTTATCGTATGCCCGTCAATAAAATGACACGAACCGAGAATGAAATCAAACGGATACTCATCAAGCACTTTCCCGATATGTTTCTCGATTTTCTCGTCATATTCGACTTCCAATCCGATCCTGACGTTCTGCCCCAGTTCCAGGTTGCATCTCTCGACTTCCTTGAAATATGAACTTATTTCATCAACGGTTATCGAATTGGGTCTGGAAAAAAATGACGGTTTTCCGAACGTGGACGGCTCAAAATGCGCGATGATGCAGGCATCCAATAGATTCTTTTTTCCGACCGCCTCTATGACGTCCCTTATTTTGTTTTTGTTATCAGGGGAATAGTTGCAATGAATGTGGTAATCTATCAGCCGCATATGCATCCATTCATTCTAGAAACCTTTTAAGGATTGCTGACCGTTGCAGCTTATGGCAAGAATCCTGCTCCAAGTCCCGGAGGGACTAAAAAACAAAGCGACGGAGATAGCCGCCAGGCTCGAGAAGGCGGGAAACGAAGTGATAATCTCGGCCGAGCCATGCTACGGGGCATGCGACATCAAGACGGATGAAGCCAGAAAACTGGGCTGCCAGAAGATAGTCCATTACGGGCACACCAGGTTCTGTGACTCGAATTTTCCGGTAGAATATGTAGAATACAGGGAAAAGGCGGATGCGGTCCCA
>JAZDNN010000044.1:0-7801 GCA_043799675.1 Candidatus Aenigmatarchaeota archaeon | reverse complement strand
CGTTTCTGTGGGTGCCGAGACCCTGAAGGTCCTTAAGGCCGGAGAGACTTACGAAATGGAAGTGAGGACGGACGTGAGTAAAGGGCCCCGCCGCATCCGCTTCAGGCACTTCTGACACTCATATAAGCCGCCTTTTGTGTGAAAGGCCAATAAATTTGTTTATATTTCGGTCTCTGCAACTTCTCGCATGCCGCTGGACAAGATAATCGCCGAGCGAACGGAAGAGCTTCCATACCAGGAGCTCGGAAAGCTGCTTTCAATCGTGGCCAAGGACAAGAGCATCATCTCATTTGGTCCCGGCCAGCCGGACTTCGGCCCGCCTCCTCATGTGATTAAGGCGGCGCAGAAAGCATTGGACGACCCCGCATCCAGCCGCTACAGTTCGCCTGAAGGCAGCTTTGAGCTCAGGGAAGCAATAGCGGAAAAACTGAAGAAGGAGAACAGGATCAACCTTCCGGCCGAGAATGTCCTAATCACCAGCGGGAGCTGCGAGGCCATCCTGCTCTCAATGCTTTCATGCGTCGACCCGGGAGAGGAAGTTGCGGTTGTTGATCCCAGTTACATAAATTACATCCCGTGTGTCGAATTGCTCAATGGAAGCGCAATCAGCCTGCCTGTCGTACCTTCAAGCAACTGGCAGCTGCTGCCCGAGCTGGTGAAGAAGCAGATAAAGGAACCTAAGCGGATGAGGGCCATCATCATCAACACCCCGGCCAACCCGACAGGCGCCGTGTACACCAAGAAGACCCTTGAAGAGATCGCGGACATTGCACGGGATAATGATATGATGATAGTCAGCGATGAGGCGTACGAGAAGTTCGTGTTCGGGAAGGCGAAGCACGTTTCCATCGGCTCGCTGAACGGAATGAACGATTATGTCCTGACACTGCAGAGCTTCTCTAAAACTTATGGAATGCCCGGCTTCAGGGTCGGCTATGCGGCCGGGCCGAAGAAGGTCATCGATGTCATGAGGGAGATGCACCTGTTCGCGAGCATGTGCGCCCCCACGATTTCCCAGATTGCGGCCGTGGCTGCATTGAAAGGGCCGCAGGACAGCATCAGGAGGCACACGATTGAATACGGGAAGCGCAGGGAATTTTTGCTGAAAAGGCTGGAGGAGCTCGGCTTCGTCTGCGATTGCGACCCGGAAGGCGCGTTCTACATGTTCCCGAAGGTGCCCGGTAAGATGACCTCGGTGAATTTCGCCCACTGGCTGATGAAGGAAGCGAAAGTGCTTGTGGTTCCAGGTTCGGATTTCGGCCGCTACGGCGAAGGTTATGTCAGGTTCAGCTATTCCACAGCGATGCCAAAGATTGTGGAAGGTCTCGAAAGAATCGAAAATGCCATGAAGAAGCTGCGCTAGGTCAGTTTCCTGTGCCCGATTCTCCTCTTGTATTCCGCCAAGTTGTCGACCCTGAACTTGTGGGCCTTGAGCTTCCTAAATTATTCATCAACTTCGGCGTCCTGATGTATTCCTTGTCCTCGCTGAGCAGGAACACCTTGTTCTGCGGAAAACAGGCTTCCAGCCGGCATGCGGAGTATATCGCGGCCCTGGCTTGGTTGTACTTCAGGTGATTGTTGTCGGGTATGTGCCCTGTCAGAGCGCGCCAGTCGCAATTGAATTTTCTTTCGACGTCCACGATGCTTTTGTCCTCGCCTTTCCTGTAGAAAGGGGTCATTATCTCAAGGAAAAGCATCTTACCGTCTTTTCCAGGACCGTCCTTCCATTCCTCATATATGTCCCCTACGACGGATTTCATTGACAATGTAGACAAATCCGATATGAAAATCGGGTCCGGTGGCACGCACCTGCCGTAGCAGATCTGTTCCATCGCCGAAGTGTCGGCTATTCCTATCTCGTAGGGTGGTTTCACGAGGTTGTATATCATCTGGTCAAGCTCGGGCCGGTCAAGGTCTTCCCACTTTACCGCTCTAACCGTCATGCGCAGACTGAAGGTCAGGAAAACATTTAAACCTGACAATGCAATCCTGTGCATGGCACATGAGAACAAGGTGGAAGTGGGAAAGATCATCCACTTCTTCCCGAAGATAAACGTCGCCGTCGTGCACGCCACCAAGGAAATCAAGGTTGGGGACATGCTGCTCATCGAAGGGCGGGGAAAGTCCTTCGAACAGATCGTCACCAGCATGCAGGTGGAACACAAGAACGTCACGGACGCCAAGCCCGGCAACGAGGTTGGCATGAAGATGAACCAGCCGGTCAAGGAAGGCGACGTCGTCTACAAGATATGAGATTGCTTTGGCACAGCACATCCAGTTTTATAAACTGCCAGCGCGATTAGCTGCTAATGGAACTTGACGCTTTCTTCATTCCGAAGTCGGTTGCTTTGGTGGGGGCAAGCAGGACGCCTGGTAAAATCGGTTATGTGATTCTGGAAAGCATCAAAAGCTCCTTTAAAGGTCCTATTTACCCTATAAACCCTCAGGCAACTGAAATAGCAGGTTTAATAGCTTATCCAAACCTTACGGAGGTCAAACAGCCCATAGGACTTGTTGTCATAGCTGTTCCGGGAGAAGCGGTCAAATCGGTCGTAGAAGAGGCAATAAAGCTCAAAATACCGGCCGCGGTGATAATCAGCGCTGGTTTCAAGGAGACCGGCAACAAAGAAGGAGAGGAAGAGCTCAAAAGGCTCGTAAAAGGCAAAATAAGGCTTTTAGGTCCGAACTGCCTTGGTACCTTCTGCAAAGATTTGGATATGCTGTTCCTCCCGCGGGATCGGATGAAGCGTCCCGTGGACGGTTCCATCGGATTCATCACCCAGTCGGGCGCGGTCGGCAGCACCATCATGGACGACATCGCGTTCGAGGGTGTAGGTGTCAGCAAGTTCGCGAGTTATGGTAATGCTATAGACGTCAACGAACTCGAGTTGATTGATTACCTCGGCAAGGACCTGAGCACCAGGGCAATCGCCGCCTACCTGGAAACGATCCACGATGGAGTCAAGTTCATCGAGATATGCAAGAAGATTGTCAAGATCAAGCCGATAGTCGCGCTCAAGGCCGGCAAGACCGCGAAAGGCACCGAAGCCGTGCTCTCCCATACGGGGGCGCTTGCCGCGCCTGCCGAGGTGTACGCGGCCGCATTCAGGCAGGCCGGAATCGTTGAAGCAAAGACCACCGAGGAGCTTTTCGATTTTTCCAAGGTTCTTGCCTCCCAGCCCCCGCTGCGCGACAACAAGATTGCCATAATCACTGACGGCGGCGGTTTCGGGATTCTTGCAGCCGACGCCTCCATCCAGAACGGCCTGGAACTGCCCGAGCTTGCAAAGGAGACTGTCAAGGCTTTGGCCGCTCACATGCCCGAGTACGCGATAGCCAAGAATCCGGTCGACCTTACCGGCGATGCGAACTCCGAACGCTTCGCGGGCGCGATTGCCGTGGTCGCGAAGGACCCGAGCATTCACGGTATGATAATCATAGCTCTTGCGCAGGTGCCGAACATGGAGGAGAGCATCGTTGATGTCATACGGGACGCCAAGATGCACGGCAAGCCCATTGTCGCGGTGATGAACGGTTCCGAATACACCATGAAGCTCGTCCGCAGGCTGGAAAGCTTCGGTGTCCCTGTCTATCCGTTCGCTGAAAGGGCGGCCAAAGCGATGTTCGCTTTGAGGGAATACGGGAAGGTTCTGGACCGCTTCGCCCCCGTCCATGTCACAAAAGCCCCCGAAAGGAAGGCCGAGAAGCTCATTGCGAAAAAGGCGAATAAGGCTGCCAAGAAAAAGAAAAGTTAGGTCTTTCTCACCTATTTCGCAGCAACAAAATGCTTTTAAGGCGGCGCTCGGGAAGTAGTATGCTCATTAACGAGCGAACTAACGTTTCAGTAACATTGTCCAGCGGCTCAAGAGTTACGAGCTGGACGTCATTTTTATCCCCGTTATGCACAGGAATATCATGCGCATTTTCGTTGCGGCAATGGCCTTCATGCTGTTTATTCCTTCTGCGGCCTTTGCCGTCCGGATAAACGAAATCATGTACAATCCTGCGGCGGACAACAGTTACGCTGAATGGATTGAAGTATGGAACGACGGCAATGATGTCGTCGACCTGACAGGCTGGAGACTGTGCAGCAGCCCGCTCAGAGCAGGTTACATCGCTCATGGCCAGCCAAGCACGAAGCCTACCAACAACACCGGAATGTTGCTGCCAGCGAACGGTTATGCGATAATCACCGACGGTGCAACCGGCTCGACAGTATTGGGCAATTTCACCGTTGACTTGGATGCGATGCTGCTTCATGTGGATGCCGGTTCGATGTGCGGCGGCCTCAACAACAACGGGGACACGATAATTTTGACAAGTACCGCCGGTGTCGTCGACAACGTCACTTACACGGACATCGCCAAAAGGGATTATTCCATCGAGCGAGATTCAAGCGGGGCCTGGCTAGAGAGCCTCGTCCAGAAAGGCACTCCCGGCTACGTCAATAGCGTTATACAGCAGGGCCCTCCGCCGAATCCGCCGCCTGCAAACCAGCCAAATCCGCCAGCCGTCCAGCAGGCACCGCAGAACGACGTCATCACGCAGGCGGTCCCCAAGACCGGAAATATCGTCGTGACCATCACCGATGCACCGAAGGAGGCCGAAGCGGGTTCGATGCTGCCGCTCCACGTGAAGCTGTTCAACAACTTCTCGATAATCAAGACGCTGGAGGTTTCCGAAAAAACGAGCGGGGTGGCCTATACCTTCACGCTGAACCCGAAAGTCGAACAAATCATCGAATTGCCTATCGAAATATGGAAGACTGCCAACAACGAAATCGTTTTGAACGTCCAGGCATCCGACGGCAATTCCACGTGGAAGACCCAGGCGAAGATTGCGGTAAAGGGGCAGGCAGCGGAACAGCCGGCCGCAACGGTTCCGGAGCAGAACCCTTCCGGAGCGTTCACTTTCAACATCGGCGTTCTGGGCCAGTTCCTTGCCGGAATCTGGTCTCAAATAACATCTTTCTTTTCTAACTTCAGGCTGCCTGCCGCCGTTTCAAGCTGATCTTTTTCTTTCCGAACGGGCAGATTTTCAGCAACTCGCAGTTCTGGCACAAGGGGTTGACCGGCCTGCATATCTCCCTGCCGAAATGGATTATCCGGAGGTGGGTCCTGTAGCGCATGTCCCTGGGAATCAGCGTCTCCAGCTTCTTCCTCACTTCTTCCACGTCGTCCTTCTCATCGGCAAACACGAGCCTCTTGGACACCCTGTTCACGTGCGTGTCGACCGCGATTATGTCAGAATCGAAGCTGTAGGAAAGCACCACCGCGCTTGTTTTCCAGCCGACCCCCGGTAGTTCCATCAGCTGCTCCCTGCCGGAGGGGACCTTCCCGCCGTGTTTCTCGATAAGAATCCTTGACAATGCCCTGATGTTCCTTGCCTTCTGCTTATAGAAGCCGGATGAATGTATCGCCCTTTCAATCATTGGCAGGGGCAGCCTTGCCATTTTTTCCGGGGTGTCTGCCAGTTTGAACAGCGCTGCGCTTGTCTTCTCGGTGGTCGTGTCCTTCGTCCTTTGGGACAGTACGCAACTCACCAGGGTCTTGTACGGGCTGTCCTTCCTTTCGTGGACCGCCCCTGTCACATCGGGGTAGTTCCTGCTCAGGAACTTCAGCATCAACGCCATCCTTGCGCGGTCATCCATGAGAAGGATTGCGGCCCTCGGTTAAAATCATTAAGCCTTTTTATTCCAACAGACCGATCGCCTTAAACGCGGCCCTGTTGGATTCGTCTTCCATGTTAATCTCACGGTAGTCGTTTATCACGCCCAATTTCACCGAAACGTCCACCTTGTTCGTGTCCGCCAGCTCCTTGAGGGTCTTGAGCAGTGCGCTCCTTCTGACCTCTTTGTCAGTATTTCCCGTGAAGGAAAGTGCGGTTTTTCCGACGGTGATGTCTATTTTCTCGTTCATGAACGGCTCGTTCCTTGTGACTTCTTCCCTGTATTTGCGCGTCAGGCGTTCGCGTTCGATGCGGTAGCCTTCCAAGGATAAGGTATCCTCGTCCCTGTTCCGGCATGCCTTTCCGATGTAAAGGAACTCCGCTTCCTGGGGTATTTCCAGTTTACCCACGTGCTTGGTCTCCGTGGTGAAGAAGGAAACGTAGACCGGCCCGAGCCTGTCTTTGTTTTTCTCCATGTAAGATTCCATCTCTTCCGCCTTTTTGTCGAGCCTTTCCTTTCGTTGCTCCATCGTCAGGTCGGAGGAATCTGAAAGTTCGTCTTTCCGTTTTGCCTGGTCCCGGTCGTATTTGATCTGGGCATCGTGTGCGGATTTACCGGGTCCGATGTTCACCATCCCGTCGCCGTCATCTTCCAATCCCATTCATATCCCTCAATGCTTTCCCTGTTCCACTTCCGCATCGGCTTCCTCTTTCTCGCTGGCATAGGCCCTCTCTCCAGCCCCCAGGTTTTCAACGATTCTTTTCTGCTCTTTGTCGTTCTTTTTCAATTCCTCGTATGTGGAGGCCTCTATATCGGAAACCTTGTATTCACATTCCTCCCATCTTCCGTTCCACTTGCATTTCGAATAGGCGAACTTATGGCTCTTGATATTCGTAATGGCTTCGGCGCGATTTTTTTGGATTTCTCTTATTTTATCTTCTCTTACAAGATCCCCGCCTTTTGCAACCTCTCCCATCGGCTCTGATATGCACAATAGCAACTTCCTTTCGGCAACTATGTTGTTTTCTCTGATTTCCTTTTCCGTGATTTGTTCGAACTTTTGGAAGTCCAGCCTGTATCCCTTGAATTCTATTTCGTTGGTGATGGGCTTCTTGGAGACCTTCCCGTAATGGAGCGCCATGATTCTTCCTGGAAGGGCAAGCGTCCCGAGAACCGTGTCGTATTTGGCCAAAAAGGCCGCGTAAATGGGTTCGATGGCGTCTTTCGCGTTTTTCATATCGGCAATTGCCTGTTCAAGTTGCGGGTCAGGCCTGCCGTCCGAGCATCCGGGTATTCCCATCTGCCGCTATTTGTCAGAAAACCTTAAATAGCCCTCGATGGTTTTGGCAGCCTCCTGCATGCTCTTTATAAAAAACGGACGGCAAAACGCTCTATGAAATCGAAGACAATCGTCAATGTCCCGCACAGGAAGTGGGTCGGAATCGGCTACATCGTCATAACGATAATGTTTTCCGTCCTTTTCACTTCGATGATTTACATGGTATCGTCCAAGTTGGACGGCGGTGAAATGACGCCGTTCTATGTCCTTTATGCCTTCATCATCACGATGTTTGTCCTGATCATCATCGCCTATTACAGGACAAAATACACTATCAAGGACGGGATGTTGTCTTCGTGGTCCCCGTTCATGGCGATACGGCTGCCACTGAAGAACATTTTGAAGGTCGAACGGACCGTGATACCGATCCACATGCGCGTCGGTGCCTCGCTCTATTCCGGCCTTTTCTACATACCGAACGTGGGCTGGACCCGGGCGATAATGACCAACCTGCATGACGGGCTCCTGATACGTGCAAAGGGCGGAAGGAAGTATCTCATAACGCCCTCCAATCCCGAGAAGTTCGCAAAGCTCCTCAAAAGATAGTTCACAGTGCAGAAACGGATTTAAAGTGTGAGAGACGTCTACTGCTTCTCGCATAAGATGTATCCGAAAATGTATAACAGTGTTAAGTATGGTATTCAAAAAACTGACACCGGAAGTCCAGAAAGTCGTAGCCGAGCGTTTCGATACGCCCACCCCAGCCGAGGAGCTGGCATTCCCCCCGATAATCGAAGGTAAGAATGTCCTTCTGATGGCCCCGACGGGTTCAGGAAAGACCGAGGCCGTGCTCG
>JAZDNN010000011.1:0-3167 GCA_043799675.1 Candidatus Aenigmatarchaeota archaeon | reverse complement strand
ATGTCCGCAGGGTCCGCCTCCTCAAAATCAATGCCGGGAAACTCCTTCTTCAGGGCGGGAAGCAACCTGAGCGGCAGATTGTCTTCTTCCAGCAACGGGTTACCGAAAACCAAGACCTTCATTCAATCGCCCTTCAGCATGTCTACAAAGATGCAGAATTGGAGCGGGTCCACTTGTTTTTCGGTTAGCATGTGGTAGGCAATCTCCGCGTCGATGATTTCCGAAACAAACGACCTATGGACGGAAACGAAATCGTCCTTTTTTATTCCTTTGACGAATTCGGTCCTGTATGCTTTCGGCCATTTGTAACAGGGGGCGTGGACGATTGCATGACCGTCGCTCCTGATTTCCGTCACCTTGCCGGGCCACACCTTGCAGTAATCCCGGTTCCGTATCATGCCCGCATCCGCTTCCTTGTCCACGTGCCTGTCATGGCGGAATCGGAAGTATATCCTTACCGCGTCCGCATCTATGGCATTCTTGTCCGTCTCCTGCGCCACTTCTGCGCAACGGGCGACCGCACGGGAAAAATACCTGCTTTCAATGTCCTCATCGAGCCTGTGAAGGGGAAAACCCCTTATCAGTTCGCGCTCCTCCTTCTTGCTCATCTCGCCGTTTGAAACACGCATTCCCAGGCAGGACAACGCATACCCACGGAAAACTATCTTCGCCTCGGAACCGGCAAACCGCATGGACATTTTCTGTAGTTCAGGTTCTTATACCGGGGTCTTGGACGGAGGATATCGATTCATTTCGGTGCATTCCAGTGCCTTGTACCATGCTTCCTTCGCGCGGTTGTGGGCGAATTTCAACTTGACTATGTCATCGAGTAACACGCCTTCCCCGTACTTCCATTTGAACGAGAACTCGTCGGTCTCTTTCAAATAGGCAAAAAAATTCGGGTTGTCGTTATAGATTGTTACATGGGTATCTGTTGGCAACGCACCTTCTTCCTTCATTTTTCTCACTCCATCAATCGCAAGCTGCGCCGCCTGCTGTTCATAATATTCTATGCCCTTGGTGCCGCATGCGACACCGAATGTCAAATCAAAATATGCCCAAGGGGAAATCGTATCTACAACGAGGAACCCTCCGAGGCCGAAATGTCCCTGTGCAAGTCTTGCATCCACGTATGCTGATGCTTTCTTCATACCGATCATATCTTCGCAAGCATCGCCCGGATGCTCTCCTGTTTCTTCGGGTCGGTCTCGACCGCAAGTGCGGTCCTTAGCTCGATTATTGCATCGTTCCGGCGGCCGAGCTCGCTGAGCAGCGTCCCGAGGCCGTAATGCGCGCTGGCATTACCGGGGTCCTTTTCCAGGGCATACCGGAAGGCGTTTTCCGCGTCATTCTTCCTTCCCATCATCCTGAGTATCACCCCCATCCGCACGTGATGGACCGGATTGTCGGGTTCAACCGTTATCGCATTGAGCATGTATGAGAACGCGCTTTTCTTGTCCTCTTCGCCGCCTTTTTTCACAAGGTCCATCGCAAGCGTGTTTGCCACGGAAATGTACTCCCTGCGCGCCCTTTCAAGGTCCCTTAGAGGCAACCGACCGCCGTCTATGCATTTCTTCATGACGTCTGCCGCCTCTTCCAGCTTTCCCTGTTCCTTGAGCGTGCGGCCAAGGTAATAACGCAGTCTGTCATCATCCTTGTTCCGTTCGACAAGGTATCGCACCTTTCCCTCCGCTTCCGGCCACTTCCCCTGACCGGCAAGCGAAAAAACGAGCCCCAGATACGCCTCGCCGTCCTTCGGGTTATAATCGAGAACTTTTCCATAAAGCATTTCCGAAGCGTGCGGATTTTTCTCTGCACGCAACCGGTCGGCGACTTCCTTGATGTCCCTGCCAAAAGCAGGGTTCTGTCTTAATGCACGGTCACACTCGTCCAGCACGTAAATCATGCTCCCCGCCCGCGCAGCTGCAAGTACGGTATCCTTATCGATTGTCGTTATGCTCCTTCCGCTTTCAACCTGCTTTACCGGTATTTGTCCGGAAGCAGGCGGTTTGTCCGGCTCGAATGTTTGGATATCAGGGATCGCGCCCGATTTTTTCATGATGTAATTGTACGCTTCCCGCCACGTCTTGTAATCATCGCTCTTCAGGACCATTTTGTCCCCATGCCTATCGATAATGACATTATAATTTTTCCGGGCATCCTCGTATACGTTCAGACCGATGAGCCTCTGCCTCTCCGGACTTATGTTTAATTCCACTTCATATTTCATATGTTCACCCGATGGTTTTCTCTATGGCACTTGTACAAGCACAAAACATTGGACGATCACTTGTTACCGAGGTTGAGTCTGTTGGCCCAGCTCTTTTCGTCCTCGTCGAACGGGTTCTTCCCCGGTTCCGGGCGCGGTGACGGCGGGACCTGCTGCATCTGATACGGATAAACGGGCTGCTGCCCAGGCAACGGAGGCGGCAGGAACCGTGCGTTTTCCGCTTCCTCGGCCTTCCTGTCGGCCCGCGTTCCCAGCTTGTACGCCTCACGACCGACCGTATAGGCGGCAGCCACTGAAAAAGCGACACTGAAAAAATTATAATCGACGTATACGCCGGCGTGCCTCAGCAGATTTTCAGTTACATCGCCAACGGTCCAACCGCCCCAGAAGGCCAGCGGTGTCACCACTGCAGAGTATATACGAGCCCGTATGCCCATGAATAATGTCCGACCGCAAACGATTTAAACCGACGGATTTTCCGTTTCCTGCAGCAACTTTTTCCAATAAGGCTGTTCCGCTGGAGCCTTCAAATCAAGCCAGTACGGCTTCTTTTCAGGCTGCCGGCCGCTCTTAACCGGCAATTGCTGCGGCCCCGACGGCTGCTGCGGCTCGGACAGTTGCTGCGGCTGTTGCGCCTGTGGCGCACCTGACCCAAGGCTCTTCATCCTTTCATCGATCATCCGCCGCAGTTCGTCCTTCTGTGCGGTCCAAAGGGCAAGCTGATAGCATTTCATGGCATAAGCGGGGTTGGTCGCCTCGGAACCCAACCCTCTGTGAACCATGAAATCGACCGCCACGGCGCGGCTTGGCGGGTTCCAGTCAGGAGGCCCCCCGAACAGCTGCTGGTGAAAACCAACATATTCCCGTTGCATGAATTCCATTTCAACGGAAGCCTGATGTCTCCTGTAGGCCGCCCTTCCAATGCTGACCCCTAGAC
>JAZDNN010000031.1:0-16827 GCA_043799675.1 Candidatus Aenigmatarchaeota archaeon | reverse complement strand
TATCCCTTTGTTTATGCCGTTAAGTACGTCCTGAGAGCCGGATTCGACGCCGAACTTTATCTGATGACAACCGGCCCCTTTCATTGCGGCCATCATTTCCTTGGTAACGGTGTCAACACGCCCGTTGCATATCCAACTCATTTTGATCCCGCGCTCCCTGATGAGCCTGCATATTTCCATAACCCTTGGACGGTTTGCCGTGAAGGTCTCGTCCCTGAAGAAAATTTCCTTGTAACCGAGCTCCTTCAAATATTCCATCTCATCTACGACCCTTTTCGCGGAATTGAACCTCATGTTGTTTCCATAAAAGAAAGGGGACGTGCAGAAGATGCAACGGCCCGGACATCCCCGACTGGTGGTTGCGGTGGCCCATGGCATCTTCCTTACCAGCGGATTGAAGTAAGCATAATCCTGTACCGGTGCACGGTCGGGTATCGGCAGGGCATCCAGAGGTTCTATCCAAGGATACGGCGGATTGACGTGTATACCGGTGCCGGACCTGAAAGCGAGGCCGTTGATTTCCTTACCGTCCTTTCCTTCGTCGAGGGCGCGGCAGAAGTCCCGTATTATCCATTCAGGTTCACGCATCACACAGAAGTCCAGACCGCCCTTTGCAAGGGCGTCCTTGGGGCGAAAGGTGACATGGGAACCGTATGCCATCGTGATGAGCTTTGGCAGTTCCGTTTTCAGCTCCGAGAGCGTCTGGCAGTCTTCGTTGAACGTGGTCGTGGTGGTGGGTATTATCAGGACGTCAGGGGCCTCTTTCCTAACGTTTTCCTTTGTCTGCTCCATGGACATCTTGTCAGCCTGCGCATCCAACAGGACCACCTTCTGCCCGGCCTGCTTGAGAACGGTCATTATGGAAAGCTGGGTCGTGGGAGGGAAGCTTGCAGCCGCTATCCTCTTGCCTTTGCACCAGCAGCCGTATACCAGGTCCCGTGCCACGTTCTTAGAAAACCTGCTCGGCGGTTGCAGGAGCATTACTTTCATACCCGAAGCTCTGGCAGAACTCATTTAAACCTTCCGCCCTTGCGGTTCTGGATTCGCGATAAAGAAGGTTTTAAAGCCTGTCTTTCGCAGCATAACCGTGCAAGATATCTGGCTTGAGAAATCGCTCCAGGCAGTGCCGCATCTGCTTACTTTACTGGACAGGGAACCATCCAGCCCGAGCTACGGCTGCTTTGACAGACAGTGGTGGAAATACAAGGTCACGGATTTCGTGGATGCGCGCTTCCAGGAGGCGGCACTGAGCTTGGCATTGCTGACAAAATCAGATTGCGAATGGAAGGGAGATAAGCAAATAGCCGAGTTGGCCAAGGCGGCCTGCAGGTTCTGGGCAAAAATCCAAGCGAAGGACGGCTCGTTTGACGAGTACCATCCGCACGAGCACAGCCATGTTGCAACCGCTTTCAGTGCATGGTCAATAGCCGCGGCTGTCGATGAACTGAATATGAAGGATGAAGTTGTCATCAATGCACTGGCAAAGGCGGGAGACTGGCTGGCAAAACATACGGATACCGTTGTTGCAAACCACGATGCGGGTGCGGCCGCGGCGTTAATGAGGATTTACAAGGTCACCGGCGACGAAAAATATCTCCTGTATGCAAAGAAGAAAATGGAGCTGGTTCTCTCGTTACAGGATACCGAAGGATGGTTCAACGAATACGGAGGGGCAGACATAGGATACCAATCGTTCAGCATATACTATCTTGCCGATTATTGGTTGAATTCACATGACTGCAAGGTCAAGGCTGCGCTGGAAAAAGCGATTGAGTTCTTCTCGTATTTCGTGCATCCGGACGGAAGCGCAGGAGGCGGCTACGGGAGCAGGGGAACGAACCTGATACTCCCGGCCGGATTCGAGATGCTTGCGGCAGAGATACCAAAGGCGGCGCAAATTGCCGCGGTCCTGCGGGATGCCATAAAGGACGGCGGCTCGATTGATCCGGTGGCATTCGATGACCGCTTCGTTACAGGAACGCTCTACAGCTACCTGATTGCCGCGCGTTACGGTGACAGGCAGTTGCAGGCAGGAATGCTTCCGTCACAGGGAAAGCCTTTCAGCAGGCACTTCCAGAACTGCGGTCTTTACGTCAGGAAGACGCCGAAATTCTATGTTGTTGTCAACATAAAGAACGGCGGCGCTGCTACAGTCTTCAAGGGAAAAGAACTTGCCTATTCTGATGCCGGTCTCGTCGGGATATTGAACGGAAGGACGGTAACTAGTGCTGGGTTCAGCACAGCTATCGTTTCGGACAGTAAAGTGGAGATAAACGGGTCATGGAGACCGGTCAAGTCGAGATATCAGAAACCTTCCACTCAGGTTGCGGTCAGGATTGCAACGTCCATAGGACTTTCAGGTACGGTCAAGAAAGCGGCGCGAAGGGCGCTCGTTGCAGGTTCAAAAAGAAGTGGCGATGTTTATAGCAGATTGATAGGCGTTTCGGATAGAGTAATAATAGGGGATATGGTAGGAAAGGCAAGAGAGGTTACCGCACTAAGTTCCCCCGTGTCTTTTTCAACCAGCACAGGTCTATGGAAATGCTACCGTAATCAAAGCAAAGTGCCGCGGAAAGAAGGTTCAACTGTAGTGATTGAATGAAACTTGTAATACCGTCGCGTGGTAAAATATTTCTGACTTCACAGGACGATGTGATTTCGAGCCGTTACTACAACCGATTATCTCGTTGGGTGTACCGAAAACGTCTTCAAATGGCTTTAGACCTCCTTGGTGACAGGAAGCATGAAAAAATATTGGATGTCGGCTTCGGTTCCGGAATATTGGAACCGTCCCTTTCGAAACTGGGGAGCGTTACCGCCATAGACATACACGATAAAATGGGACTTGTAAGGGAAATGGTAGGTATGGCCGATTACAGGAAGATTTCTCTTCTTGAAGCGCCGTGGAAGAATGAGTTCGATGTCGTTATATGCATGTCCGTTCTGGAGCATATGGAAGGAAAGAGATTAACCGAGGCCGTGGAAAAGCTACTTTCACTGGTCAAGAACGACGGTTTCGTGTTAGTAGGAGTACCCAATTCTTCCGTTTTCGTCAAGGCTTGGTTCAAGCTGAACGGATCCCCCGCTCTGAAGAATCATAAAAGCACAAGCCAAGAAATAGAAGGGAAAATAACGGAAAGAGCAACGGTAACCGGGTCAAAATCAATACCTTTCGTTTACACTGTATACAAGGTTCGCAGGAAAAAATGAATCATTTAGTTCTGTATATCGTTATGCCATCCCTCCGATAAACAATAGGCAGGTTGAAGCTCATGTTCGGCCACTTTTCTTGTTCGAGGGGACCATAATAGATATAATCGGCACCCGATGCTTCCGCAACACCCGGTTCGGACGTACCGTTGTATACGGATTCTATCGCGGATAACCTGTCAAGAATAATTTGGTGCGGAACCTCTGGATTCATCACAGACGAATATTCGTCAGAGCCCATCAGGACCCGTCTGCCGGTAAAAACAGGCAGCGGATGGTTGGTTGCGAGTTTCACACCGCTTGTACCCAGTTGCACAGGTTCTCCGAACAGCAGCATCGGTCTGATTATGAAAACGGCATCCGCAGGTGTGTTGGCATTTATCCATGCAAACGAATCTGTTTCCGCCTGCGATACATGTTGCGGTCCAGGGCCGTACGGAAGGTTGCCAAAGGTCATGAGCAGGCCGCCGACGAAGGTCGGGATGATTGCAATTATAATGAATGCGGTTCGCAGCCATTTCCGTTTCACCCTTTCTTCCAGAACGATGGCTGCGATTATGCCCAAAAAGATGGGGGCTGCATTCAGGAAGCGGCGTAAAATCATAAACAAACCGAAGGGTAGAGGTGCGTTCAGCACCAGCGGCAGTTTGCCTATCATCGCAACGATGAAAGCAACGCCAAAGAAAAGCGACGGTATCCAGACCTCTTTCCTATCCAGATTGCGCCCGATCCATGAAAGGAAGAGCAGCACAAGAACGATCGGGAGCCCGGAGAAACCGATGATTGCCGACGCTGTGCCTGTAAGAACATAGAAACTGTCTTGATACTTGCTTTCACCCACGTCAGCCGCACCGCCGGTTTCCGAACCCGGTGACATATGGAGCAAAAGCGGCAGGTTGACAAGGACTGCCGTCGCGATGCAAACCAGAGGAATCATGAAAAGTTTCCCATTGAGGTTCAGCTTGGTTTCCGATTTCCACGGAGGACTGTCATTCCTATTGACAGCGGTATAACGGCTGCCAATGCGTCTACCGGTAACAGAATAGCTGTCGCTGCAAGCGAAACCAGACCTGCGGCATACTTGGCATAACCGAAATCCAACTTAATCTGGAAGTCGCGGGCGATCCAGTAAAGCAGCATGAGCGCGGCAAGAACGATGAACGAAAGTGTGTGGACGAACGCGAGCGGGATCGTGAATGCCAGCGCCGGAAGTATGGCATATGGCTTACTTGTCCCGTTCTCAATCCGTTCGAATGCCCGCAGATAAAAGGCGAGAGCGGCAAAGAACAGTGTCAGACCCAGGGTCTGCGGGTGGAACTCTGCAAGGACGTCGATGTAAGGGAATGCGAGAAGCTTGCCGCCTATTCCCAGATAGGCTGCAGCCAGCGGGCCGGCAAGCAGGCCTAGCATAGTGCCGGTCAGGGCGACCTTGGGTGCAATCTGCCTGACAAGGAGATAGGCGGCTGCTGCCACGGATGCTATGACAAGAAGCGGAATGATACGAAAGCCCAAAGAAACCGAAATTCCGAGCAGGGTGGAGGCAGAAGCCATGTACAAGTGCGCGCCCCAATAGTAACTGAGTTGATAGCCGGCAAGATGCGTATTGTCCGGAGGCAAGATGCCGTTTGCAATCTCCTGGGTAACGGATTGATGGTACCAGGGGTCGCTGGTGTAGATGAACGGCGTAAACAGACCGTGCTCATCGACGTTTCCCGGGGCGAAATTGGGAAGGAAGAATATGGCAACGGCAAGCGGTATCAACAGGAGCAGATGACGTTTTGCTATAGGGTCCGAGGAAAGTGGTCTCTTCTTTATGAAGAGGGAAGCCAACGTGGCAATGAGAATCACCGAAAGGAGTACTGGCTGGGAGAATCCGAGAAAAATCGTGGCTACTCCGGCCAACAGTATCGGAAGCGGTTGTAATATCAAGGCCCAAGCGGCAGTCATTTCACGGGATTCAAAGGGTGTGGTGCGGCGGGCAAGATAAGTCATGGTCATAACGAGAAAAATCACGCCGGTCTGTGGAACTGCCAGTGCGAGAATGAAAGATGCCAGCAGTGCCAGTTCAAATTCGTATCGCATAAATCCCGAATGGATTACCAGCTTAAAAGGAATGTGAACGAGCAGGTAGCTGCAGATCATCCTGTTTAAAAAGCATGGTGCATTACCCTTCGGTATGGCCGTATTCGAGTTCAACGACGAAAATTATCTTAGAGAATATTTCAAATTCAGGAAAAGTGCGGATTATTTCTGGTGGGTGAGAAGATTGCCCATCAGGGGGAACGTGCTCGAAGTAGGTTCCGGTCCAGGGCAACTTTCCGAAGAGCTAACTGACTGTAAATACACCGGATTCGACATAGCTCCGGGAAGCATAAGGCTTGCCAAAAAACTGTACCCTTCGAAAAAGTTCGTTTGCGGGGATGCACATGCATTGACGTCCTACTTCGAAAAGGACGGTTTCGATTGGGTAATCACGGTCGATGTTCTTGAACATGCTGACAATCCCATGAAGATAGTCGAGCAGATGGTCAGGGTGGCAAGACCTGGCGGGAAAATATTAATCAAGGCTCCAAACCAGCCGAACATGTATTTTTTCCTCAAATCCGGAAAGAACCCTTTCAGATGGAGGGATTACGTCATGACAAAACCCGATAAATTCAAATGGGGAAGCGAATCCGATCATAAATGGATGACCAGCGGAATAGCATTCAGGAACGAACTGCTGAAGTTGGGCTGTGAAATCCATGTATACGATGACTGGTTCTTACCCGTACACAGGACCCGCCTAATCAAGGATGTCCTGTTAAAAGCATCCAAATATGTTTTCAAACCAATCTTTCCTCATCTGGGATACAACTTTATCATAATAGCGCAGAAACCTCTGAAAGGATAGTATGAAACGGGAAATAGCGCTTAAGACGGGTCTCATAGGAGGCTGGAGCATAACAGCTGCTGTAATCTCATTCATTTTCACGTTGCTGGTTTCCAACACGCTGGGTCCGGCCGACTACGGACTGTTCGTGTTATCCATGTCCGTGTTCGAGCTGGGGCTAGTGTTCTTCTATGGCATAAACGACGCCGGCACGAAGTACATCGCGGAGACCAGATTGCGGTGCATAGCAAAGAAAGTCGCGACGATGGAAATCATCATAGGCATCATAATGGCAGCAGTCCTTTTCTTCGGGGCGGACTTCATTGCCGGGCTCCTCGGAAAACCGATAGGAGGATACCTGCGCATAGTCGCAATAGCGCTCGCGATAAGACCCGGCATGGAAGTGCTGAAGAGCGTCTATCTGGGCATGAAACGCATGAAACTGTTCGTTACGGTCCTGGCTATCAACGACATCGGGAGGCTGATTTTTGCCGCCGTCGCTTTTGCGCTCGGATTCGGTGTTGGCGGGGTGTTGTGGGGACTTGTTGCGGCCATATTCTTGTCCTTCATCATAGCGTCTTTTGGTCTGAAAAAAAACGGACTTTCTCCCGGATACTTTGAAACAAGAAAATTGGTGAACTATTCCTTACGTTCCTTTACCTACTTCATTTTTCTAGCCATCTATGCCCAGATAACATATTACATGGTAGGGGCCTTTCTACCCGCCGAAGAGGTAGGAATTTTCGGTCTGATATTCAAGTTAATCGTCATTGGCATCGGGTTGATTCCGGCAGCGGTAAACACGGTTCTTTTCCCTTATTTCTCGGAATTATCCACAGACGAGGAAAGAACCGGAAAACTCCTCAGTGCGTCTCTGACCATAACGACCGTAACAGCTACTTTTATGTGTGTGGTCATGTTTCTTCTGCTCGGGCATTTCGTACGATTACTGTTTCCGGCATATTCGGAAGGATTGTTGATAGTTCCGATCCTGATTGCGGGCTCTTTCATCAACGTCATAAGTTCAACCACCGATTCGCTCGTGAAGGGTAGGGGGGACTTCCGGATAGGAATAACGAGTGCGGCGGCGGCCATAGCTGTACTTGCCGTTTCCGGTTATTACATGATACCTGCATACGGTCTGACGGGTGCCGCATTGACGTGGTTTTTCGGGAGCGTGACAGTCAACGTCCTGTTCCTTCTTCAGATCAGGAAGAAGCATGACCTACACTTTGATATCGAAGTGATATATAGAATGGTAGCCATAACTGTCGGTAAGACGTACGGTCTTTTCAGAAGAAGCAGCCAAACAAAACAGCTTAAGCCATAAATACGGGACAACCAGTTCATCGCTTTATAAAACTTTTGCCATACATTCATGGCAGTGATAGCATGGATGTACTGCTCGTATTCCCGAGGTCAAGTGTATACATGTTCAGCGGCAACCCGCCGCTGGGCATAGCCTACATAGCGGCTGTGCTAAGAAGGGCTGGTTTTGATACGGGCATAATAGACCTCGGAATAGATTTCCTTGACGATAAGAAGGGTTTTGTTTCATTCCTCAAGGAAAAAAGGCCAAAAATAATCGGATTCGGTGTATTGACAGAACAGTATCCCTACACAAAGGAACTGATAGCCGAAATAAGGCGCGAGCTGCCGGACGTCAAAATCGTCGCCGGAGGCCCGCACGTCACGTTGAAGAAGGGAAAACTTCTGGAAGAAACGCCCGGAATAGATTTCCTCGTATACGGGGAAGGAGAAAATACCATGCTCGAACTTACCAGACACCTGCTCAACGGGAAAGGCGACCTCAACGGCATTGACGGGATAATCTACAGAAAGGACGGAATAACGGTCAACAAGCCGCGTCAGCTCATAGCAAACCTTGACAGCCTGCCGTTACCTGCCAGGGACATGCTTAAAATGAGCGACTATAGAGGCAGCCTGACCATACTCACTTCCCGAGGCTGTCCGTACCAGTGCATTTACTGTTCCTCGCACCTGTGGCTGGGTAGGGGATGGAGAAGCAGAAGCCCTGAGAGCGTCATCAGCGAGCTCGAAATGCTCCTGAGGACGTATCCGGATGAATTCAAGAAAAGGCCGTTGACGATACTCGACGACGCGTTCAACATAAACATGGACAGGGCCAAAAAGATATGCGACATGATGATTGAGCGGGGACTGAAGTTCACGTGGGTGTGCGCGACAGGTCTCAGGGCAAACCTTATCGACAGGGAACTTCTCGAGAAAATGAAGCGCGCGGGCTGCGCCATGATAAATTAC
Source organism: Candidatus Aenigmatarchaeota archaeon (assembly GCA_043799675.1). Taxonomy (GTDB): domain Archaea; phylum Aenigmatarchaeota; class Aenigmatarchaeia; order Aenigmatarchaeales; family JACQIB01; genus JAZDNN01. Next base: position 8,462 of record JAZDNN010000031.1, on the reverse strand, counting down.
GGCATCGAGAGCACCGATGATTCGGTGCTTGAGCGCATAAGGAAAGGGGAGAAACTCGAGGAAATAAGGAACGCCATACGTCTCACCAAGGAAATAGGCATAACCGTGGGAGGTTACTTCATCCTCGACCTCCCGGGTATGAACATGCAGAAGGCGAAGGAAATGGCCAAAACCATGAAGGAGCTCGATCTGGATAAGATAGTTCTGAATATGGTCGCTCCGTACGAGGGAACCGAGCTTTGGGATTACGTGCATTCTCCCGGAGTCAAGATTCTCAGGGACCTCGACATCCCGCTTTGGGATTCCCCCAACTTCGAAACCGCCGAATTCACGGCCGCGGAGAAGATGGAGGCGTTCAAGTATCTCTGCAGGGTCAGGAACAGGATAATGCTGAAGAACACTCTCAGGCCCGGGAGACTCATACCCGGACTGATGAGGACCCGGACCAAGGCCGAGTTCATAAGGAAAACAAAGCACCTGTTCATGCTTGCCTTCGAAAGGAAGGCAAGGAACTTCTGAACCTTCGTCAAAAGGTTATAATGTTTATAAGCTTAGCAGCTTCGAGTGTTTAGATATGGTCGTGAACAAGGAGAAGACCGTTCAAGAAGTAAAAAGACTGGTTGCCGAATATTTCCGCGAAAGTTCCCCAAAGAATCCGAAATACAAGGTACCGTTGATGTCGAGGCTTTATGACGAGGATGAAGTGGCTGAGGTTGTTGATACGCTCCTCACTCCGGAGCGTCTGACATTGAATGCCAGCGGGGACCTCAAGACCGAACGGTTCGAGGAAATGTGGGCAAAATTCATCGGTGTCAAGAACGGTGTAATGGTCAACTCCGGAAGCTCGGCGAATCTGGTCGCATTCTACATGCTCACCAATCCCGCGGTAATAAACCGGCTGAAGCCTGGCGACGAGATAGTGACACCGGCCCTGACATGGTCGACGTCCATTTCACCGATGTTTGCGACAGGAATGACGCCGGTCCTGGTCGATTCCAACCTTGACGATTATAACATGGATACAAACCAGCTGGAGGCGGCAATAGGTCCAAGGACAAAGGCCATATTGGCCGTCCATCTTCTCGGATTTCCGATCGATATGGACGAGGTCATGCGAATAGCAAAAAAACGCAATCTTTTCGTCATAGAGGACTGCTGCGAATCGCCTGGGGCGGAATGGAAAGGCAAGAGGGTCGGGAGCTTCGGTGATATCTCCACGTTCAGTTTCTACCTTTCTCATCACATAACCACGCTTGAAGGCGGAATGGTGATGGTAAATGACGATGATATGGCCGAACTCGCACGGATAATACGGTCGCAAGGAGTGATGAGAAACGTCAAGAGTCAGGCATACAAGGATAAAATAAATTCCATGAGTCCTGAGATAGACCCAAGATTCCTGTTTGCCAATACCGGCTATAATTTCAGGACATCGGAAATGGAAGGGGCGTTCGGCGTCGTACAGTTCAAGAAGTTTGATAAATATTTCAGGGCAAGGGAAGAGAATGCGGCCTTCTTCAACAAAGAACTCGGTAAGTTTTCCGATTTCCTGAGCGTGTCACCGGTAAAAAGGTGGACGAGACCGGCATGGTTCTGCTATCCGGTCGCGGTCAAGGACACGAAGGTTGATGTTACAGAACTGAGAAAATTCCTGGAGCAGCGGGGCATAGAGACCCGTCCCGTGATGGGCGGAGATTATACCAGACATCCTGTCGCACGTCTTTTCAATCATCGCGTGGTCGGCGACCTCCCGAACACAAGGTTCATACACAAGAACGCGTTCCTGATAGGAGTTCATGCAGGAATCGGAAAGGAAGAAAGGGATCATGTGATTTCCGCATTCGAAGAGTTCTTCAGGAAACGCCGCTAACGGTGTGTTCATATCCTTTTTATACGTGCCTTACCGGCTGATTGCTATGGTGACAGTCGTAACCAGCTGGGATGAAGGCAAGAAGTCCGATGTCAGGCTCGCAAAGCTCCTTGATAAGCACGGTCTTCTAGGAACTTTTTACGTCTGCACTGGTGAGGCTACCGAGGCTTCTCCATTAACTTTCGGACGTGACGGGCAATATACCCCGAAAGATATAGGAAGATGCCTTACTCCAGCGGAGATACGGAACATCGGGCAGCGGCATGAGATAGGTGCGCATACCCAGACACATCCGCGGCTCAGCGAATTGGATGAGGGGCGAATAGAGCAGGAAATAGTTATCAGCAAGAACCGGCTGGAAGGTATCACGGGAAAGAGCATCACAAGCTTCTCCTACCCTTTCGGCGGGAGAAGCGATTGGGATGAGAGAGCGGTTCGTATACTGAAGCGGCATGGCTTCACGAATGCCAGGACAAGCGGCAGGTTCTGCATAGAACATCCGCGCTGGCCGTTCGCGATAACCCCTACATGGGAGGCGTTCCCGCGCAGCGTTCCTGCAGGGCCTAGATACATGCGCGAACTGATCAGTTCAATCGGACCCGACAGGACACTCGTCAGGGCCGTGCTGGCCGGAAGCGACTGGACGGCACATGCAAGGATGCTCTTCGATGCGGCCAAAAGACGGAACGACGTTTTCCATTTATGGGGTCATGCATGGATGATAGACAAGTGGAACATGTGGAAAGACCTGGACGAGCTGCTCGGATGGATTTCGGGACAGGACATCAAACCAAAAACGGTGGGCGGACTATGGATGCAACAGTAGTCATACCGGTCTGGAAAGTGGAAAAGATAATAGGCGATGTGCTGACAGCGTTAGGTGCCTGTCACGGGGATTTCGAAATTCTTGTGGTCAATGACCATTCTCCGGACCGCACTGCCGATATCGTGCGAGGATTTGCCGGAAAGGACAAACGCATAAAATTAATCGATAATGAGGGCCTCAAGGGACCCAGCGGGGCACGCAACACGGGCATATGTCATGCCCGAGGTGACAGGATAATCTTTCTGGACAGCGACATAGTGGTCCTCACTCCGGATTTCGTACGTGCGCATGTCGAGTCCGGCAAGCAGCATCAGATAGTGGTGGGACGGACGGTGCCGTGCAAACCGAACTACCTGGCAAACGTATCAAAAGTGGGTAACGAAAATCGCAGTTATTTTGCCGTCAACAATACCAGCCTGCCGCGTGAAATTGCACTGGCAAACCTTTTCAGGGAGGACGCGCGACTGGGGACAGAGGATTATGAGCTGAGGAACAGGCTGAAAGCGCAGAATTTCGATTCCTATTACTGCGTCGATGCCGTCGGCAAGCACGTCTTACTCATCGGTTGGACCGGGCTGTGGAAGGAGGGCTGGATTCGCGGGCTTACCAACGTAAGCGTGGAATCGTGGAAGTCTGCGGCAATGTTTTTTGGGGGAGCGATTTACAAGTCCGCCAAGTATACATGGAGGTCCAGAAATAACCTGAAGATGCGGCAAACGCCATTGTTCTATATCGCCCATCTCACGGGGTCGATGACTTTCAATCTGGGCTGCATGATAGGTAGGCTGTTCAGAGCCGCTGGCCACCCGATAACCCGGGAAAAGAAGAACGCATGACAGGCATTTATCCGAGGCCTGCATACTCGATGCCGTCAAAATCATTCTTAGCAAACCTGTTGCAGGCGTCAAGAAAGAACCTTACCTTAAGGTCTTTTGTCATCTTCCTGTCAAACGCGTTGTGTGCAGTCACAAGGATCGCGGCATCTGCCTTGCTGTCAGCTTTCGCAGGTTCGATATCGAACCCTTCAGTTATCATTTTATTATCAAGCAGAGGGTCGCACCCGCAAATGCTTGCACCTTCCTGCTTCAGAAGCCTGATTATGTCCCTTGACGGGCTTATCCTTGTATCAGAGCTGTCGGGCTTGTAACCGAGCCCCAACAGTAGAACCGAAGAACCGTTGAGTTCAGAGCCCTTCCCTGCCATTAAATTTTTCAACCTTCCGACGACAAAGGCCGGCATAGATTCGTTCACATCCCTGGCCTTCCTCACCAGAGGCATTTCCTTTCCTCGGGTCCTTGCGAATTCCATAAGCCAATGAGGGCTTATGGGGATGCATTCTCCGCCTACGCCCGGTCCGGGTTTGTGAGCGAGAAAAGCGAAAGGTTTTGTGGCGGCCGCGTCTATGACCTCCTTGACATCGATTTCAGTGTCGGCAAATACCGTCGCAAGCTCGTTGACAAAAGCTATGTTCACGTCCCTGAAGGTGTTTTCCACAAGCTTGCACGCCTCGGCCGTTTCGATGTTCGATACTTCATACAGAGGGGCGGACATCACGTCCTCATAGAGGGACTTAGCCTTCTGCAAGGTGAGACGGTCGGACGCACCTATCACCCTCGGGGTGTTTTCGATGTCGAATTTACGGTTGCCAGGATCCATCCTTTCCGGGCAATGGGCGACACCGAACTCGCCAAGCTTCAATCCGGAGCTTTCAAGGATTGGTATGAGCCTTTTTATCACCCCCGGATGCACCGTGCTCTCATATATCACCGTCGCCCCTCTCGTTAGGCCCGAGGCGATGTCCCTTGTGGCATTCTGAAGGAATGTCAGATCGGGGCTCTTCTGCTTCAAGGGTGTCGGAACACAGACAAGCACAAAATCGCTCTTTGCGCAGCAACCGCTCACGTCAGTCGAAGCGGTTATGCTGCCCTTGCATCCGGTGAACTTCTCTAGATAAGGGTCATCGTTGAACGGGGATATACCGGCGTTCAGCTTGTTCACCTTTTCGGTATCAATGTCAGCGGCGAACACTTGGTATCCCTTGCCGGCAAAGAGGATGCATGTCCTGAAACCCACCTGCCCGCATCCGACCACCGTTATGACGGGCTTATCATCTTGCATGTGTCCATGTTTTGCGAAGCGCTTATAAAACCGAATGCACTGGGCATCCAATGGACGGCGAGTAAAGAAGATATATAAGCCTTGTTTTAGAAGGGTCGAGTGATAGCATGAGCATCTGTGTCAATAGGGTACTGGTTACAGGCGGTTCCGGTTTCATAGGTTCCCATGTCGTCGAGGAACTCCTTTCCAACGGAGTGAAAGGGGTGATAATTTATGACAGGGACGTTTCCCTCGCAAAGAAACTGTTTTCAGGCAACGGGCGCGTGGAAATAATTCTCGGTAACATCCTTGATAAAGCGGCCCTGGAAGAGGCCGTTGGCAGATCCGATGCCGTCATACATCTTGCGGCAGTGTTGGGGGTGGAGAGCACAGAGAAGATGCCGCTGAACGTGCTGCGGACAAACCTCGAGGGGACCATATCTGCGCTCGAAATCTCGGCAAGGAAAGGAGTAAAAAGGTTCGTGTTTGCCAGCTCAACCGAGGTGTTCGGAAACCCCCCGCCCGAGATGAACCCGTTGAAGGAGAACGACATGAAAGTGCCGGTATCATTCTACGGTTTCGCAAAGCTCGCGGGGGAGAATTACTGCCAGGCGTACCATTCGGCCGGTCTCCATACGGTTGCGGTAAGACCATCAAACACGTACGGGCCGAGACAGAGGCCCGAGTGGGTCGTACCCATGTTCTTTGACAAAGTTCTGAACGGACAACCTCCCGTACTGTTCGGCTCAGGGGAGCAGAAACGGGCGTTCTGCTACGTCAAGGATACGGCAGCGGGAATAGTCAAGGCGTTGGACGCCCCTTCCGGAGAAATAATAAACCTCGGCGGGGGGGAACGCAACGTGGTGAGCATGAAAGAGCTCGCTCAGAAGATAATTACTTTGTCTGGAAAGAACCTGAATGTCGTACACAAGGATTTCGGCGAAGGCATACGGACCGAATCAAGGGACGCTGTGGCGAGATATTTCTCGGTGGAGAAGGCACAGCGGCTGCTCGGTTGGACACCCACAATCGATATTGATGAGGGCCTCAGACGGACGTTCGAGTGGTATTCGTCCCAGAAGAGCGGGTGAAAATTTGCGAATACTTATTACGAACCCGCCGACCAACATGGGCGACATATCGTTCGTGCGCGCAGGTGCGCGCTGGCCTGCAATGAAAACAAAGGCAGGGGTAAAAAGTTCTCAAAGCAGGTACGCGCCTTTTCCTTTCTTTCTTGCATATACATCGGCATTCCTGAAAGGAGACGGACACGAGACGTTTGTGATAGATGCGCCGGCACTTGAAATGGAAGATGAAACGTTCAATCAGGAACTGAAGAAAAGGGCGCCGTTGAACCTTGCAATCGTAGAAACATCCACACCCACAATCGGTATCGACCTGAAGCATGCGGCAAAAATAAAGGAGCTTACTGGCGCGAAAATATGCCTGGTCGGCCCGCATGCCTCCGTTTTTCCCGAGCAGCTGTTGAAAGAGAACCCGTTCATTGATTTCATCGCAATGCAGGAATACGAAATGACGGTAAAGGAGCTTGCCGGATGCATGGCTTCCGGACAAAGATATTCAATGGTCAGCGGCCTGGCGTTTCGAGCAGGCAATACGATACACGTCAACGAGAAAAGGCCGCTGATAGAGCCTCTGGACCAGCTGCCTTTCCCGGATAGGGACTCATTCCCGATTGACGATGCACCCGATATGAGCGTCTATTGGGACGGATTTTGCGAAAGAAAACCGGCACTGCAGATGGTCGCCACCCGCGGCTGTCCGTTCAACTGCAATTACTGCCTCTGGACGCAGGTCCTTTACCCCGGAAGGCATTACAGAATGTTCAGCGCCAAACGGGTCGTAGATGAGATGGAACTTCTTGCAAGCAAGTATGGCGCAAAGGAAATCTATTTTGACGATGACACATTTACCGGTAACCGCCAGCATGTCGTGGACATATGCAACGAGATAATCGGGAGAAAAATGAACATCAGCTGGTCGTGCATGGGTGATGCCATAATACCCGACCGAGAACTTCTGGCATTGATGAAGAAGGCCGGTTGCAAGGGCATGAAATTCGGAATAGAAACGGCATGCCCGGAGGTCTGGAAATGCATCGGCAAGCCGCTGACTCGGGAGAAGTTGTTTGACTTTGCGAAATGGACGCATGAGCTGGGTTTTAAGACGCATGGGACGGTCTGCTTCGGTCTCACGGGCGATACCAAGGAGACGATGGAGGAGACCCTAAGATTCGTTTCCAGGCTGGACGTAGATACGGTCCAGTTCAGCATCGCGATACCGTATCCTGGTACAAGGTTCTACGATGAAGCCGTGAAGAAAGGCTGGTTGATCGGCAAGGCCTGGTGGGAACATGACGGGCGCGGTCTGGTGAATTATCCGGACCTTAAGGCGGATGAAATCGAGAAAATCTTCAACAGGGCGACCTACGAATTCAACCGTTCGCATATCAAGAAGCCAAAGTGGGTACTCAGGCGAGGTGTCAGGGCGTTATCGGTGAACGGACCGAGCGGGCTTTTTTATCTCATAAGACGCGGCTCCAAATACATCGGGTGAGCATTTGGAAAGATTCAACAATATTTTGATGTTCTGCCCGACGCTATGGGGAAATAACATCGTAAGGACGTACCCGTTCGTCAGGGCCCTCGGTGGAAGGAGAATTATAGTTGCAGGATGGCTGAAAAAAGGGAAGAGCATATACGAGCCTTACAAAGGCAGGATGAACTTCCTGCCGTTGCGCACAGGAGCGAGACTTCCATACGACCTGTTGAAGCTCATGCGTGCAGCCAGGAAAGCGGATGTCATACACTGCTTCAAGCCCATATGGAGCTCGATGCTGCCTGCTTGGGCGCTGAGCAAGCTGTTCCGGAAACCGTTGGTTTTGGATATCGAGGACCTGGACTGGAAGCCCGGCGGAATGCCTTCCCTCAATTCTCTGAGCCATTTCATTGCAAAAAAGGTGAGAGTAAAGACGGTGCACAGCACGGCTCTGCAACGTCTCTGGGGAGGAAAAATCATCAGGACCGGGGCGGATGAGAGTTTCTTTGAAACCGATCGGAAGGGCGCAGAGGATGTCAGAAAGTCCCTGGGTCTGAAAGGAAAGTTCGTCATAATTTTCGCCGGGGCGATAAGACCTCACAAGGGTTTCGAGATTCTTGCCGAGGCCGTAAAGAAGCTTCCGAATAACGTGGTGCTGCTTAGTGTCGGAGCAGCCGATGAGACCTCGGTAAGGGCGTTGGATGCGGTAAGGAGGGATATATCAGACAGGTTGGTGACAGTTTCCCCGCAGCCGTTCGAAAAGATGCCGTCTTTTCTGGCCGCTTCGGATATGGTTGTTCTCCCGCAACTGCAGGAGGAATCGGCGGAGCATCAAATACCCGCGAAACTGTACGATGCCATGGCCGCATCCAAATCGATAGCCGTTTCGGATGTCGGTGACATGCCGGAAATACTCGGTAACACGGGCATAGTTTTCAGGGCAGGCGACTCGGATGCCTGTACCGGGGCGATAAGAAAGGTGATGGACAATCCCGCCGGGGCCGAGGTAATGGGCAAGGCGGCGAGGGCAAGATGCAAAAGGCTCTATTCAGCGGATAACATAAGACAAGAGCTGCTCAGCGCCTATTCAGAAGCGTCACGTTGAGATGC
>JAZDNN010000043.1:0-8628 GCA_043799675.1 Candidatus Aenigmatarchaeota archaeon | reverse complement strand
TCCGATGGTTTTCTTCGGGATACCCGGGTTGCTCCTTTTGTTGGGAGGCCTCGCTCTTGGCGCTTATCTGGTTGATGTATGGTTCGAGATCGGCAGCTTTGCAGGCCACACCGCCTCTGTCATGCTTACCGCCCTGATGATCATTTCCGGCGGGCTGTTCATCTTCATGGGCATGCTCGCGGATATGATGCAGCAGAAGTACTTCCAGATACGTGCCCTATTGAAGCTGCAAGACAAGGCGTGCCATTGATTTGTAGGCCTATGACTTTCTTATGACTTCTAGACCGGCAGTCATCATATCCTTGATCTGCCCCGCATTCCGCATGTGTATGATTTTTTTGAAAATGTAGCCGGGTCTCATGCAGAATTCCCGGTAAGCGCGTTTGACCAGAACCTGCTGCTGCTCCTTGGTCAGTTCGGGGTACTCTAGGGATGCCGAACTTGGGGCAACGCCGACAAAGGTGTCCGCGCCCCGCATGTACCAGCGCGGGTCCGAAAGGACGTTGTTCTTCAGGGCCCACTCGCATATCTCGGTCCCGGGATAAGCCTCGGTTACGCTGAACGCGACGATGTCGGGTTCCAGCTCCTTCGCAAAATCTATCGTTTTCCTTACATTCTCGGGATTGTCGCCCGGGTTTCCTATCATGAAGAACGCGTACGTCTTCAGCCCGACATTTTGTATCAGTTTGAATGTTTCCCTGATTTGCTGCAGCGTCGTCCTCTTGTGTATGTTGTCCAGCACGGTCTGTGACCCCGACTCCACGCCCAGGCCCAGCATGACGCACCCCGCCATTTTCACCTTGTCAAGGATTTCCGCGTCCAGGCTGTCGACCCTGCTGTTGCAGTTCCATTTTATCTTGAGCCCCCTTCGGATTATCTCGTCGCATATCTCGCCGACCCATTTCTTGTCGAGTATGAACGTGCTGTCCTTTACGGCGAAGTGTCCAACGCCGAAATGTTTGACGTTGTGCTCCATCTCATCTACAACGTTCTTCGGCGACCGCTTTCGCAGCACCCTGCCATGGGTCCTGTACGCATCGCAAAAGCTGCATTTGAACGGGCAGCCCCTGCTGGCTATCAGCGGCACCATCGGGTACCGTTCGACATAGGGCGACTTGTATGCATTAATGTCAAACGCCGCGAAATCCGGGAAAGGCAAATTGTCAAGTTCCGTTATCGCTTCCCCGAGCTCGTTGATTCTGACTTTCCCGTCGGCGTCTCTGTATACCAGGCCTCTGACATCTGAATGGTCACCGTTCAGGTTTTTCACTAATTGAAGAAATTTGAACTCGCCTTCGCCGCGGATTAGGAAATCCACGTCCTTTGAGAAATCGAACACTTCGGCTCCGGTGGAACTTATGTGCGGGCCCCCAAGGCATATCTTGATTTCCTTGTCCCTCTCCTTGACCATCTTCGCTATCTTGAGCGCATTTATTATCTGCGGAGTCATGACGCTGATTCCGACTATATCGGGCTTCTTCCTGATTATCAGATCGGCTACGTCCTCAAGCGTGTAATCGGTTATGTTGCAATCGATTAGCTCGGGCTCGTAACCGTTCTGCTTTAGCACACCGGCTATGTACAGTATGCCGAGAGGCTGCAATGTGAACTTCTGTTTCTTGCCTGCGACCAAGGGTGCATTCAATAGCATTACTTTCATAGTTCACCGATATGGACTGAAAACCTTAAAAATGCACTGAAACGGGGTCAACCGCTGAGCACGCCCTTTAGTTCAATCGGTCTCTTCAGCCACAGCATGAAACCTACGCCGACGGCTATCCAGCTGGTTAACAGGCCTATGATTATGATAGACATTATGACGCTCGGTGCAATGTCTATCAACCCGTAAAGGAATACCGAAGTGGCCTCGCGGGTTCCGAATCCCCCTACTGTTATCGGAATGAGTTCCATGAGGGTCGCGAGCGGTGAGAAGGCGGCGATGTAAATTATCGGTATATCGATTCCGAAGGCTTTGGCGGTCAGCCACGTACCGAAAAATGCGATGAACCATGAAACATAGGTAAGGATGACCACGGAAATGAGGAACTTCGGCTGTTTTAACGAGACGAGCATGCTTTTGTAGAGCTCCTCGAAACCCCCTTTTAGACCGTCCCTGTATTGCTTTGGCACTATGTGATTGAACATCGGTTTGGCAACGAAGGCAACGATGTTCTTTCTGGTAAGTGCCCAGAGACCCGCGAAACCTGCGGCTATTACAATCACAATCGTAGGCAGTGAGATTCCGGCCCCGATGAAAAGGCTGCCGGTGAATATCAGACCCACACCGGCAAGGGAAAAGAGTGCGGCAACGTCTATGATGCGCTCGACCATCACCATCGATATTCCGCGGCCAAGAGGGAGGTTGCCGTTCTGCTTCACGTAGACCGCCTTCATGAAATCACCGAGCCTTCCGGGTGTCACTGAAGCTCCTGCAAGGCCGATGAGCCATATCCTTGCGCTTTCCATGATACTGCAATTGAATCCGTGGTTCGCTGCTATGATCTTCCATCGAACGGCCTTCACGAGCACGCTTACGGTGAGCAATGACATGGACAGCGCTATCAGGACGGGATCGGCCTGAAGGATTAGCGCGGCCATCTTCTCGGGTCCCGCGCTCCATATTATCAAAACGAAAAGCACCAGACCGAAGATTGCGAGCAGTTTCGTCTTTTGCATGCTAACCACATATTCCGTGAGCTTTTAAACCTGAATATGCTACAGGGCTTAGCAGTTTGCAGGCAGGTGAAATGCCGTGAAAATCAACCAGCATATGTTTTGTATGAAAGTCGTAAAGGACTTGCTGGGAAGCAAGCGCGGTGCACTGCTTGACATAGGTTGCTGGCGGGGAACGTTGGAAAAGCTTCTTCCGGAATGCGAATACACCGGATTGGACATTGTACGTGCCAGTGACACGCCACGAAACCTCATACTGCAGGACCTTGACTCAAAACCGCACCTTCCGTTCGAAGACGGTACGTTCGATATAATCGTATGTACCGAGATTTTGGAACATCTGCGCTGGCCCGAAAAAATTGCAGAAGAAATGCGACGCGTCCTCAAAAGGGATGGCGTGATGATAATCAGCCTGCCGAACGAATTCACGATATACGGCCGCCTGTTCCACGCATTTGGCAGAAACACCATGGCAGAGGCCGGTCATCGATGGTGCTTCAACCTGGTCGCCGCAAGACGGTTCATGACGGCTAATTTCAACGTAACGAAGGAGATTCACGTTCCTCCCGCTGAATTCCCGTGGACGGCCCCGCTTGCCAGGGCATTACCCCGGCTTTTTGCATACTGGCTCTTCTTTGTCGTAAAATCCTCCTGAACCGGCTTCGGATGCCTGAAAGGATGAATCTGTCTGTGCGGTACCGCCGCAGATGCCGAACGCTTTTAAACCCGAATATGCTACAAGACCGGCATGGAAAAACAGCGCCTGATTATCATTACACTCGTCTGTTTGATGGTAGTGGGAATAATCATACGGCTGTGGCCGTTTGACATGCCATACAGCCTGGATGAGGCTTCCTACATCAGCCTGGCCGAAGGAATCATCAATCACGGTGAATACGGTTGGATTGACGGGCTCCACATGGAAGGCCAGCGGGCCCCGTTGCTCTCGTTCCTCCTTGTTTTACCGGAACTGGTCGGAGGTATGCAGTTGACCTGGCTGGTGATGCCTTTGATATCCGTGCTGTCGATAGCGATATTGTATGTTTTCCTCGGTAAGCGCGACAAGGAAGCCGCGCTTTTCGCCGCCGCGGCACTCGCCGTCTCAACGGTGAACCTTTTCCTGTCGCAGCGCGTGCTTGCGGAAAATCTCGTTTGTCTCCTCCTGATTGCGGACGTGTTCGTCTTTGTGAACGCACTGAAGGACAGGCGCTGGTTGATTCCGTTTGCGGTTCTGACGGCATTGACTTTCCTGGCCCGTTATGACGCAATTGCTGGCCTGCTGCCGCTTCCGGTTTATCTGGTTTGGAAGGAGAAAGGCAGATTGCGGGAATTCTTTTCCGATCGTGCTGTTTGGTCGTCGGTCGCGGTATTCTTCGTTGTGCTTGCACCTTGGGCGCTGCACTCGTTCTTCAATTTCGGTAATGCCGTTGGGGCCGCGACCACCCTCGGATCCGCGGTACGCATGCAGCCGCTGACGGTGAATTTCCTTGTTCAGACGGTTGCCGTGATGGGGTTCATGCTGCCGTTTGTTGTGGTAGGGTTGCTCCGTGTAAGGAACGATATCGTGAAAGTAACGGCCGTGATGGCTGCCAGTTACATCATTTTTCACGGCCTTCTGATTCCGTCCATACGTTATCTGGCGCCGTTGACAGGTCTGTTTGCGATTCTGGCCGCCTTCGGCGTGACCGGATGGCGTTGGAAAGGCGCAAAAACGGTGTTCGTCCTGCTGGCGGTAGGTTCGCTTTTCGTCGGAACCTATTACATGTTCATGGTCTCTAACCCGTCCGCAACAGACGACTGGTTGCTTGGCGCTTTGCATGTCACTCGTCATGACGTTTCTGCCTTCCAGGAATATCGCGAAGCGGCCGGCCTGCTCACCGGTGAAGGGCCGGTAATCACCACGATGCCGTCGATTGCACATTTATACACCGGAAAGCAGGTGTTCCTTCTGCCGGAGAATGAGACCGAATTTCAGCAGTTGGCCGACCGTACCGGTTCCAAGTACGTCTACCTGCATGAAACCCCGACTTTGCCGGACTGGGTCCGCCGGCTCCCTCTTGTCTATGACGGGGAATGGGTCAAAGTGTATGAGGTGCTGAAACATGGATGATATTGCCGTCATAATTCCCACGTTGAACGAGGGTGCCGGCATAGCGAACGTGGTGCGCAGTTTCCTTCAACTGGTAAGAAAGGTCTACGTGATAGACGGCGGGAGTCAGGATGGGACCGCAGATAAGGCGGCCGCTGCCGGCGCAATAGTCATACATCAGCGCGGCCGCGGCAAGGGGGCTGCCGTACGACAGGCTCTCCGCGAGATTGATGCCGAAATATACGTTCTGGTGGACGGGGACAACACATATTTCGCGTCCGATCTTCCGTTGTTACTGGAACCGATAAAGTCCGGCACCGCCGACATGGTGGTCGGCGTACGCGACCGCAAATCCGTCCCGACCTTCAACAAGCTCGGCAATTCTCTTTTCAATATTTTCATCAGCATGGCCTACCGCCGCCGCTTGCGGGACATACTTTCAGGCTACCGCGCTTTCACGCGCCAGCTGGCGCGGAGCATCCGTTTGACACGCGACTGGTTCGAAACCGAGACGGAAATGACCGTCGAGACGTTGGAGAAGGGTCTGCGTATAGAGGAGGTCCCGATAAAATACGGCGAACGTATGGGCCGTACAAAATTGCGGCCGCTGCATGACGGCTGGAGGATAGGTATCACCATGCTCAGTATGGTTCGTGATTACCGGCCGCTGATGGTTTTCATGTCCCTGGCTGCCGTTTTCATGGTGGCGGGCCTGATAGGCGGCGGGCTGGTGCTCGACGATTGGCTCAAGACAGGGAAGTTCGTCCATGTGGGAACCGGTCTGATATCGGCCTTGTCCATCCTGCTCGGTGTGCAGTTCTTCTCCATAGGGATGCTGGCGGACATGATGGCGCGCCGGCTGCAGCGCCTGGAAGAACAGACGGGTGATGAACAGTGAAATTACTATACATGGTCAGCAAATGGCCGCCGATAGGCGGGGGAGCGGCAACCGGCGCTTACAATCTGGCGACTGCGCTGTCGCGTCGGAACGAGGTGCATGTGCTCACCGAAGCCGTCAACGGCCTGCCGCGTCTTGAAATGCATGGAAACCTGACGGTTGAACGGACAGAGGCTCCGCTTAAGGCAGGTTTTGCCGTTCGTTTCTCTTCGTTGGCGCTGCGGATGGGTCTTCGCGCCGCCGCATTGCTCCATGAAGGCCGATTTGACCTGATGCACGTGCATGACGTGGCGGTCGGTCCTGCAGGCCTGATTGCCAAGCGCCTTGCAAAGACCCCGACGGTATTCAAGTGGGGAGGTCATCTGACCTACGAGTACGTCTGCCTCAGGGGTCCGGAAGGCTGGAATCCGGCGGCGGGTGAGCTGGCTGCATGGCGGCAGAAAGGGATGGATATGGAGCTGGTACGCGGCGTCGAAAAGGATTTCTTCAGGACATTCGAACGCAGTTACCTTCTGGGGGAATATCAGAAGGGTTTGCTTGGCGAGATGGGAATTGACGGCAATTTTCCGGTTATTCCGAATGGTATAGATGCGAAGGGATTCCGGCACAGGAAAACATCGAATCGGCCGGTCATCTTTACCGGTCTAAGGCACGTACCATGGAAAGGCTTAGACACGCTGATACGGGCATGCAATGGCCAGCTTGACCGATGGAATGCAAAGTTGGTCATAGCGGGTGACGGGCCCGATACTCGTCGCCTGCAGCAACTGGCCGGAGAAGACCGGAACATTTCGTTCATCGGGAACATTCCGTACCCCGAGATGAAGAAACGATTGTCTGAATCGGCTGTTTATGTTTTTCCGTCCCTGGTTGACAGGTGCCCGCATGCGCTCCTTGAAGCCATGGCAAGCAGGCTACCGGTGGTAGCCTCTGACGTGATGGGTATCCGTGAACTTGTGCCGGACAGGTGCGGACTGCTTTTCCGGCCCGGTGACCATCTTGAAATGAGAGAAAAAATCGGGTCGCTTCTGGATTCATCAAAAATGTCACGACGCATGGGCGCTGCGGCGCGACGGAATGTCATCACCAATTACAGTTTCGAGCGGACCCGCCGCGGAGTGGTTTCGTTGTATTCCGACCTGCTCGGCTAAGCGCCGGAAAGGCCGGTTAGTTATTGCCTTTCTGTACGTCAAAGGCAATAAGCATTTAAGCACGAAGACTTACGGAAGAGCATGGAGCAGCAGAAGATATTCGTCAGTGGTGTTGCCGGATTCTTGGGAAGCCACATGGCGGACGTTTTTCTTGCCAGCGGACACAAGGTGGTCGGCTGTGACAACCTCATAGGCGGTTACATTGACAACGTGCCTGCTGCGGTGGAATTTTATCAATACGACTGCAACTTCCGGAACTCCATGCTGAAGATAACCAAGGATGTTGACATAGTGGTCCATTGCGCGGCAACCGCATACGAAGGTCTGAGCGTTTTCAGCCCGCACCTCATAACACAGAACATCTATCAGTGCACGGCTTCGCTGTTATCGGCCGCACTTGCCAACAAGGTGCGCAGGTTCGTGTTCTGCTCTTCGATGGCCCGCTACGGCACCCAGGACAGGGTGCCGTTCACCGAAGAGATGGTCCCGAAACCCCAAGACCCCTACGGAATAGCGAAATACGCCTCCGAACTCCTCATCAAGAACCTTGCGCATTCTCACGGAATGGAATATGTCATAGCGGTGCCGCACAACATCGTCGGGCCAAGACAGAAATATGACGACCCGTACCGGAACGTCGCATCAATAATGATAAACCGCATGCTGCAGGGAAAACAGCCCATAATTTATGGCGACGGCGAACAGAAACGCTGTTTCTCGTTCATACAGGACGACGTACCGTGCCTGGAAAAACTGGCATTCCAGGGTAACCTGGACAGAGAAACCATAAACATAGGGCCGGATGAGGAGTTCGTCACCATGAACGAGCTGGCCGGCAGGATAGCAAAACTTCTGAAATTCGACCTTGAACCGATTTACATGCCGGACAGACCATGCGAGGTCAAACTGGCCAACTGCTCCGCCGACAAGGCCAGGAAAATGCTGGGCTACAAGACCGAATGGACGCTCGATAAAGGTTTGCAGGCCATGATAGACTGGATAAAGATGAAAGGCGTCAAACCGTTCAAGTATCACCTTGACCTCGAGATAATCAACGACAAGACGCCGAGTGTCTGGCGCGACAGGCTGATGTGATTTTATGGCAACAGTATGGTACCGGTATCTGGTCAACGGCACCGAAAGTTTAACGGGCCTGAAGGTGCTCGCAGAGCACCTGAAAAGAGCCTCTAATCAAAGAACGGGAGATTTTCTCAGCCTCCATATAGACCGTGCAGTGAACGTCGCGAAAGAGATTGACATGGAAATAGCGGAGGTTTCACGCGATCTTTTCGGGCACGGAATCGGTGTAAATATCAATCCAGCGGTCGGGGCGGGTATGGCCATGTTCAACACGCTCTTCTCCTGGCCGCAGGACAAGTCGGGAATAAATATCCTCCTTGACGGTGACCAATGGGATGCAAGCCGCAAAGAGGTTATCGATGCGGTTAGAAAGCTGGCGAATATGATGGCGCAGGGAGGCTTTCTCCTGGGCCTCGGGGCGCGTGACCGCGTGATTCTAGGAACCGGGGAGACCGATGCCATTCGCCAAGTGGAGGAGATGCATTTCGGAAAGTTCATGCATCCGAAGATTACATAAAAACCCGGCACAGGGTCGCCATATTTCTTGTATCCTGCCGGTACATTTTCAGTGTTCACGCCCAGAGGGTTATCGAGAACAATCAACACGATTCATCCCAAGTTCGCAGAATTGCGTGCCGCAATCCTTAAGGCCATATCGATACCCGAGATAGCGAAATGGTGCGGCGACCCCTATCTGGTAATGAAGGCATCGACGCTCACCGACAGGATAGCTTCCG
>JAZDNN010000038.1:0-3154 GCA_043799675.1 Candidatus Aenigmatarchaeota archaeon | reverse complement strand
GTGTACATGGTGTTCATTATTCCGACGCCGCCGACCAGCAGGGAGATGCCCGCTATTCCCACCAGGACTATCTGAACCACCCCGAGGATGCTCTGGACCATCTCGGAAAGCTGCGCGGCAGTAAGTACCGTGAAGTCCTCCTCGCCCCGCTCCTTCTCCAACGCCTTCTTTATGTCAATTGCTACCTTCTCCGGATCCGCGGAAGAGTCGGCCTTGACCATTATGGTACTGACTTCGGTCGGCTGGCCGAATATCGTCCGGGCGGTCTCGATGTTGATGTATATCTGGCTGTCATCCGTCGGATTGCCGATCTTGCTCAACCGCCCGCGGACCCTGAAGTCCTGTCCGGCTATCTCAATCTTGTCCCCGATTCCCACATCCTTCTCGAAGAAGGTGTCGGCGATCGAATAACCGATGACTGCACCGTACTTGTCGCCCTCACCGGTTATGCGGCCCTCAATCACGTGCATGCCCTCGGTGGTGAACAGTATGTCCTGTATCTGCTTCGGCGGAAGACCCATCACGTAGGTGTATTTTTCCTCGTTCTGGAAAACCACCTTCGTGTTCCTTACCAGCACCGGTGCGACCACGCCCACCCCGCGCACGCCCTCGATTGTTTCCACGTCCTTGTCAGTGAGCGGATTCGAGCCGAAACCTGGCGGTCCGGCACCGAGCTTCCCGGCCATGACGGTGATAGTGTCCGCACCGATGCTCTCAAACTGACCGACAACCGCATCCTTGAGTCCCTGACTGATTGAAACCAGGCCGACCACAGCGGCGATGCCGATGAAAATACCGAGAACGGTAAGCCAGCTCCTTTTCTGGCGGTGGCGGACTGTCAGGAACGCGAATCTCACGTATTCCCTGAACGTGGAATATGACAGGCTCATTGTTCCACCCTATGGTCCTTCGGCCAAAGCGACTCCCTGGAAGCAAGGTGGTCCTTCATTATCTGCCCGTCGCGGATGTTGACGAGGGTCTCGGCATAGCCGGCTATGTTCGGGTCGTGAGTGACCACTATTATGGTCTTGTTCTCCTTGAGGTGCAGCTCCTTCAGGACGCTCATTATCTGTTTCCCCGTCTTCGAGTCAAGGTTGCCTGTAGGTTCGTCGGCCAGGATGACGTCGGGGTCGTTCGCGAACGCCCTCGCTATCGCCACCCTCTGTTGCTCCCCACCGGACATCTCCATGGGCCTATGATCCAGCCGCTTTTCCAGACCGAGCGAGGAAAGGAGCTTCCTTGCCCGTGCAAGACGCTCCTTTTCGGGGACATGCTGGAAAATCATGGGTAACGCCACGTTCTCGGTTGCGGTGAGGGTGGGAATCAGGTTGAACTGCTGGAAGATGAATCCGACCTTCTTGCCGCGCATCTGTGCGAGCTCGCTCTCGGAGAAACGGGAAATGTCGCGGCCCTCGAAGTAAATCTTCCCTCCGGTCGGGACGTCAAGCGCGCCGAGCGTGTTCATTAGGGTTGATTTTCCGGAGCCGCTCGGGCCCATGATAGCGACGAATTCGCCCCGGTACACCTCAAGGTCCACGCCGCACAATGCATTGACCGGAACTTTGCCGAGTATGTAGGTCTTCCTTACCTTCTCCAGCCTAATCAGTACTTCCTTATGCTCGTGATTTTGCTGGGCGCGCTCGTGCATGCCCTCACTTCTTGAGCTTCGACGATACGAACGCCATCAGCTTTTTCCTGCGCCAGAACGCGAGGCCGGCAATTAGCAGTACGATAAGGACGGTGCCTCCCCCGATCTCCACGGGTGCGCTCGTCGGGGCGAGCTGGACTTCTTTGGTCTCCGAATAGACGTTGCCGAACTTGTCCTTCCAGGAAAGCTCCAAGCTCATCATGTAGGGACCGCTTGCGCCGGAAAGGTCCTGTCTTACATCAACGGTCTGCGTGTCGTCGGAATCCAGGTTTCCCACGTAGAAATCCTGCATGCCGTAAGGCGAGGAAGCTTTTACGACCAGGAATTCCGCCGGCGAGCTGCCCGCATTGGAAATGGATATCGAGGCTGTCCCGCTCTTTCCGAAATAAAAATCGGTCCCTGAATCGAAGGAAACTATGAAGTTCGCCTTGCCACCTATCGGTATGCCGATGTTCTTGATGACCGTAGCAAGGTCGGATTTGATTTCGTTGTAATACGAGAGCGTGAACGGCAGGGAAAAGATGCCTGCGGTGGCTGACGGACTTATGGTTATCGGGAACTGCAGCAACCTTCTCTCACCGGCGCTGAATTCGCCCACGTACACCTCGCCTGCGGAGCTCATGGAAGCTATCGTGGTGCCCTGTTCCATGGACACCCTGAGCTCCTCTGTAGGACCGTCCCCCTTGTTGACAAGGTAGAAGGACAGGACGGTCGAGGTTCCCGGTTCGGGCTGCCTGGAGTAGCTGATGTTCTCAATCTGCAGGATGGGGTCGCGCCTGATGTTTATGGGTATGCTGACGGTGGTGTCGCGCGAAACGCCTGAGACCGTGTAAACGGCCCTGACGGTGACGTACGAGGTGGTTGATACGGCATTGTCCGCTATCCTGACATCGATTGCGGTCCGCTGGCTTCCGCCGGGACCGAGGCCCGCCAGATTAGCGGTGCTCGGGTTCACGGTAAGATACGGCCCCGCGCCGACTGTCAGGAAAATGTTCTGCGGGCTGGTGAGTCCGGCAGCGTTTGAAACTATGAGTTGCACTGACGTCTGTCCGCCGGGAGCGACCTTCGCGTCCGCCACGCTCCATGTTATGACCAGGCCGTCGTCCGCAAGAACAGGTACGGCAAGCATCACAAGCAATGCCGTCAGGCAAAGAACGTTTTTCATAGGGAAACATAAAGCCAGTTCCTTATAAGGATTTTGCATCATCCGCAGCACCGTTTATATTGTGTGCCGCACTTCACGATATCATGGCACTGATGTTGTTCAACACAATGTCCGCAAAGAAAGAAGAGTTCAAGCCGCTGGAGAAGGGGAAAATAGGGTTTTACAGTTGCGGTCCGACGGTCTACGATTATGCGCACGTAGGCAACATGCGGGCATTCGTGTTCCATGACGTACTCAAGCGCTGGCTGACCGAGAGCGGATTCAAGGTGAAGCACGTGACCAACATCACGGATGTCGATGACAAGACCATTGGACGCTCCCGGGAAGAGGGAGTGCCGCTG
>JAZDNN010000021.1:0-10792 GCA_043799675.1 Candidatus Aenigmatarchaeota archaeon | reverse complement strand
GGGCCTTATTTCTTTCACTTTTTTCAGGAATTCCATCACGAGCGAGTTCCGAGGATCATCTGCATTTCGTCTTCCAGCCATCGAGAAGCCTTGGCATGGCGGTCCGCCGGCAACCAGCAGTGGCTTTCCACCAGCGGCTTTCAATATTTCTTTCGCTGTCACGCGTCTTATATCTTTTTCTATCATCTGCGTTCCCGGATGGTTCGCGGAATATGTCAAAACCGCGTGGTGATTTATTTCGTTGGCTACGGCAACTTCAAACCCAGCCATTTCCAATCCGAGGCTCATGCCGCCTGCGCCAGCGAAAAGATCAACAGCGATTGGGCGGTCGGAAGAAGAATGACTTATCATCTTCTACCACCTCTGGGCTTATCCCAATAAGGGCTGTGGCACTTTGGGCAGACAACTGGTTGGCCCTTAGATCTCGGCCGCCATATGTGGCGGCACCGCCCACATTTGAAACCGCTTATTGTGACCTTGGGCATTCAAGAAATTGCCATGGCCATAATATAAGCATTGTGTAACTGCAGTATATGACTAGAGATATATGACTAAAGGTGGCAAAGCAATCGTCACCTTATCGGCAGGTTATAGGCAACAACGCCGTTTTATTTTGAGAATTCGTCACCCAACGTTTTTCATGGAGCTAGCAATAAATACTACCGATGATAATAATAGAAAAACCCTCGGCAGCAGCGATTTATCTATGCCTGTTTGCCATTAGCTGAGTGCGCGCACCACTGTTCACGGTTGGTGCGGGGGACAGGATTCTCATAGCACTGCAACCCGAAGGTTGCCAAAACGCCTCTTGGCGCTTCGCGCTCATTTGAACCTGCGAACCCTCTACGAGACAGGATCTTGAGTTTCGCAATCATCCCGATTCAGCTCATCGTATGCTGCGGTCAGCACTCAAGGAATACCTGCGCCTTAGACCAGGCTTGGCTACCCCCGCAAACGAGGTTACCAATCATCCCTTAAATTCTTAAGATACGGGTTCGGAAGTGATGAATATGATTTGGAAGAAGAGCAAGGGCAAGTGCCGTGATTGTGACGCCTCAATTCAGGCGGATTGGGACTTCTGCCCGCGTTGCGGCGTTTCAGTCAAGGAAAAGGATGATATGGCCCCGCCCGGGTGGCATGAAGAGCGATTTGATGGGCAAAACGAGAATGATATGGCCCCGTCACGAGGGCGTGACGGGCAAGACAGGAACGATATTGCTCCGTTCCATGAACCTGACGAGCAAGACGTTTTCGGGTTGTCTGACATCTTCGGCCAGATTGAGAAGCAGATGCAGCAACAGATGCAGGATATGGACAGGATGTTCGGGCAGGAGATGTTCGCCAAACCGAGGATAATCGTGCCGAAGGGCGGCTCCGGAATCAGCATTTCAATCAACAGTAGCCAGGGCGGCGAGCCCAAAATCAGTGTGAAAACTTTCGGAAACGCAAAAAAGATGGAGCCGCAGATAATGAAAGAGCTGGGTGTCAGGAACGGTGGTGAAGAAAAGATTGAAAGACCGAAGATGACCGCCGAGCCGGAAATGACCGTGAAGAATGAGAAAGGGAAGCAGGTCTACACCATAGCTCTGCCGGACGTGAAGGATGAACGGAACATCAAGGTCAACCGCATGCCCAACAGCATCGAGGTGAGGGCCAAGGCGGGTGACAAGCTCTACTTCAAGCTTTTCGAAGTGCAGCCGCAGCTCAGCATAGCGGAACAGAAGTTCTCGAACGGAAAGCTCACGCTGGTCCTTGAAAAATAAATGAGAAAAAGAAAATGAATTGTTCTTAGATGTCAGCCGGCCTCATGGTCGCTCTGCCGTTGGCCTTTGCCCTCTTGGCTGCCATGTCGATCTTTCGCGCCACCATGTCGTCAAGCGCCTTCGTGAAGTCCCCTGACATTCGCATGCCTTTCGGGGCCGCACCCTTGACTGCGCTCTTTACTACCAATGACTTGCCCATTCTATCTCCTCCAATTGTTGCGTATACGGCGGTTTTGAGGCTGTTTTGTACAGCCTGCATAAAATAGTGCTGTTAGCCGCTATTTAAAGGTATAAGCAGCTTTGGCTCATTTCGGCACTACGACGCAACCGTTACCGTTTTCTTCCTATGTTCATAGAAGTACGCTCCCCCCATGAATATTGCAACAACTGCTGTCAACATGGCTACTATCCATGATTCGGTTGTCATGACAATCGCGCCGGTAATCGGGGATGATGCCGCCGTTCCGTTGGTATCATCGGCGCCCGGTGTCTGCGTCGGCATTTTTATCGGTGATTCTGGGGAGGTCGTATTTGTCGCGTTCTTGGTGGCACCGCCGCTCGTACTTATCGAGCTTGCCGTCGTCGGACCGGTTATTGCGGGGTCGTAGGTCGCCGGTATGTCCTCTTCCGACACGGCCACCGTCGGCTCCGGATAGATGTACTTGCGGACGCGGAAATCGTCCCACCACGTCTGGCCGGCGTTGCTGCCCCACAGTCCCACCTTCGTGCTTGTCGAAAGGTTCGAATTATACCCTCTCAGGACGGTGCCTTGGACATTGAACGTAAAGTTGCCCCCGGACACGGAAAGTCCCTCATAATAATGGACGTTCGCGCCCACTATCTTTGATGTCGACACCTTGTATGCCTGCTGAACGGCACCCAGGGTACCCGCGATGCTGATTTTGTTACCGGAATAATTCAAATATGCTGCGAAGAAGTTGCTCTGGTTGTCGTACCTGAAGACGAATCCGGCCTGGCCGCTGTCTGAAGCCCGCCCGACGGTGCCTTCAATCATGTAATTATCCGAGATTCCTATGTCCGTGTATAGCGTGTTGTTAACGCCGGCGGCAGTAAGCTTGCCCCTGCTCGAGCCGTCTTTCAGTTCCATTTCCCATGAGCCCTGTCCGACGGTCCATTTGCCAAAATCGAGCGTGGTGGCGCCGTTCCTGTTTATCCCTATCTGCCTGCCGCAGTGGTTGGTTGTCGGGCCGCCGTCATAGAGCAGCGTCAGGATGCCGTTTTCATACACCAGTCCGGCAACCCCGATTGCACCGGAATCCCAGCCGGAGGCTGACTTGTTCGTTATGCTGCCCAGATACGTCCATGAGCTCAGATCCGCGCTTGCATTTCTATAAAATATATCCGAGTCCGTATATGTGTAAGCTATGTGGTTCGTTACCATGTAATAATTCCCGTCGTTCGCCTTGATTATCTTCGGATTCTCCTCCCATGTCAGGGTCCCGGATGCCAGGCCGACGTACGTCCAATGGAAAAGATCGGTGGATTTGAAGTATGCGATTCTTTCTATGGTCCCGTCGCCTGCGCCTCCGAACAGCAGCCACTGGGACGAGTTGGACGGGTCGCGCAGCAGTTCGGAAGCTATGAAATCGGATGCATACGTGGTTCCATCAGTGGGCTTTATGACAGGGTTCCCTGCATACAGGACCCACGAGGATATGTTGGAAATATCGGTCGTAGTTGCCATTTCGACCCAATACGGCATCCGTGGCGCATTGCAGGTCGATGGGCCTTCTGTTATGTTTGAGCCCATGTAATACATGTAATAAGTGCCGTTGTACTTGAACACATACGCCGAACTCCTGGTCCTGCTGTTCCACGGGGCGCTCGAGAAATTCTTCGTAACGAGCCCCAGTCTCGTCCAGTTGTACAGGTCCGTGGAAGTTGCCATCGATTCGTACCAGTCGTCGCCGTTCGTGTTTCCCTCCGAAGTGTAGAACATGGTATAGGTGCCGTTTTCCTGGAACGTCTTCTCGTAGGTCACGTTGTCTATCACCTGCATTATGCCGGTTTCCCGTATGCCGCGGTTGTCATATGGGGCACCCGGGTAAGTGATGTTCATCACGGGGTTGCCCGCAAACTTGTTGAAATGCGTGATATCCAGGATGGTATCCGGAACGCTGTTGAAGTCATCAAAGAAGATGAAGGTTGCGTTCCCGCTGCTCGCGTTTGTA
Organism: Candidatus Aenigmatarchaeota archaeon; assembly: GCA_043799675.1. Lineage (GTDB taxonomy): Archaea > Aenigmatarchaeota > Aenigmatarchaeia > Aenigmatarchaeales > JACQIB01 > JAZDNN01. The sequence goes on along the minus strand of JAZDNN010000021.1, from coordinate 6,837 downwards.
GCGGCCGGATTGCCGTAATACATGGTTATGTTCGTAGTCGCATTCGCCCAAATGAGCGGGATCTTCACGACGAACGTTGTTGATTTTGAGTTGCACGTGCCGCTCCACAGCCAGTGGGACATCAAGCCGTAGGTGCTGCTCACGAACCTTGCGTCAAGGCAGCTCGTATTCATCTTCCCTGCGGCTATCAGCGCTGCCGTATCAATGTTCACATTGACCTGATAGTCCGTGAGGTTCACCGGAAGGGTGTTCGTGATGATTAGGTTCTTTTGGTAAGCATAATCGCTGTTCCACCAGGACGTCACGGTGACCTGCTTTTCCGCCGAGTAAACAGAATCCGTTGAATTATAGGCTCTGCACCTGACGTTATAGACGCCTTTATCGTGCGCGGTTATGATCTCACTCACCTGACTGTTGTTCAGGACATCCGTTTCGGGGTTCGTCGCAACGGTAAGATTTGCGGTCCCCGAGGTCGGAATCGCGGTCCAGTCGAACGCCGACGAGTTGTATTCGTACAATATATCGACCCCGGTCGCTGCTCCGTTCGTTATCGGGGTGCATGCCATCTGGAACGTGACGTAAGGGTTCGTTTCCAAGTTCCCGGCAGGCAGGTCAAGACCGACAGAATAGGCCGTTGGCGGTCCTATGTAAAATACGGCCCCGGTCTCCGTGTCGTCTGCCATGCTGGCGGAATAGGCTGTTGCGTTGGCGGAAACGAACAGGTTCTGGGCATCATTAAATCCGGCTGGCACACTGCAGTTCACGCCCCATATTCCGGTCGCAGAATCATACACGGCATTCACATATTCCTCCGCGCCCGTCGTACTGATGGGCTCTACCCCGTACCATTTACGCACAAAAACCCAGTCGGTTGTGACATTACCGTTGCCCAAAAAACCTTGATTGCCTACCGACTGATAATACCGGAGCCCGGAAGCACTCACATCTTCAGCGAATGCGGTTGAAAAGATGCTGTTGGTTTCGTTATAGAAATACCATGCAATGTCGGTTGCGTTGATTTTCTGTACTTCGCGCATCCATGACCCCGAAGGCGCATAATAGCCGGTTTCCATGCCGACATATATCTGCAGATTATCAAACACGCCGTAGTCGGTCGGTGCATCCGCGCCAAACACCTTGGCCCTGTTCCTCGTATTCGAGGTGTTACCGGTAAACATCACCCTCCGTTCTATGCTTACGTTCGGTGTGAACGTTTTTGTGCTTCTAATCTGATGAAATGCCCCGCTTGCGGAGTACTGGTTAAGCAGGCTGTCTGATATCGTTGCGGCGCAGGCGCCTTTCGAAGTGACCGCCCATTTATCATGGTCAATGGTCCTGTAAGAGTAAGAGCTGCCGTCATAAATCTGGGGATTGTCCATGATATACCTTAAGGTCCCGACAGGCGATTCCAGGTTGGTATCATAACCCCCGTTGCCGTTTCTCGCTTTCGCCCAGTGTTCAATGTCCGGGTTCGGACTGTTTGAGAGCTGGAGCGTCAGGTCGTATGCAAGGCTCGCGTTCTTGACGGCCAGGGTGGTAAGTATCCAGTCGTTGCCGAAGCTCCAGTAACCGTCATCGTAGGTTGACATGAGGGGCGTGGACCAGTTGTTCGGGGTCTGCAATACGAACCCCCTGTAGGTTATGGAATCGAAGTTGTTCACAAGATAATCCTCGATTAATGATGCCTGCGTTGCGTTCGCGACGCCGAGATGGACCGCAAGGGCGCTTCCCACGATGTCCGTCAGGTTGTTCGCGCCGTCCGCCGCATGGAACATGTTGTCCGTGTCGTTCCACAGTCTGGATATGTTGCCTTTTACGTTGTTTGCCGCGTTCGTGAAGTAGGTATAGTTTTGACTGTCCCCGCTTATGTTCAGCAGATAGGCCATGTCCGTTGATGCCCTGTAATACATCAGGGACCCCAGCAGGTTGTTTCCGGTGTTCAGTACACCGTCCCTGAAACCGAACGGTATCCAGGGGCTGCTTGGATCCACATACACCAGGCCGGTCGCCGAATTCATCTGGATGGTCTTTAGGGCATTTATCAGCTTGACCCTGTAGCCGGTATTGAAAGCGTTTATGTCCCCGGTCTTGTCATAGTACAATCTCGCCAGTTGCGGCATCATGAACTGGGCATCGCCCCCCGCATGGAGATGCCAGTGATCGTGCCCCGAATAGAAACTGTAGGCGGTACCGCCTACGGTCAAGGATATGGGCATTTCCCCTTTGGCATTGGTGGCATTCGCAAACTTGTATATCGTGTTGTTCAACTGGGCTGCCGTGAAATGTTCGGGGTAACCTAGCATGGTCAGGGCGGTATCTACCGCATATGGAATCTCATACCGCGGTGCGGCTACCCAATAATCCGTCCCGTCGGGAAAGGCGAAGTGGTCCAGTGAAATTACGTTGTCCGCAGCCGCCCTTACGTTGTTGTAAATGGTCTGGTTTTCGCTGTAAACGGGGTTATCAGAATAAAAATCATCGAACAGTATGAAAGTGTCGTCGCCGCTGCTTTCGTATGCATTGTCCGGGTTTCCGTAATGCATCGTTATGTTTTCGGTCCCTGCCGCGGGGATGTTCGGCACCTCGACCCATATCCTGGTGGCGGGCGTATTGCAGCCGTTTTCTATCCAATGATCAATCTCTGCGTTTGACGAGTTGAAAAATCTTATATCGCCGCAGTCCGAGCGCATCTTTCCGGCCGCAATTAATGACGAGGTATCAACGGTCAGGTTGACCTGGTAATCGGTCAACGCGAAGTCCAGGCTGTTTGTAATGATCGTTCTTTGCAGGTACTTGCCTTCACTGCGATCCTGCAGCTGACAGGTCTGCCCGCCCACCGTGATGTTCGCGACGCTGACGCCGCTCGTGACGTTGGCACCGTCCATTGTGAAGATGAACTTGACGGTTATGTCCTGCCCGTCCGTGACCAGTGCTTTGTCCGCTGAAGTCGGATGAATGATGCTCAGTGTGAAAACGGTGGGTGCGGCCAGCACGACGTATGCGACCGCAGAACTGGACAGGACAACAGCGATAATCGTCAAGGTGACATAATTCACAGGCTGCATTAAAAATAATCACACGAAAACCTTAATAACCCGTATAGAAATCGGCCCGTTAATGACCGAACCGTTAAATACCGGCTGATGCAATGCCTGCCATGAAGAAAGAAGTCATTGAAAAAATATCGGCATTGATGACTGCCGCATTCGGCCTGATAGCCGCTTTGGCGTGGAATGATGCGATAAAGAGCCTTTTCGTTGAAGGCGGTCCGCTGGCCTTCGTGGCCTCATCCGGTGTCTGGGTCTATGCGATATTCGTGACCGTGCTGGCCGTTATCCTGACCATCTGGATAGGCAAGGCAGCGCAGAAAGTACAGTAATTCGGTTTTTGTTTTTACTTTTGTAAATTTTCCTCCGGTGACAGAGTTATTTATCCGACGGCAATTAACAGGATATTCATGGTTCAATCAGAAAATGTGGCTTACGTAAGGGCCCATCTTCTCCCGGTTCTCAGGTCTGATGAGATTTACAAAACACATAAAAAGGACCCGGGATTTGTCGAAAGCATAGCCAATTTTTTCAACGATGCCGATGAAAGGTTCCGCAAAGCGCAGAGCGAACCGACGCCGCTGTTTCCTCCGACGGATTATGAAAAGAAGTAAAACTGGTGCTCCCGCAGGGATCTCCGTCGGGCGTTTCTTTGCAAACCTGCTTTCTTTTTAAGAAAGCCCGTTTTGGACCCTGGTCAGAGGCTTGCCTTGCGCTCACAGCTTTCGCTCGCATCCTTCGAGCGCGCTCGAAGGGCCTCGATCCTTGACCGGACTAGACGACGGGAGCAATCTTCTGTTGTCCTTCGGAGCTTATTTAACCTTTCATGCTTGCATACGATTATGGATTATGAGGTATTGCCTGAGGGACAGCAGCTAAATTTTTGTCCAAAAGTAAAGGACAAACGTCAGATTACTTTGGATAGGGATGTTGCCTATGCGCTTGATATCAAACGCGGGGACATGGTGACCATCAAAATTGTAGGAATCAAAAAGGCGAAAGAACTTTCTGGTGGGCCCGCCAGGAATTGAACCTGGCTCTCAACCGCTCTCGTTTGCTTCCGCCGTGCGGAAGGCATTGTGAGGGTCGCGTCCTGCCGATAGACTACGGGCCCAAGCGATTCTGTGGGCAGTCCTTTAATAGCGTTTGCGTTTCTTCGTTGTCAAGGGTGTGATATTCTCGCCGGGCAACGGAATCAACTCATGCTCGATGTTTTCCTGTCTTTCGCCGGTGAGCTCCTCGAGCCTCTTGAGCTTCTTGCGAACAAGTTCTTCCTTCGCTGGCATGGATGGCGCTGAGGATGGGAATCGAACCCACGAGGGGATTACTCCCCACTAGCTTAGCAGGCTGTAGCGTGTACCCTGCTGAACACAGCGCACATAGCGCCGTACCGTTTCCACTTTGCCAGACTGTACTGACAGAGTCTTGGCTACCTCAGCAAATATAATCGGAGCCCGACAGCTTTAAAAGTGCCGACTCCGCGCCACATACTTATATGTCAATTACGTCCAATAACGGTTACAAACTTTTGAGGTGATTCGATGGGCATATCGGTAAAGCAAATCAGCGAAATGTTCGGCAAGGATGTCTTCACGAACAGGGGAGTCTACGCAGGGCGCATCGCCGATGTCCGCCTTAACCTGGCAAAGTTCCGCATACATTCGGTTGTTATTGACGTGACCAGAGGAAGCTTCCTCTCGGGCGCGATCGGCAACAAGAAGGGTGTGGCGATACCGTACCAGTACGTGGACAGCGTCGGTGACGTGGTGATAATAAAGCACCTGAACGCACCCGTGCAGGAAGACATGCCATCCGACCAGAACGCTACTCCGGCTCCTATGAGCATGTTTTGAGCGGCACTTCCTCTTTTTTCCGTTTGTTAGAATCAGCTATGCGGATTTCCGCGCTTCTAGAACGGTGACGATTATCGCGCCCTTTGCCGACAGGCCTTTGTTCTCTTTAATCTTCTTCACTTTCTCGACCCATTCACCTGTACCATAATATTCGGCAATTCCTTTGAACTGCCAGCCACCCGTATTTTCATCCCAGACAACGAACGCAACCACCGGGTTATGCTCTATGTTTGCCTTGGTAGTCTGCATGTAGTTGTCGCTTACCAGGACCTGGTCCGGCCCGACCACCCTGAGGGACGCCACGGCTATTACATGGGGCTTGCCGTCGCTGCCTATCGTGGCGAAAGCCGCCGTCTTGCTCTCAATCAGTTTTTTCTGCTCTGCTGTCAGCTGCATTCAATCACTTCTGCCTGGCTTTCACGATGGCGGCCATGGTGCTGTAAATCAGCTTGCCGGCCATCAGCGCGTGGATGTCCGCTGAGCTATCTTCCAACGGGGTGAATTCCACAAAATCTGCCCCTATCAGGTAGGGTGCCACCATTTTTATCGCCTGCGTCACTTCCGAGAAGCTCAGCCCCATCGGCTCCGGATTGCCTACGGATGCCATGATTGACGGGTCAAGGACATCAAGGTCAATCGAAAGGTATACCCTTCCTTTCACCCACTGGAGCTTGTTCAGGCTGTCAATCACGTTGATCCCGCTGCTGCCCAGATATTCATCTTCAGCGGCACTCGCCGCCCGGGCCCCGAACAGGAACACATTCTCCGGCCCCACCAGCTCGGCTATCTTCCTGGTCACCCCGTCATGCGATTCGCTCGCCTCGCAATCGGGGTGTGCATCAAGAATCACCACCGTATCCGGCTTCAGTGCCTTGACAGCCGCCAGGCTCACCGTGTGCTCCCCGCCAATTATTATCGGGAACTTCTTGGTGCTCGCCAGCTTGACTGCCGTCTGCTTTGCAAGCTCCTTGAAGCTGTTCGCGTTAACGTCACCGAGATCTTCCAGGCTGCTTGCCGAAAGGTCAACACCGTAAACATAGGTCTCGAGCTTCGGCAGCACCTTCCTCAGCATCTGGGGCGCTTTGGCGGCCCCTTTCCTGAGTGTCTGTGTTCTGTCGAACCGAAGCCCGAGCAACGCGAAATCGTGGGGCGTCAGTTTGGGCACCTGCGTGACCGGTCTGGGCTCGTCCGGATCCGGCTCGTCCGGTTCCGGCTCATCAGGCTCAGGCTGAGCCCTCCGGTGCCTCCTGGTTTTTTGCTTGAAGATTGTTGGGATTCGCACGGAATGCTATTCGCGGCGACGGTTAAATGCTTTTTGCAGTCCGCTCCATCATTACACTTAAAAGGTGGAGCTGACAATCTGTCCCATGGCATTGCTTGACATGTTCAAGGGGAAGCACCAAAAGGGCTCCGCTGCACCAAAAGCAGATATAAAAAGACCTACTGTAGCCAAAAAGCCTGTAAAACATATCTCTAAAGTCAAACCAAAGCCCAAGACAGCTGCAAAGCCTGTCCATAACGTCGTTTCGAAGCCGGTGCAGAAGGCCGTTATAGCCAAACCGGTGCCTTCCCCCAAGCTGGACGACGAGAAGGCATGGGAGCTCCTGAAGCAGGCGCGCTTCCCTGTCGCCCCGTTCATGTTTGTCAGGAAGGAAGCCGATATTCAAGCAGCACTCAAGAAGGTCGGCATTCCCGCCGTGATGAAGGTCAGCGGCCCCAATATAATTCACAAGACCGACCTTGGCGGAATTAAGAAGGATATTTCCACCGAGGAGCAGGCAAAGATCGCTTTTACAGAGTTGATGAAAATTAAGGGTGCCGAGAAGGTCCAGTTCCAGAAGCAGCTCTCCGGCCTTGAGCTTATAGTCGGTGCCAAATCCGATTCCCAGTTCGGCACCATCGTCTCGGTCGGCTTGGGCGGAATCTATGTGGAGATT
>JAZDNN010000012.1:0-4291 GCA_043799675.1 Candidatus Aenigmatarchaeota archaeon | reverse complement strand
TTCTTCAGCGGCCTGATGAACTTTCTTATTGCTTCCTCCGGCAGCGGCCATGTTATTCCGAGCTTGAGAATGGGCAATTTGAGATTCAGCTGGTCCATCGCCTCGAGCAGGTGTCTGTAGGAGACGCCCGATGTGATTATCCCCATTCTCCCTTTCCCTTTGACCGTAAAGTTGAGCTTGCCTGCAAGCTTCCCCACTTCAAGGAGTTGGCCGTGTATTTCCTTGTGCACTTCCAGCAGCTGGGGTGGCATCGTCCTCCACTTGACGTCGTTCGAATAAGCGCCAGTGGTCTTCCCTTTCACCAGCTTGCCTAACTGCACTATCGCGCTTCCATGCGCCACCCTTGTGGTGGTCCTGATCACCACCGGTAGTTTCACCTTTTCTGAAATCTCGAACGCAAGCTTTGTCATGTCCTTGCATTCTATCGCATCAGCGGGTTCCAGCAACGGCAGATGCGCGACCCTTATCATGTACCTCGTGTCCTGTTCGCTCTGTCCGCTTGACCATCCGCCCGGGTCGTCAGCTACTACGATGACCATCCCGGCCTTCACTCCGGTGAAGGCGAGCGGATGAATTGAATCGCAGGCGACGTTCCAGCCGAAATGCTTGAAGAACACCATCGAGCGCACGCCCGAAAGCGCTGCGGCACCTGCAACTTCCACGGCGACCTTCTCGTTCGTGCTGTATTCAAAATAAATTCCCGCCTCCTTCGCGACATCCGAGAACGCATCGCCCATCTCGGAAGACGGTGTGCCGGGGAAGGTGCTCGCAAGCCCCACTCCGGACTCAAGGGCTCCCCGCACTATCGCGTGATTGCCTATCAGAAGGGCCTTTCCGCCCGGCCTCAGCAACGGATGCATGCAACAAATCCGCAAGGCCGATTAATAAGTGTGATTATTTGTATTCCCGCCACCGGCAGAACAATGTAACAGAGGAAGGTGAAGGGAATTGACAGACGCTACTCGTATTCCCGCCAAACGTGACCGCACTTGCAACAGCGGTGGAAGCGCGTGGGCGGCTCGTCGCCGCCGCGGGTCTGCTGCATCCACCAGAACGCTTCCTTGTTGTTGCAGTTCGGGCAGATGGTCACCGTCTTCGGCAGGGCATCAAAGCTCTCCTTTTTCTCAACAACGACTATCCCGGCAGCGGGCCCGGTCGCCCTCTTTATCTCGGAAGTCAGCTCGTAGTCCTTCTTTTTGATTGTCGTTTCCTTCTTGCGCCCGCACGTCTTGCAGACCAGCATCATCTTGCTTCCGACCTTCTTGGGCACGAACAGACCGCCATCGGCTTCATGAAATTCCATAATCATATACCCTTTTGGATGACCTTTGATCGTCATGCTTTGAGTGTCTTCCATAGCTTGCACTGGCGGCTTATAAACCTGACTATTGCTTCCGCTAAGCTTCAGAACAAAAAAAAGTAGAACTAAATTAAGGGTGACCTGCTGGGCGCAACGAAGCTCTCAGACCTTGTAAGCCTTCACGAGGGTCTTCATTCTGGAAATCGTGGCGACGCCTTCATTGACCGTTGTGGTCAGTTTGGCTATCTTGTCCATCTTTTCCTTGTCGAACTTCGCGTTCACATCCTTGAACGCCACCCTCTGTATCGCTCCGGCCTTGTAGTCGGTAAGGTTCTTCTTCTGTTCGATGAGCTTGAGCTCTATGCTGTCCTGCAGTTCTCTTATTTTGCTGCCGATATTTATGAGCTCTCGCGTCAGCGCCTCGACTTCCGGTATTTCTATTTTTTTAACAAATGCCATAACCTTACCCCTTTTTGTGGTGCGTCTTCGCGTGCGCTTTGTGGTGTGCCTTCTTGTGCGTTACCTTGTGTTTTGCATGGTGTTTCTTTACGGGCTTGTTTGCAGGCATTCCGGGTAGGCTGACTTCCTCCGACTTCACCAACATCTTCAACGCGTGTATTTGGTCCAGACCGTCGTTGACGGCGTCATTTATGCTCTGCCTGGCCGCCGCCTCGTCGTTTCTGAACTTCGCGTCGTCGACCTTGAAGGTGTCCTTCGCCACTTTGCCACCCCTGAATTCCTTCCTGTTCTGCTCGTTCTCTTTCAGGATGTCCTCGAGCTCCATTTCCTTTACCTGAGCTGCGTTGACTGCTTCAACAAGTCTCTGGCACAAGATTTCCAGTGTAGACTGGTCAAGTTTCTTGACTTTGGGTATTGCTGCCATGACTCAGATAACGGAGAGCTGGCTTATAAAGATTTTGAGGGGTTTTTCGATCTTCAGGCGAGACCTGAAAATTCGTAGGCCAGCACCTTGACCCAGCCCAGAAGGGGTATCCTGACGGCCGCCTTGCCGTGTATCAGCGATTGGGGTGTTATCCACGGGTCTGCTGCCATGTTGTTATCCCCTTTTGTGACCACCCCGTGGTCCGTCACCTCTATTATCCGGTGTATTATCGGATATCGGTAGACCGGGGAATCGTACACGATCACGTCCCCTACGGTGTAGAAATTGGCGCCCTGGACTATCACAATGTCCCCTTTCTGCAGATTGGGAATCATGCTCTCGCTGAAAACGGCCACTACGGGCGTATCCGTATGAAGCAGGGGCTTGAGCCCCTCGTTTATCGCCAGGGCCACCGCGAACCCTATGATTATGTAAACGATATTGCCGAACCAGCCTTCGGTCAGTTTGTCCCATTTCCGCTTGAGCTCCCGTAACTGGTTCATCGTTTTTGACGGTTGCGCAGGCATGCTCATGCTACGCTTCCGCATTTAAAAGCCCTACTGCATCGGCACAAGAAATGTCTAAGCCTTCTCGAATTCGTCCGTTCCGGTGATTCCGGTCGGCCTTGCGAGTTCCTTGGTCGCGGGGCTCTCTTTCAGCGCCCTCTTCAGCTCGTCTTTCAGCTGGTCCGCCTGCTCTTCCACGGCTTTTGCGGCCTTTTCCAGCAGCTTTCTGGGGTTGTTTCCTTCCACCAGGATCTTCGGCTCGACCATGAACGGGTGTTCCCTGAATGCCGCAGCCTGTCCGTTCTCTTTCCAGATTTGTGTGGCAATCAGCTGGGTCAGGGTCGGCGATTCGCCTTTGACCTCTATCTTAAGTTTTTCCTTCTCTTCCTCAACGATAGAAACCTGCATATCTCTCACTCCTTTGCGACACTATATAAAGGTTGTTTGGTTTCGAATCGTATGTCAGGGGAAGTGCCGGTGAGGGAACGATGGGACGGAGGGTCGAAGTATCATACCAAGGACTGTGCGAGATGCGGTTTTCACAGGAAAATGGCATATGACGAGATGTGCGGATGGGGGGCCGCCTTCAAGTACCTTGTCAGGAAGGAGAAGGAGCGCAGGTGCGAGGTGAAGGACCGGAAGCCCGTTGAGTACCCTTCCGTCGAATATCTGGACAGGATGATGATCGTAGAGAAAACAGCTGTTATAGGCGGTGTCAAGCGCAAAGTCCGTGCCTACACGATTAGGCCTCGAAAATTCAAACGTATAACATTGGAGACATCCTCAGATACCGCACCTTGGAACAGTATGTATCAGAAAGACTAGTTAAACGATATTTCCAAGTTCGTCCGGGTTCACTATCAGTTTGAATTCCGTCCTGTTCTCTATTGCAATCCTCGGGCAGGCGGTATTGACCCAGCAGTCCGCCTTGATTCCCGTCAGTTTCTCGGGCCTTATCTCATCAAGGGCCAGGATGAAGGCCGTTCTTCCTGCAGATTCAAGCTTCCGTTTGAGCTCTTCTGCAAGCTTCATGTTCATCTGACCCTGCTTTGTCGAGACCAAAATACCAAATATCCTTGCATCCTTTGCCAGTGCCTTTGCCATTACTTTCTGCTTCCTAAACAGGCTGTCGTCCACTTTGCTGATGTTTCCCTTTTCGAAGTCAAGTGCAAAGATCGGCTTGTTCTGCTTCAGACTCAGGCCCAGCGGATGGAACTTCCCGCAGCCGAGGAAAAGGAACGCGTCCACCTTGTCTTCTATGGCTGTTGCATTGGAAACATCGCACCCCAGCACTTGGCCCGGATACAGGTGCTTTTTCCCATTGACTTCGCCGACGAACACCTTGTGCCCTTTCTTCTCGAGGAAATATCTTGCCGGCGGGATAGCATCGCTGAACTGCAGGCTGGAAACGAAGCCAATGGACTTGAAACCTCTGACTAAATCGTAGTTTCTTTCAAGAATTGGGACCGCATCCGCCTTTTCCCTGTATTCTACATATTCTACCGGAAAATTCGAGTCACAGAACCTGGTGTGCCCGTAATGGACTATCTTCTGGCAGCCCAGTTTTCTGGCTTCATCCGTCTTGATGTCGCATGCCCCGTA
>JAZDNN010000042.1:0-9583 GCA_043799675.1 Candidatus Aenigmatarchaeota archaeon | reverse complement strand
TTTGCGGTCGCCGACAGATGAAGGGAGCCGCTGTATCCTACACCGACCCAGAATCCCGCGGATACCACGGATATCGCGAACAACGTCAGTGCAAGTGAGACATGCAGCTCGCTCGGTCTGTTCCTGCCTGTCCGTCTGCGTGGCATGAATGATGTTACAGAAGTAGCTATTTATAACTTCCGTTCGGCTATTTGCACGTATGAAATCGGATGCAATGTCCCTGCTTCTCAGCTCGCTGGTCGGGATTGTCGCGGGGTATGTCAGCTTCGTTCTGGTTTCCCCGGAAATTGCCGTCGTTCTTGCGGTGATTGTTGCCGCCGGGTTGAACTTTGCCGCAGGGAAGCTTGCCAAGGACGTTCCGCCCGAGAAAAAAGGCCTCAAATGGTGGCTCACCAACGGCGGTCTGTGCTACTTCCTGCTCTGGTTCGTGGCCTGGGTCCTCGCCCTTAACCTTATCAAGTGATCGAACGGAATTGGTGTTATGCCGACCAAACCTGCGAAAGTGCAATCACAACCTGTTGACAACGGGACCGAAGGCTTGGGCGGCTGGGAACGTTCACATTATTCTTCCCAAGTTACCTCCGGAATGAACGGAAAATCCGTGATGATGATGGGTTGGGCGCGGGCGATCCGCGGCGGGGAAAAGATAGCGTTCATCCAGCTTGCGGACAGGGAAGGAAGTGTCCAGATAACCGCCAAGCCCGATACCGTTGCCCCCGAAGTGATGCAAAAGCTCCTGACGTTGAACCGTGAGGACGTGCTGGCTGTTTCAGGGACGGTAAAGGCCGCAAAAGAAGCACCCGGCGGCTTCGAGATAATTCCGCGAGAAATCAGGATTTTGAGCAGGGCCGAGCCTGGCTTGCCGATAGAGGTCGTGACCAAGAAGGCACCCGCGGAATTCTCAACCAGGCTTGACTCCCGTTTCATCGACCTGCGCAAGCCGGAAGTTGCCGCGATATTCAAGGTCAAGGACGCCGTTACGACTGCCGTCAGGAATTACCTGGAGGGCGACGGCTTTATCGAGATTCACACTCCGAAGATAATCTCCGAGGCCAGCGAAGGCGGCTCCGAGGTGTTCAAGGTGAAGTATTTCGACAGGGAAGCTTACCTTGCCCAGAGCCCGCAGTTCTACAAGCAGATGATGATGGCCACCGGCTTCGACAGGGTATATGAGATTGCCCCTGTCTTCCGTGCCGAAAAATCACACACGACCAGGCATGTGACCGAAATCCTGATGCTGGACATGGAGATGGCGTTCATCAATTCCCTCGAGGACGTCCTGAAAACGATGGAGAACATGATGAGATCGGTCTGCGAGTTCGTGGTCGCCAATGAAGCTCCTGCCTTGAAGGCGCTTGGAAAGACTGTGCTCGTCCCAACGGTTCCGTTTCCACGCATTACGATGGAGGAAGCCAAGAAGATGCTTGCGACCAGGGGCATGAAGTACAGACCCGAAGATGAATTGGACGATGCTGGCGAGAAGGCCATGGGCGAGATAGCTTTGGAGAAGTACGGCAGCGAGTTCGTTTTCATCACGGAATTCCCCTGGGCGGGGGCCAAGTTCTATCACATGAAGGACCCGAAGAACTCCAAGATTGCATTCAGGGCCGACCTGCTCTACCACGGCGTCGAGATAGCTACCCTTCCCCAGCGCGAGCACAGGTACGATGTGCTGCTCAAGCAGGTGAAGGAGCAGGGGGTCACTCCGGAAAAAATCAAGTTCTATCTGGATGCATTCCGCTACGGTATGCCCCCGCACGGCGGCTGCGGCGTCGGCATAGAAAGGATTGTGCAGAAGATGCTGGGTCTCTCAAACGTCCAGGAAGCGATCCTGTTCCCGAGGACGGAAGAACGATTGACACCTTAGAAACACTATTTCCGTTCCACCGTGAGCAGGTTGAGGTTCTCGCCTATCTCGACGTTCGCCCATGCCCAGACAAGGGCCTCAAACGCCCTGATTAAATCCCCTTTCTCCCTGAAATGCTTCGAATCCTTCAGGTAAGCTCCGGCATTGTCCAGCAGCTCCTGGCCGTTGCTGTCTATCGCCTCAGCCGTCTCCAGGGCAGGCTCCAGCTTCGCGGTCCACTTGTCCAGCTCCTCTTCCAGCCTCAGGTCGGTGTTTTCCATGCTCCTACCTGTGTGCGAAAGGTATAAGTAAATTGATGGTCATGCTGTTCCATGGCATGGACGCTGAATAAGGGGAAGTGCATGAAGTGCGGCGGCTGCGTGGCGGTCTGCCCGTTCCAGGCGCTGGAACTGGTCGATTTCCCGGAAGTCGATAACAGATGCACTTCCTGTAAAATCTGCGAATGGACCTGCCCAGTGCGGGCGATAACGGTGGACAAATGAGCGAGAACTTTGACGTGATAATTGTCGGTGCCGGACCCGCCGGCTCGTGCGCGGCCAGGAAGATGGCCGAAGCGGGCTTGAGCGTCATGGTTTACGACCGCAGGGCGGAGCTCGGTACGCCTGTCCGCTGCGGCGAAGGGATTAACGGTAATGCGGAGGAAGTGATAGGAAACATACCGCATCGGGCGATATGCGCGCGAATCATCGGCGGAAGGATATATGCCCCGAACGGGAGGATGCTCGAGGCGGATGTGACGAAGACCGGCCAGAAGGGCGGTTATGTTCTGGACAGGAAGGTGTTCGATAAGTGGCTCGCCCGCGAGGCCGCAAGGGCCGGGGCTTTCATCCAGGCGAACACGCTTGTGACCGACCTGTTGATTGAAAACGGCAGGATTGCCGGAGTAAGGGGAAAACGGTGGGGCGATCCGTTCGAGGCGAAAGCGAAGGTGGTGGTTTGCGCCACCGGGGCGGAGAGCAGGCTGGGCGCCCAGTCCGGCCTGAAGACCCACTGCAGCATGCAGCTGGTCGATACCTGCATCCAGTATGAGATGTCGGACATCGATATCGAGGGCCAGTCGGACTGGGAGAAGTTCCTGCACATCTGGGTCGGCAACAAGCTCGCGCCGCGCGGCTATTACTGGGTGTTCCCGAAGGGCGATAGGTCAGCGAACGTGGGAATAGGGATAGTCCCCTCGAATGAAAGGGAAAAGTCCGCCCTGTACTATCATGAAAAGTTCCTCGATTCCCATCCCGGCCTGCGGAACGGAAGGATACTGGAAGTGAAGGGCGGTGTCGTGCCCGTCGGGGGCCTGATGCAGGACATGGTGGTCGACAACTTCGTTCTCTGCGGCGAAGCCGCGCATCACGTCAATGCAATCCACGGCGGCGGGATAAAGGAGGCCATCTTCAGCGGCCGGATTGCCGCGGACGTGATAATCGATTGCATGCAAAGGAATGACCTTTCAAAATCGGCCTTGTCGATGTTCAACCTGAGGTGGTGGGAGGAGCGCGGGAGGAGGTTGCGGAGCGTCGAGAAGGTCCGTGAGGTGTTCGAGAAGATGACGGATGACGATTTCAACATGCTCGCCGACGCCATCACCGCCGAGGACGTGTTCGACCTCGCCCGCGGCGAAAAGCTTTCCGTCCTTGCAAAGGCCCTGATGAAAAAACCCGGCCTGCTCGGATTGGCCAGGCATCTGCTCTAGTTGTCTGTTTCCTTTTCGGTCCCTTGGATTGAATTCAACAGCTGCGACCATCTCTTGCCCGGTCTGTAGCAGATTTCCGCCCTGCCGTTCGGGAGGGTGTTGTATTCCGTTTTCAGGAAGTCGTCCTTTGCCCATTGCCGGAGGACCTTGCGCACCTCTATTCCGACGGCCCCGCTTTCTTTGGAGCGGCTGCCTTCGGAGTAATCCTCAATCAAAGCCTGCTCCGCATTTGCATTGCCCAGGCAGTAGATCAACCTTCGGAAATCGACCTTCGTGCTGCTTTCCATGTTTCTGTTGGGCGCCAGGACCTCTCTTAAGGGTCAGTCGTTTTGCCAGCCTGTTGTCGTAGTCGCTGATTGCCGTCGGCCTGATTTATCGTTTAAATGCGGATGCTTTAGCGATAGAATGTTGCCAAACGCCGGGCGTGTGGTCGGGAATTTCTTCGAAGACAAGGTGGCGCAAATATTCAATATGGCGGATACCGGCGACCCGGGTCTGCCGGACAAAGTATCCAGGGACGGTTCGTTCTATGTCGAGGTGAAGGCATCCGCATACGACAACGGCGACGTCATCAAAAAAAAACCAGCTCAACCGGTTCGACAGGATTGAGGGACGAATGGCGCCTGCTGGGATTGAACAGGCGCAGCTACAGGACTGCCAGGGCCTGCAAAAAGCTCAACATCATGACCAAAGAGGGTATCCTGGAGAAGGAAATTCTGGATTCCGTCGACGGCAGCGTCGTCTGAGCAACCTTTAAGGTTAGGGTGGGCTGAAATTATCAGGGTGCTTCTGAATGGTTGCAAGGATTGAGAAGCTGGAGATGCAGGGTTTCAAGAGTTTCGCCAAGCGCACGCATATCGTTTTTCCGAGGAACTTTAACTGCATCTGCGGCCCGAACGGCAGCGGGAAATGCCTAGTGGGTTCGGCCAGGCTCACGCTCAGCGACGGCAGGCAGCGCAAGATAGGCGATGTGGTCGAGGAAGCGCTGGGAGCCGCAGGAAAGGTCGAACGGTTGGATGACGGATTCATGACGGCGGAGAACCCGCAAAATGTCAGGATTCTGACGCTGAATCTGGAAACGCTGAAGGTCGACGGTTCGCCCGTTTCCGCCTTTGTGAAGAGGAGATACGGAAAAAGGATGAAAATGTTGACGACCCGTTCTGGCAAGAAACTGACCGTTACCGGGACCCATCCGTTCTTCACGGTGCGCGAAGGCGCGATAAAATCGGTCCCTGCGATGCGGCTGACCGTCGGGGAAAAGGTCGCCGTGCCGCGTGTCCTTCCGATAAAATCCGGTGAGGATGAAACGGGGTTGATGGGCTCTGTCAAGGCGTCGGATAATATTTACGTCCCTTTCTCCGCCGACCTGAAAGCCAGGGTCGTGGACCATCTCAAAAAATCGGGCAGGACGCAGAAGGGGCTTTGCCGCAGTGCGGACGTTCCATACACGGCCTTGAAAGGCCTGATGGATGGACAGGCAATCAACGCCGCAAATCTCATAAAGCTCCTCCGTGCATGCGGCTCAACGGACGAAGAAATAGCCGCGTTACTTGGTTTAATCAAGGGCAAGACGGCACGGAAAGCCGTCAAAATCCCTTCCCGTCTTGATGAGAATCTGGCAAGGTTCCTCGGATACATGATATCCGAGGGAAGTTCGTCGGCAAGTTCCGACCAGTTGCGCTTCGTATGCGGGGACGCGGCGATGAACGAGGATTTCAGCAGCCTCTCCTCCTCGGTGTTCGGGGTTCCCGCCGCGCGTGGCAGCTACAAGCCCGGTGCTGACGATTTTATGATATATTCGGCGCCGCTGCAAAAATACCTTGGAAGCACATTCGGATTCAAAATAGGTACGGACTCTGCGCACAAATCGGTGCCAGATCAGGTTTTTAGCGCACCGGATGGCGTTGTTGCGAACTTTTTGGCGGGTGCGTTTGACGGGGACGGATACCTGCAGCCCGACGGAAATTATTTCGAATATTCCACCGCAAGCCGCGACCTGGCTGACGGCATGACTGTTTTGCTGCTGCGGCTGGGATTGCCGAGCGTCCTCAAAAGAAAATTAAAGAGCGCGCAGAACGGTAAGTTGGGAACATATTGGTCCGTGTATGTTTATGGTCATGGAAATCTGCTGCGCCTGACGGATAACATTCCTTTCAGAAATGCCCGAAAGGTCGCCGCGGTGGAGCGAATACGTTCCAAGGCCGTCAAAGGCAATCCGAACGTGGACCTGATACCGGACATTAACGGCGTCATAAAAACGCTTGTCAGGCTCTGCGGCGTGAAAATCAAGCCCTTGAGGAAGGCATGCCCAAAGCTGGCCGCGTATTATGAAGGAAGGTGTGAATGCAGCAGGGACGGTCTTGCCGAAGTTCTGGATGTTATGGAGAAGAACGGGAGATCGGGCAAGGATGCCAAACGGATGATAAAGTATCTGCGTGTGCTTGCGGAATCCGATATTTTCTGGGATGAGATTGTAAAAATAGAAGAAACACAAGGTGAGGATTGGGTCTACGACCTTTGTGTAGAAGGGCACCATAATTTCATCGCGGAAAACTTCATAGTCCATAACAGCAACGTCCTTGATGCGATAGTTTTCGTTCTGGGTCGTACCTCGGCCAAGAGCATACGGGCGGATAAGATGCTCGAAGTGATTTACAACGGCGGACAGAAGGCCGGCCCGGCGGAGTTCGCAAAGGTTACCATCGCCTTCGACAACAAGGACAAGAAGTTCCCGCTTGAGGAGGAGAGCGTCGTCATCAGCAGGCAGGTCAGCCGCAGGGGGGTCAGCATCTACAAGCTCGGCGGGAAGACGGTGACGCGGGAGAAGGTGCTGGAGGTGCTGAGGGCCGCGCACGTGCATCCGGACGGTCACAACATAATCCTGCAAGGTGACATAACCGAGGTAATCGAGATGAGCCCGACGGAGAGGAGGGAGATAATAGACGAGATAAGCGGCATATCCGAGTTCAACGAGAAGCGCGATAAGGCCGCGAAGGAGCTGATGACGGTCGAGGAGAGGCTGAAGGAATCAGGCATAATTCTCAACGAGCGCCAGGGTCTTTTGAACAGGCTCGAGGACGAGGCGAAGTCTGCCGAGACTTACAACGAACTGGCCACCGAGCTGGACCGCCTGCGCGCAAGCCTCGCCAGGCGCAGGCTTTCCGAGGCCGAGGAGGCGATGTCCGAGCTGCAGAGAAAGATAGAGTCCAAGGAAGCGGACACCAGCATGGGCGATGCGGAGCTCGTCAAGCTTGACACCGAGCTGGGCGGGTTCGAGCAGAGGCTCCAGAGGATACAGCAGCGCCTGATTGACCGGAGCACGGACATAGCGGTCATCAAGGAGGCGGAGGGGATTCGTTCCCAGATTTTCGCAAAGAAGGCGAAGGCCGAGAGCAACGAGTTCGAGATAGCACGTCTGGGCGACATGATTCAGAAGATAGAGCAGTTGCGGCAGGCGCAGTTGGAACACGCCAGCGGAGCGGTGCAGGCGGTCCTCAAGCTGGGCTGGACGGGCGTCTACGGGACCGTAGGCACGCTGGTCAAGGTCCCTTCGCAGTACCAGACCGCAATCGATGTCGCGGCCGGCAACCATATACATGATGTGGTGGTTGACACGGCAGAGACCGCCGTGAACTGTGTCAAGCACCTCAAATCCAACCGCATAGGAAGGGCCACGTTCCTTCCGCTGGACAAGGTCAGGGAAAGGAACTCCGCCCATCTGAAAAAGTTCCAGGGAAACCCCGGGGTGGTGGGGATAGCCCTTGACCTGATAACTTTCAATCAGAAATACTGGCACGCCTTCTCCCACGTGTTCGGCGACACGCTCGTTGTCGATACCATAGACACCGCGAAGAGCCTCGGGATAGGCGAGGCGCGTTACGTTACTTTGGACGGCGATATGGTGGAAAGGAGCGGGGCGATAATCGGCGGTTTCTATCGCTCCGAAAAACATGCCTTGCCGCAGTTCGAGGATGTCGGAAAGTATGAGGAGCAGAAGAAAAGGCTGCAGGCCGAGATAGCCGAGCTCCGGCACGAGGCTGCCGGGCTCCAGTCACGCTTCGAGGAGCTGACAAAGGAGCAGGTAAAAGGCGGGGAGGAGCTCCAGCATTTTCAGAAGGAAAGGATGGAGGTTCAGAACCAGCTGGATGCCGCCCGCGAGAAGCGGAAGGTCCTGGGCGAGCACAAGTTCGCCGCGGGCGACGAGGTGCAGAAGCTGAAGATAAGCCGCGCAAGGCTTGAGGCCGAACTGGAAAACCTCAAGTCCGAATTCTCCCAGACCAGGCAGGAGTTGGCCACCTACGAATTGGCCCCTTCCACCCTGCAAGGCAAGATTCGCGATTCCATAACAAGGATACAGGCTCTCGGTCCCATCAACCAGAAGGCGATCGAGGAATTCAGGCAGCTGAAGGTCGTATATGATGAGCTCAAGGGAAAAGTCGACGTGTTGTCTTCGGAGCGCGACCGCATCCTGCAGATAATCGCCGACATAGAGGGCAGGCGCAAGGAGACGTTCATGACCACATTGACCGCGGTCAGCGCCCAGTTCAAGAGGATATTTCATGAGCTCCTTGGCGGTGAAGGAAGCCTGAGGTTGGATGGCGAGCCGCTTGAGGAGGCCGGACTGGCCATAGAGGCGTGTCCGCCCGGCAGGAAAGTGATGAACATAGACGCGATGTCCGGCGGGGAGAAGACCATGACCGCCCTTGCTTTCCTGTTCGCAATCCAGACCTTCCGCCCTGCGCCCTTCTACATACTTGACGAGATTGATGCCGCCCTGGACAAGCCGAACACCAAGAAGATGACAGAGTTCATCAAGCTCAACAGCGAGAAGGCCGAGTTCATCGTCATCAGCCACAACGACACGACGATTCAGGCGGCGGATTGCGTCTACGGCGTCAGCATGGAAGAAGGCGAATCAAAGCTCGTCGGAATCAAGATGCCGGAGTAACTACGCATGGTTCCGCCGTGCCATACAGGGCCATTTCACGACCTTGTCATCACGGATTTTTGATTTCCTGAAGCCCGAGACGTAGCTCGCATAGAACGGATCTTCTTTGAATTCATCCAGCAGTTTGTTGTAACTTGTACAGAGCCTTACATCTTTCCCCATTTCTTCCCTACCTGCATATTCACAGGGCGGGGCCTCGCCCTGGTCTATCACTACCAGTTCGAACCTTTCATCGTCCGCGTCGAAGCCACTGACCAGCATGTTCGAGGGGTGCAGGCTCATCCGGACAAGCGAGTTCCTGACGGCCATTGATTTCATTTCGGCCAAGTTTTTCACCTTTTTCATTTCTGCCCTAAGCTCATCGACGTGCCGTCTTTCGATATTGTCCCTCTTCAGCAATGCCCTTGCCATTCTTTGCCTGCGTATTGGAAGCTTTTCATCTCCGGCCCCGATAGTATTGTAGATGTCGTTCAGCTGGATTCCAGGGACATATTCTTCAACTATGAACCTCTGGGACGCCAGGTAGTCCTTGACCCCCCGGAACCGCACATGCCTCCTAGGGAACTGGTTCAGCTGGCCGGCCACGTACCTCGAATACAGGAAATGGTCGCGGAAATCCGGCTCGCTGAAGTGAAGGTAGAACATGTTTTCTGCGAAGTCTGCGATGGCCTGCTTGCGCCGGTCGTAGACCTTGACTGCAAATGTCTTGCCGTTCAGGTCGAACTTGTATACCTTGCCCTCCGTGCCTTCTCCTATCGGGGTGGCAATCCTCGAGAGCCTGCTCTGGTGCTGGAATGTCCCAAAGATGCGCTTCCAGCCGAGCGTGTCCACAAGCAGTTCCTTGCCTTCGGTGGTTGCGTACGCTGTTCTAGGGTTCTTTTTGTATTCTCCCGACAGTTTCGCATTCACCCTGTACTTGCGCATCCAGCGGTCAAAATAGTAAGTGCGTGGCGGCTCGTGTTTTCTCCTGTCGTAACCAAAGACGTAGACCTCTCCCCATCTGGTCGGTATAGTCAGGTTTGGCCGCACGGAACGGGTTATCATGCCATATCACGATTAGCATCCTTATTTTCTAACGAAG
>JAZDNN010000030.1:0-3002 GCA_043799675.1 Candidatus Aenigmatarchaeota archaeon | reverse complement strand
TTGTGCACCTTCTGCATTACCGGAAAGAACCCGTTCAAACAACCCGTGAAAGTGGCATGAAAAGCAAGCATATTTAATGCGGCAGACAAGTGTTTTCGGGCCGTTAGCTCAGCCTGGATAAAGCGCCTGGCTTCGGATGCCCTTCTTAGAAAGAAGGTCAATCAAGAAGCGGAAGAAACCAGGAGATCAGGGGTTCAAATCCCTTACGGCCCGCCATATAAATCCTTTATCACAAAATACGTAAAGTGTTTAATGCCAAAGTACCCCCTTGTTCTGTGCCCGCCACGTTGTTCCACGTTTACGACGGTGACATAATTCTCTCTAAATACGTTAGGCTCAGGCAGCCGCTCGAGGAATACGAGCACTTCAAAATAATGTTGGGAACGGCAGCGAAGTTCGAGGGCTCGCTGGCGCCGATGAAGGAAGGTATGGAGGTCACGCTCGCAGCCAAAGAAGAGAACACGAGGTTCGATAACGATTACAAAGCGTACATTCTGAAACCGGAAATGATTGGCATCGTGATAGGCACGTCGAAGGCCAAAAAAGCGGATAATGTCAAGGAAGCTCAAACGGTATACCTGAACCGGTTCAACGTCTGGACGGCCAATACGGACAATGCAATAGAAGAGTTGGAACTGAGATACTCGGCCAAAGGAGGGGACGTCTATCCGAAGGCCAACATGACTTATGACGAAATCATGGTCTGTGCAGAGGCATACGGATTGAGTCGCCAAGAATTTTCCGACGGCATGGATGTCGCCCTTGACATCAACATGATAGAGAAGACCGGAGTTGTCGAGAGGATAGTGGACGGTAAGAAAATGATGGTCCAGTCGTTCGGCATCCCCCCCGATATTAGAAAGTCGCTGGACATGTTCATGAAAATTATAATGAAACCGCCCAAACATGCCGGGATACTGCCGACCCACATCGCCACGGAAAACGCGGAACATTGACCTCTTTCATGTTTTCAACACGGTGCGCTCAGACGAACACTTCTATCCGCGGTTCCTCGAATATGTTCACCGTCTCCCCGTCAATCTTCCTGTCGCAGATTATGATGTGCCAGTGTTCCTTTATGGACGCCTTTACCCCGAACATGACAATGAAATCTTTCTTCATCTTCTGCAGCCCCCATTTCACCGCTTCGGACAGTCCGTGACAATCAAAACCGTGCGGCACGTGGCTTTCCGAGCAGAACATGTACCGTTCATCGTGCCCTTTCATGTATTTTGCCCTGACCACGAAGAAGCCGTCTTCTGAATGGATGATTTCCTCGTTCCTCCTCGCCTTGCATATCGGGCAATCTTCCGTCATGACTCTCAGCACAGACATGAAGGAGCAGATTTTTAAATCGACCTCACCAAGACAATCCATGCCAAAGCATAAATCCAAGGTACGCAGGCACAAGGTCAAGACACACAAGGCAAGGGCTCATAAGCACGTTGTCAAACGAAGAAGGACAGCAACGGTAGCAAAGAAGACCGTATTGAAGGTGCCAAAGTCCCCTGTGCTTGCCGCCCTTCAGAAGGCCGGAATCCAGTTCGAGGTCCTGCATCACGGAAAGGATGCTTACACCTGCGAGGATGCGGCAAGGCTCCGGAACCGGCCGCTCAACACCCTGGTGAAATCCCTCATCCTGACCGACGGCGTCAGCTTTGTCATGGCATGCGTCCCGGGCGACATGCGCATCGATGCGCCGAAAATCAGGGAAGTGTTCGGAACAGGGAAACTGGAATTCGCGCACGAGGAAGACCTGAAAAAGCTGACAGGCATGCAAATGGGTGCCACGGCCCCCGTAGGCATGAAAAAGGAGATACCCGTCGTGATTGACAGCGCGCTCCTGGACAGGCCGAAGGTCAACATCAGCGGCGGCAGCCCCGCGTTCGGCGTGGAGATAAGCTCGGCCGACCTGTTGCGGATTACAAAAGCGAAAGTCGCCGGAATATCCAAGCGGTGAGCGTTTTCACTCCTTTCAGTTTTATATAGGGTCACGCAGGATTTGGTCTGCCCCCATCGTCTAGTCCGGTCAAATCACTGCCCGCAAGGCAGCAAGAGGCCAAGGATCCGAGCTTCTCAAGCTCGTGACAAGGGTCCAAATCCGGACTGCTGAGGACGGCGGTCCGATGAATCTCCCTTTGGGGGCACCAATCACTTGACGTGGTTCCCCAGCCCTTTACAGGCATACCGGCGGAACGCATTGACGTAAGCGCCTTATTCAACTGACGTTCAGAACGCCCGTCAAGCATGGCTTTCCCCTCTCCGGGCCCCGTTCAGGTCTCTGATGGGTGGGGGCACCACTTCTAACCGGCGATTCCCTGCAGGGGGAATCACGAACTGATTCATGATGCTTAAATCCGTTTACTGCGGGTCATTTAGCATGAAAGGTCAAGGAGAAATTATTATTACGATACTGGGATACGTCATCGCTCTGATAATCGGGCTGGCTTTTGCGAATGCCGTCTGGCAGCAGAGTCAGTGCCAGAAAGACCTTCCGGCATGCCAGAGCAACCTTTCGATCTGCGACCAAGAAAAAGCCAATATCAGTAAGGAACTCGGAACGTGCGGAGACAACCTCCAGGCTTGTAATACCAGCCTTACCGCCTGCAATACCAGCCTCGCAGCGACAGGCAACGAACCAACAGCAGCGGCATCACCGACTACGGTTTTCGTTATCGTGTTTGTCACGGCTGGTGTAGGGTTCAGCGTCTATTTCCTGTTCATGATTCATCTATTCGGGGTTGAACTGGGCAAAGAATGGGGATTCCTGATGGCTTTGGTGTTTGCCGCTATCGTAGCCCTGATATCCATTCTTATCGAGCATCTGATATTTGGTTAAGTGATGAAATGCCGAGATTGAGTAAAGAAGAACTGAAAGTCGAGATACAAATAAGAACCGAACAGGAAGAGCGTTTCAAAGACTCGAAAAAATATTTTAAATCGAAAGATCGATGGAATTTGTTTGAAACGTCAGAGCAAGACGAAATATCATATGAAGCCTT
>JAZDNN010000034.1:0-8361 GCA_043799675.1 Candidatus Aenigmatarchaeota archaeon | reverse complement strand
AATTTGCGATAAATAGCCGGTCTCCCGTAAAAATCAGCGGTTTATTCACCTCTATAGAGTAGTTAAAAACGATAGCTTTAAATATTAGGAACACTAACTACTGATTGGTGATATATGATGCAAACCTTTGATAGAAAGAAAAGACCGCCCGTTGCGGAGTATAGCATAGCCAGGGACCTTGTGCAATACGGAAAGGGCATTGCCCGCATGTTCGGCATACCCGAGAGCGAACTGGACATGACCAGGATTCGCGGTCCCGCGCAGTATCAGGCGGCTTAGGCGATCAGAATGGCAGAACAACCCGTCTACGCCAGAGAGATTGACAGGCTCCTTAACGATTTTGACAGGGCCGTAAACAACATGAGGGTCGGAAGGCCGGGCGCATACGTGCCGCGTGTCAACGGAAAGCTGGCGAACTTTTTCGTGAAGACCGCTCCGCGGAACAGGGAGAGGGATTTTGCCTATGTCTAAGTCCCCCTGGAAGAGCATGCCGCATGACCAGGCTGCCGATGAGATAGCCAACGGTCTGAAGTGGCAGGGCGAGAATAAGGAGAAGGTAATCTGATGCAGGGAAACATTCCTACTCTGCTTTACCGTGAGGATGACGAAAGGAAATATCCCGGTAACGGGGAAACTCTCATAATTATCGGCATGACGCACGACGGCAAAAATTTCTATCATCCTCCGGCGAAAGCGGTGGACCTGTTGCAGTATTTCACCGACAGGCCGGTGATTGTTCCGAACGAGTCCGATTTCTCGGCCGTTTTCGGCGGGCAACTGGGTAAACCCAACTTTTCACCGCACGGCGACCTGAAGTTCGTGCAGGTGCATCCGGAAGGAACTGCCGATGTCGATGTTAATACGGTGAAATTCAGGGAAATCAGGGCAGGGAAAAACAGGAAACCCGTCATACCTGCCTACACCTGCGGTGAAAAGGGCACGTTTGCGGACATGGACTAGAAACGGTTAAATTTCATAAAGGTGATATTTTGGTCATGAAAAGCGCAGCCGATCAACCCGCCGGTTATGGTGTCTACGACCGTTGTGCAAAACGGCTGATCGGTGCCACCGTAGTCGATGCTTCTGCATTTGCGGCCACGCTTGTTGCGAAAAACTATTCCGGTATCGTCCAAAGGTTCTGGGAGAGCAGGATATCTGATAATTTTACCGGTGAAATTGCGTCCTATCTGGCCTTTACCTTACCCTTTATGATATATGGCGCGACGCAGGTGGTCAAGGTCCTTGATTATCGCAGTGCACATGAGAACGCGGAAGCTCAGCCGCAAGTTCCAGGCGAGAAGAAGGCCTCTGCGGCCAGGCCGGTAAAGCTCGATACTTTTGAGCAGGACGAACTGCCCCCCTACCTGAAGGGGACAAAGGCGGAACAGTACAGGCCGATCATACTTGATCAAACGGTTGTTCCGGTCAGCAAGACTCCGATCAGAACCCAGTGAGCCCCGTCTGCCCGTTTCCGTTTTCTTGGACATCGGTTGCGATGTCCTTGCTTCTGGACATCCCGTGCAGTATTTCGTTCATTTTCGCTTCCTTCCGCTTTGCAACGTAGAAATTCGTTTCGTCCCTTGTCCCTTTCGTGATGAGCATGATTATCCTCCCGACCTTGGTCCTGCCGACCCTTCCCCTCCGCTGTATGGTCCTTACCTCGGACGGCACGGGCTCGTAGAAGATTGCAAGGTCGGCGCTTGCAAGGTGCAGCCCTTCCTCCCCTATCGGGCTAGTTATCAGCGTGTTGTAGACGTCGCAATCGTAGTCCCTGATTATGCTTATCTGCTCTTTTTGACTTAGGCCCGTTTCGCCCGATTGGCCTATGAGCACCGCCGGCCTGCAGCCTTCGATCAGCCTCAGTCTCTTGGCTATCTCCGCTATGTTGTCCCTGTAGTGGGAAAACACGATTATCTTCAATTTAGGGTTCTTTTCCAGTTCAAGCCTGATGGTCTCGCACAGCCTGACCGTCTTCGGATGCTCGCGCGCTTCCGCCTTCAGCTTTCTGATCGCCCTTATCGCGTTGTCCACCTTCGGGTCCGCGGTCATCCGCTTGGCCGCGCGGGAATCCCCGTCGGCAATTTTTTCCAGGTATGCCGAGGAAGCCGCCACGCTCTGGGTCTCGACCAGTTCTAGCGCGTGCCATATCTTGATGGTTTCCGCTATCCCGGAGAGATACTGATAATAGATGGGCCGCTTCCCTTCCTTCAGCTTGTCCTGCATCCTCTGCTGTGCGACAAGCAGGTCCTTCTTGCTGAACACGTGCAGCCCCCAGTCCTTCAGTTTTTTCATCCGTTCATTGAGCGCCAGCTTCAGTTCGACCTCGGCCGCAAGCAAGGGCCCTTCGAGCTCCACTTTCACGATTTCGATTTCCTGCTCCTGCACGTACTGCTCCACGTCCTTGTCGGTCTCGTTTCTTATCTCGACCGCCTCTATTCCGAGATGTTTGCATATCTCGTTTATCCTGGTCTCGTCGCTTCCCGGGCTCGCCGTCAGCCCGAGCACGCGGGGATGCTCCGCAACTTTCAGGTATTGCCTGGCAACGATCGGATAAGCATACTTCTTTACCGCTCTGTGCACTTCGTCGACCACCAGCAGGCTGATTTCTTCCAGCTTCAACCTGCCGCTAAGGACGTCATTTTCAATCGTCTGCGGGGTTGCACAAATCACCGTCGCCCATTTGTACAGCTTCTCCCGTTTTGCAGGCTCCACGTTGCCCGTGACCAGAAGCAATTGTTCACCGACCAGATTCATCGATTTTGTGAATGAGTTCAGGTGCTGCTCGGCCAGCGGCCTTGTCGGCGCCACTATCAGCACCTTGCTTCCCGGGAAGCTTTCCAGCCTGTTCGCCGCGACCAGTATCGCTATCTGCGTCTTCCCGAGCCCCGTGGGCAAAACAACCAGCGTGTTCTTTCCCGCGGCCTTGTTGGCTATCGAGACCTGGTAGCTCCTGACTTCCACCGTTTCATCCTTCAGCATCGAGTGAGAAATGAAATCTGGCACACGTTCTTTTTGCGCTTGTTTCTCTTAAATCAGGCTTTCTGTCTTGGTTTCCTCGGTGCCATCCGTGTCAGCTGGCCATTTTTTATCTGTTCGTGGGCGGTGTTGACCACCTTGTCCACCAGCTGCCTGTGTTCCCATAGGTAGTTGTTGATCGGTTTGTCGTTGATTGCCGCGTTCCGTGCACCGACTATCAGTTCGGAAACCGCGACATGGAAGTCCCTCCCGCGGCCGGTTTCAAGGTCGTACGGTATCCTCCTGCCGCTTTTGTCCCGTTCAACCAGCACTGCGGTCTGGTACACCGGATTTCCGCCGTACTTTATTGACATGTATTCCCCCGATCCCATGTCCTCGGTCCTCAGTTTCCCCACCATGGGACTGAGCTGCTTGTAGTGGTGGCTGTGCCGCTTCTTTTCAAAATCAAACACCTGCATCACAAGGGCCGCGATGACAGCCGACCCGCCTAGGAGCATTATTGATTCAAGCATGTGTAAGATTATGTCAAGCCGCTATAAAAATAAGGTTCTCGTGTTCAGGGCAGTGCCGTTGCCGTACCGACAATCGGGGTGACCAGCGCTCCGGGGGCTGCCTGATAGTAGGTCTGAGGCGCGAATCCGAACGTTCCGGCGAACATTATGCCGGGGAAGACCTGGATTGCAGTGTTGTATTGCCGTATGGCATCTATGTAGTTGGCGCGTGCGTATGCCAGCCTGTTCTGCGTCCCCACCAGTTCGTCCTGCAGTGCGATGTAGTTCTTGTTCGCCTGCAGCACGGGATAGTTCTCTGTGGTTGCGACCGCCTTGATGAACGCGTTGATTGAGTTCTGCAGGTTCACTCCGGCACTGTCCTTTGAAAGCAAATCGCTGCTCTGGGTGGTCGTCTGCCACTGGCTGCGTGCGGCGGTCACATCGGTAACGAATCTGGTTTCAACCGTGACCGCGCTGCTGACCGTTGCGACCAGGTTCGGTATCAGGTCGGCCTGCCTCTGGTACTGGTTCTCGACCAGGCTCCATTCTCCGTTGATGTTCTGCTTGAGAACGACGAAGTTGTTGTATATTCCGATTATTGAGCCGATTATGATGAGAATGATTACGCCGGCAATCAGCGGCCACTTGTATTTCGAGATGAAATCCTGCGCTGCCATGTGCATCAATCCATTCCGTCCGATTTAAAGCTAACGTCCCGCCCCGCCGCCCCCGAAGCCCCCTCCGCCGAATCCGCCGCCACCAAAACCTCCTCCGCCTCCGAACCCGCCGCCTCCGCCGCCAAGTATGATCAGGCTGCCGCCGGACATTCCGTATTCGCCTTCCTTCCTCTTCGTGAACGTCTTCCCGCACTTCCTGCACTTGTAAGTCACGATGGTGTAGTACGAAGTGACCGAACCGAAGAACACTTTCTTTTGTTCCGTGTGCTTTTCCGTCCTGATTGCATCGGCTCTTCCGCCGCAATGAGGACACTTCGGATGCCTGTCATTGTATGCGAAAAAGAATATAAGGGCAAAGATGCCCAGCGGGAACACCAGCACGAAGGCCGCCGAAAGCAGATATTCAAGTAGGCTCGTGTTGTTGCCCGCGTTGCCGCTCCTGACCTCGTCGGCGTTGTCAATTATGACTTGTGCATACGCGTGGGCGGCAAGTACGATTCCTCCCGCGGGGTCCCCGCTGGCCCGTGATAGAACGAACGTCTCGTCCAGCATCCTCCCCACTTTGCTGTCGGGAAGTATCCCTTCCAGTCCGTAGCCGGTGGCCACCCATATCTTCTGCGTATCGTTGGCATACAGGATGAGCAGGCCGTTGTCCTTGTCCGCCTTCCCTATCCCCCATTTGTCGAACACCTCCTGCGCGTAGGTGCTCATGTCCAGCGGTGTCACCGTTTTCACAATGAGGACCGTTACCTCTGCAGTTGTCTGCTGGTCAACGTCAGAAAAAAGGGCTCTCAGTTCTGCCGTTTGTGATGCTGTTAATACCCCGGCAAAATCGTTGACGTACTTGTCGGTGTAATCGGGGATGTTCTGCGCCAGCGCGGGCGTGGCCAGAAGGATGAAAATGAACGGGACAACGGCAGCGTTTAGTGCCAACGATTTCGATAACATTGACAATGACCTCATTTGAGGTTGACGCTGGGCGTGCCGCCCGCGTGCCAGCTCTGCCTCGGCCGGACCTGGCAGTTGAACAGCCGCTCGCTTATGTCGTCAAGTATGACGGCTGAGCCGGGCGGCTTGGGCAGCCAGCTCACCATCTTCCGGATGTCCTCAAGGGCATAAGTCTGCGTGATTGTGCCCAACGAATCCAAATCAGGTTTTGCGGTCAGCCTGTGCGCAATCACCAGGTCCGATTGTGCAATCGCATCCTCGTGCAGCTTGAGCGGCCTCTGCGTTATCATTATTGTCCCTATCCCCGGCTGCCTTCCCTGCCTCAGCAGCATCAGCAGCGGACCCGTTGCCGCCGTCTCCCCTTCGGACGGAAGGAAGTTGTGCGCCTCGTCTATCCCCACCCAGGTCAGCGGTATTTTCCTGATTCCCTTTTCCCCCGCTACCGCCGAGGTTTCCTCCGCCCTTCTTGCGGCCAGCCTGACCTCGTACAATTTCCTTACAAGTATTCCGACCATCAGGTTCCGTATCGGCCAGTCCTGATTGCTTACGTCAAGGACCGTTGCGATTCCCGGCTTCAGGAACGTGTCGATGGGCGTGGCTTCCTTGCTGAATATTCCCCATCCCTCCGCCGACATGAACCGGTTCTGCAGCGCCGTCTTTTCCTTCGCGTCCGCCCTCTTGTCGTCCTCTATCGCGTCGATGATTTCCTTTATCCCGTAATCCTTCCCCTTGAGCTTGTTCAGCGCCCTTTCCATCAGGATTCCGGTCGGCTCAAGCAGCGAGATGCCGAACGTGAGCGCCCAGTCCCCGGTCGTGAGCTCGCTCGGCTTTAGCGCGAACGTCGCATCGAAGGCCATTCCGTGCTTCTTGTAGAAGTCCTTCAGCCCGATGGGCACCACGTTCTGGCTCGGAAATCCCTTGGCTTCCAGGCCCCACTCCTTGAGAAGGGTGTGGGCCGCGTCATTGGAATCCTTCATGCTCCAGAAGATTCCCATCGTGTCTATCAGTACCATGGAAAGCTGTTTCTTTATGGCCTCGGGCAGCTTCATCATCTCCTCCGCCATCACTGCCATGGTGTAGCTCTTCCCGGTCCCGCGCTTGCCGGCAATCAGTATAGCATGGGGCTTGGCGACGTCCATCCGTATCGGGTTGGTCATGTGGGTATCGAATCCCGTGCCGACTATCGCCTTTCCAAGAAATATTGTCCCGTCCGTCCCGAACTTTTCGATGTCCTTGTGCTCCCTTCCTATGATTATCGGCTCGAGCATGAAATCACATCTGCTGCCTGCGGGCAGCCAAGAGTGCTCTTGGCAGGCTCCGCCTGCTCATGCTAACTGTTAAGGCCGCCTTATAACTTTGCTCGGTCTTGCCGCCCCCGCGTTCATTTCATGCCCTTTTTCATGCGGGTCTGGCGGAGCTTTCTTGCCGGCAGGTATGTGGCGAGGGCGATTGCGCCCAGTATGACCACCCCGACGAAACCGAACTGCAGTGCCAAATCCATGACAATCATCCGCTTTGCTCGGATAAAACCTTATGCCGGAGCCGCTGCGGGTGCAGGGGGTGGTGCCGGACCGGCCGCTTTTGGCCGCATCTTGAGGAAGTAGTACGAGACCGCCCCGCCGACGGCGATTATGATTCCTGCCACTGCGATGAACACGGTGGAGTCGCTGGTCTGCGGTATGGCGGCATTGTCGGCCAGCGTCTTTGCCATTTCGGCCTGTGTCTTGGCCTTCGAATAGTCGCCGGAATTGAACGTCGTTATCGCGATGTTGACCTGTGTGACCGCGGCGGTGACGTTCTTGTTGGCATTCCTGGCCGTGGTTATCGCGGTCTGTGCCGTGGTTATGGCTGTTTGTGCATCCGTTGAAGTCACCGTTGTGACGCTTGTGCAGCTGCTTGTATCATAATTACAAATGGTGCATTTCAGGGCCCCTCCGCTGAATCCCCTGCCTACGCATGTCTGCCCGTTGAGGCTCGTCGAGTCGCACTGCTCGCCCGTCTCGATTATTCCGTTGCCGCAGACGGCCGTCTGGTTGGTCTGTGAGGACAGGCAGTTTGCAATGTTGAATGCGCAACCCGAACCGCAACTCAGTGTCCCGCCTGCGAAGCCCATCCCTATGTTCAGGCAGGTCTTACCGGTCAGGTTGGTCCCGTCGCAATCCTCGCCGCTTTCCACTTTCCCGTTGCCGCAGACAGGGCCCGTGCACGAAGCCGTGTTGAACGTGCAGCCCGCATTGCAGCTCAGGGTCCCTCCGGTGTATCCCTGCCCTACGCATGTGCCTCCGGTCAGGTTCGTCCCGTCGCACTGCTCGTTTCCGTTAACCTTCCCGTCGCCGCACACCGGACCTGTGCACTGGCTCGTGTTGAATCCGCTGCAGTCCGCCTTGCATCCGAGCGTTCCGCCGGTGAATCCCAGTTCCATGTTCGTGCAGGTCTTTCCGGTCAGGTTCGTCAGGTCACATACTTCGGTCCCTTCAACCAGGCCGTCACCGCACGATATGACGTGTGCCACATTGAGTGCTGCGGTGGCGCTCTCCCAGGAATCCGTATAAACCCCGTTGCCGTTCTCGTCGAGGCACGCATAATAATTGTAAGTGCCGCCGTTCGCGGGCGCGTTGAAATTGCAGCTGTTCACCGTGTCCGACAGGGGGAACGAACAGGCCGTTGTGCCGCTGCAGCTCGTGCTTTTTATGTAGACGGTCAATCCGGCGCAATTGGTCGGGCCGCTCACGGATGCGCTGACGCTTGCCGACGGCTGAACGGTTGTGCCTGGAAGGGTGAGTATTATCTGACCTGCGCATCTCGTGCACGCCACCGACCATGCCCCGATGCCTGGGTCGTAATTATAACTGTAGCCGGCGTCTGCATCCACGCAGTTGCTCCCCTGGTCCGTGCCGGGGTTTATGTTTATTCTCACACCGGGGGGTTCGAACAGGGTATACCAGCACTTCTGCGCACGGCCGTAACCCCAGCAATTGCAATACGTATCCAGCTGGGCTTGCGACCACGGTCCGATGCAGCCTGTCCACTCGTTTAAAGCGTTAGGAGTGGGGGCTACAAGTGCAATATCGAAATTGATTGTCGGCATGACTATTGTCCCGGGAGGCGTGGAATCAGGCTGGGTGGCCTTTGCGGTCGCCGACAGATGAAGGGAGCCGCTGTATCCTACACCGACCCAGAATCCCGCGGATACCACGGATATCGCGAACAACGTCAGTGCAAGTGAGACATGCAGCTCGCTCGGTCTGTTCCTGCCTGTCCGTCTGCGT
>JAZDNN010000014.1:0-6087 GCA_043799675.1 Candidatus Aenigmatarchaeota archaeon | reverse complement strand
TCTGATTAATTCATTTCTATCCGCACCCGAAATATAACGTAACCAACAACGATACACATCATCATCCCAACCTTCAGGGCGCTCTTTACAACACTTTCCGACAAGAAGTTCTAATTTATGTAGACTCTGCGAATTATATTGGGGCATATAACTGATTATCAGTGGATAAAATAAAGCGATTTGTATACCCCAGAATATATTTACTCGTTTGCAGGTGACGCTCGAGGACGTCTGGACGGCATGCGGCCGGAATGCTGTCCGCTTCTATCGTCTGCCCCTGCGACTTTGATATCTTCGCCGCGCTTGCTGAGATAATTCCTGACAGCGGGAAGGTTGAAGTTATAGTAAACCATCCTCCCGGAGGAAAGTTCCGTTACCTCCGCAGCCAGGCCGTTTTCGTGCAGCCATCTCGTGAACTGATTCATGCTATAACCTGCCAGACCGGTCCTCCTTGATATCTTCGTTCTTTTCATGCTTACGGTCCGCTTTCCTGTCGAATAGGAATATGTCCCAGAAAGTTCTTTCAGGAATTGCATGTAAGACGCCATGTCCCTGACGGAGGGTGGTGTAACCATTAATCGAGTTGTCATATGCAAGGATAAAAAGCCAGAATAATAGTGTGGTCTATGGTTTTCAGCCTCTTTGGCAGGAAGGAGAAGGAGCATAGATTGGCCGTGTTCATAGACGGCCCGAATATGATACGGAAGGAGTTCTCCATAGACCTGTCCGACTTCAGGAAACGGATTGAGAAGTACGGCAAAATCTCCATTGGAAAGGTTTTCCTGAACCAGTATGCCCCGGAGAAGCTGATTGAAGCGGTGGCCAATGAGGGATTCGAGGTCATAATAGCCCTCGCGGACCCCGAGCAGAAGACCGATGTTGATGTCCCGCTTACCGTTCATGCCATGGAAGCCCTGGAAAACAAGGACATAGACGTTTTTGTGCTGGCAAGCAGGGACGCCGATTTCCTTCCCCTGTTGCAGCATGCAAGGAAGAAAGGCAAGACGGTCGTGCTTGTTGCAGCCGAGCCCGGTTTAGCTACAAGCCTGAAGAACGCAGCGAACCACGTAGAGATACTTGAGAAAGGGAAATAGCATTGCTCCGCTGCCAAAAGCAAGGCGAGGAAAAAGCAATATTCCGGCCGCAGCAGCAAAAGACTTATATTGCTCCGCTCAGAAGAGCGTGACGGGCAAACGAATGATATTTCTCCGTTCAATAGAATATGACGAGCAAAACGCTTAGCTGATCCTGTATCTGAGTATCGCAGCTATCCCGCCAAGGGCCGCCAACTGTTCCCCTTCCCGCGTCTCCTTGCTTATCACTTCGAGCTTGGTGCCGAACTGCTCGGCCACCCCCTCAAGGGCCTCGTGCGCCTCCATTTTTCCCAGCAATCCGGCCGCGTGCTTGTGGTCCTGGCAGACCTGCTTCTCCGCCTCTTCCGACTTCACGAAGCGCTTGAATATATGGCCGGTGGGGCATTCGACCTCCACCTCGACCATATTGAGACCTTCCGACATGAGCATGATGTCCACCGCCCCCTGCCTGGTGGCCTCCAGAACGTTCTCAATACCGTAAACGGCAAGCCCGTTGCCCTTCTGCAGGTATTCCAGGAACTTTCTCACAAGGTCCCTCTCCTTGGCTATGCTGGCCTCCTTTATCATTTCCTTTCCCCTCTCGACCAGCTCCTCCAGCCCGGCCTCGTCCGAATATCCGGTGCCTATCGGTCCAAGTATCATTTTGCGGAGATCGCTTGACAAGTACTCCTCTCGCAGGAAGGTCTCCTTGGCAGGACCGGGTCCTCCGAACAGTATTGCCTTTACCTCTTTCGGGAGCGCCTTGCGCACATTCTCCGCTATCTCCTTATAGAAGTCGTTTATCAGCCCCTCCCTCACCCGCTCGAAACGCGCGGCAGAATTATGCACAAGCAGACCGTTAGCGATGAAGTTCCTCGAACTAACGGATATGTCGGCCATCGGGATGCTGCCGTTGCGTCTTGTGATGCTTCTTATTTTTACGGGCAAGGTGTTGCAGTTCAGCATGCTTTCCAGGTTCGAATGCAGTTTTTTGTTCACCTCGGCAGGTTTCAGTATGGAGTTTGCGAACGTCCTCTTGCCGATGTTCTTTCTGTCGTAGAAGTAATCGCACACCTTCGGGAAGTCCTGCTTTATCATGCCATGCTCTTCTATCAACGCCCTGACAGCCTTTCCAGAAGCCAACACCTGCCTGACTTCCGATTTGTCGGTCTTGTTCCTGATTATGGAATCCAGTTTTTTCGCTTTCACCCGTGAACTGAATCCCATGTTCGTCCTAAGAAGTTCCAAGGATTCCTTCTCCGAGATTTCTACCGTGAACCTGTGATTCCGGCTGTAGGGGTTCTTCCTGCAGTCATATTCGAGCAGGGATGATATTATGCCGAAACGCAGGAGGGCCATCTGGACTTGCGTTGCCAATGTCCTGCTCTGGACGCCGAACCCGAACCTTCCACCGCTCATGTATCCTTCCGCATCGAACAGCCCTTTCAGGAACGCGGCAAGCACCGAATCTTCCGAGGTCAGCACTTTGCTGGGTATGCCTGCATGCAAGGCGTCCTTGGACCCGAGAAGTTCGCCCTTCATGAACGATTCGACGGCCTTGCTGCACACGCGGATTTCGTGATAATGTTTATTCTTCCTGTATTTTATCAGGGCCATGGCATTGAAGGTGCCCTTTATTTTACCTGCGTAAAGTCTTGCGACCTGCGGGTCGCTTTCCGAAAACGCTATCCTGTTCTTGTCGTAATTACCATCACCCACGAAATAACCCAGCAGTTGTGCCAGGTCTTCATTGAGCGTATCGGGGAGGGCAACGCCGCCTTTCGGCCTCACATGTTCGGCAAAGAACTTCCCGAAGTCCAGTTCCAGCACTTGGCAGATTTTCTTGAGGTTCTGGACCTTGAAATCCCGTTTTCCGAGCTCCACGCAGGACTCCGCCGTCTGCGTAAGGCCCGCTTCCGCGGCCAGTTGCTTTTGACTCATTTTCCTTTTTGTCCTTGCGTCTTTTATGGCCTGACGTCCTTCCATGGATATCGTAAAGGAAAAGAAGTAATCCGTCTTCAGCTTGTGCCGCATCCCTTTGACCGTGATCTTCTCGGGCATGAGAAGGGTGTCACCTTCTTTCAGCTCTTCGGCTGCCTTCTCTTTTATCCGGCCGTCTTCCCAGACGAAAAAGACGTGGTCTTTGGAACTCTCCACTTCCAATCTGGGACACTTTGTGACAATCTTGTAGCATTCCTCCTTCTCGGTACGCCATGCATCAAGAACGGGTGAATCACAAACCGCATGACTCTCGAACGCCACCGATTTCACGTTAGGCCCCTTCCTGACATCTTCCATCCTGACGAGATTGCCGTCGGCTGCAAAAACCAGCGTATCCAAACCCATGCATTGCCCGCCTTTGCTCGTTTTTGAAGGCACGATGCTTTCCAGTTTCCTTATCAGGATTATCTTCTTTCCCTTGAGCATCCCGATGGACGCTTCCTGATTGTCCATCACCACCAGCCCGTAGATTTCCTTCTCCGCGGCCATGTCCTGCAGCGGCTCCAGCCTGAACACCTGGTCGCACCAGTATAGCTTGGTCCCCAGCTTCTCGGGCGGTTCTATCGCCCAAAGCTTGATGTCATCCACACCTTCGTGCTCCGAGACATTGCCGCAGTATATCGCGACCCCGTTGTCTGGTATCTTCTTGTACAGCTTGAGGTGCTGCATGGTCTTCTCCAGGGCCGATACGACGTTCTTCCTGGTCCCCTTGCTCTTGATGTTGTCGGCTGTTCCTTGTTCGTTTCTCAGCTGGTTCATCATGTCTATCACGGATCCTCCGCTAGGTATGAGTACGGAAATGAGCTCGGTATGCCTGCCTTTGATTGCCTCCAGCTCCGCCAGTATCTTCCTCAGCCTGAACAACGGTTCTTCGACCATACAACCACAAAGTCATCCGCAGTTTTTATAGAGTCGTATGACCCGTCAATGATGCATGGCGGGCAAAAGCATGCATTGCTCCGTTCATACGACTGCCGCAGCAGCAAAAAGCGTGGCGAGGGAAAATCAGACATCGAAAAAAGCGATGTTATTTGTCTTGTTAGGCTCTACCTGCAGATTGGTTGAATCAACAAACACCTTTACCCTGGACGGAACTTGCGACAACAAACTTATGGAGCAACCACCGGTTTCACCAGCCGCAATGTTACTTCCATATCCACAAGTAGCCAAATCGCCACCGTTGGCATCAGTCAAGTTTATGATAAACATCCAGTGACTGGTCGTCTTGATGCCGATGTTTTTGGTGCCGATTGTATAATAATGCTTTTTAGTCCACGTATTTGTCGCCGAATCATATACTGCATCAAAGTAACCGTTGTATGTGAAACTCACAGGCACCAGATCTGCATGCGGGCAATCGTAGTCCGCACCATCCGCTCCGCCATCTAAATCGTTATCAACTCCGTCCAAGCAATTGATTTCGGCACAACCAGTTGGTGCACTGCAGGAGCCTTGAACGCACGATTTGGTGAGTTGAACTCCTGCGGAGCCTGCCG
The DNA here is from genome assembly GCA_043799675.1 of Candidatus Aenigmatarchaeota archaeon. GTDB lineage: Archaea > Aenigmatarchaeota > Aenigmatarchaeia > Aenigmatarchaeales > JACQIB01 > JAZDNN01. Next base: position 1,517 of record JAZDNN010000014.1, on the reverse strand, counting down.
GGCAAGGGATAGAAAAGCACATTTGACCGTCGCAATCCGGGTCCGCGCAGTCCGTATTACCATCGGCATCGTTGTCTATGTTATCAAAGCAGTTGGTTTCTGTGCACACATAACTCATCTGATTGCATAAACCTCCGCCACAAACCTTTGAAGGGCCGCCGGGGCCTGAAGACCCTGATGGGCAGACCGACATTTGGGCTGAGCATGGTATCCCCTCGCAATCCGTGTCCTGACAATCGACTGCAACGTCCGCGTCGTTGTCTATGAAATCCATGCACCGTGCCTGTGTGTTTTCGGGCTGCGGCTGGAAAATGACATTACAGCCCGGGTCGTTCTGATTCAGCCAGCAGTAATTGACACAGCTCATGTCATTTTCGTCGTAGCACGAACCGATACAGCCAAGTTGATTTGAATGCTCAGTATAGCTGCAGTAATCGTCGCATGTCGGGTTCTCCATCTCTGGACATCCCTGCCCAGGGGTCATCCCGGTCGGAACCTTGATTGCGGCTGCGGTGAATATTATCATAACCGAAAGTACTGTGGCCAGCAGCCACTGGTTCCTGACCACCTTCTTGGACATCTTCAGCCGCATATTAATTCGATGCAAGAACTGGTATATAAATCAGGAACCCGCTTGGACCGAGAACGCGTTCCCGAAAACCAGCTTCTTTGCCTTGGTGACCGCCAGGATGTCGTTCAGGAAGGGCTTGAGCATCTTCTCCTTTTCTTTCTCCACGGTCACTTCCTTCAGCTCGGTGTTGAGGGGCAGCTTGTTCGCCTGTTTCCACTGCCTTACGACTGAAATTATCTCGACCGCCACATCCCCTTCCTTCTCGACTGTCTTGTCCGTCCATTCGGGTTCCGGCCACTTGGAAATATGGATTGACACGTCCTTCTCGTGCTCCTTGAACAGCTTCTGGTAGAGCTCTTCCGTCACGTGGGGGATTATGGGCGCGAACAGCTTGAGTTGCCCGAGCATCACCGTGTAGAGGGTGTACTTGGCAGACTCGTCCTTCTGCTCGTACAGCCGGCTCTTGATTATCTCGAGGTAGTTGTCGCAGAAATCGTGCCAGAAGAAGTTCTCCGTGGCCGCCTTGGTCAGCGAGAAATCGTATGCCTCGAAATGCTCCGTTGATTGTTTTATCACCCCGCTGAGCTTGGCCAATATCCATTGATCGAATGCTTGAAGCGTCTTGGGCTTCTTCGGCTTTTCCTTGATGTGGATGCTCAGGAACCTGGAAGCGTTCCAGAGCTTGTTGATGGTCTTCTGTCCGGTGACTATATCCTTCTCCTGATAGGCGGCATCCTCGCCGAGCCTTGAGCTGCCCGCCCAGAATCTGACCGAGTCGGCCCCGAACTTTTCCATCAAACCGTGAGGGTCTATCACGTTCCCCTTCGACTTGCTCATTTTCTGGCCGTGAGGATCGAGCACGTAGCCTGAAATCGCTATGTCCGTCCATGGTATGGTCTTGAAATGGAGCCAGCTCTTCACCACCGTGTTGAACAGCCAGAACGTT
>JAZDNN010000032.1:0-14713 GCA_043799675.1 Candidatus Aenigmatarchaeota archaeon | reverse complement strand
AGGCAGCTCACAGATAAAGGTTTAATCCTGCAATAAGTTAATGGCGACATCGACAACTGCCCTAGTCGCCTGTCACCTTTTTAAAGGATACCTCAGTCAAAGGGGAAGATAGGTGAACAGAATGGCAAAGGAAACCCAATGGGTCAAGGTGAGCGGCTACCTGTTCCTGCTCGGCGTCATAATCGCCGTGATAGCAGGACTCGCGCCGATCGCTATACCCCCATCGACCACGGCAATGGTGCTGCTGGTCCTTGGTACAATCGTTGGGTTGCTCTCTGCCGCTAAGCTGGGAACCATCAGCACAGACGATGCTGAGGCTTACCTCTTGTCGGTGATTGCCCTGGTCGTGGTCGGAGCGAACACGGCCTTCCTCGGTGCGCTCCCGATGATCGGGACGTACGTCGCGGGCATCATCAACAACATCGCCGCGCTGGCCATGCCGGCTGCGGTGATACTTGCGGTGGAAGCAATCTGGCGCAGCGGTGCCGGGAAGTTCGCAAGATTCTAACAAATCTTGCCCTGACCGGTATCCAAAAGCGTTTGATTTTTTCCTCTTTTCTTCGATTTTAGCGCATTAGGGCGACCTATCTTAGCATAAGCCGTTTCTTAGCGGCCAAGAACTCTTGGCAGCTTAGCTGCATACGCTAAATCTCCGAATATTTTCACTCGGCGACCCGAGAAACCTGTTTTCTGGACTTGCGTATGTGCTTTTATCCCTTACGGCAGTAGCTTAGCCATCCTGCTGGTGATGATTTGACATTCCACAAACAACTTTCAAATGAAATGAGCAAGAAACTGAGCGAGAAGCAGCTCGCTGCGCTCCCGCGCGGTTACAACGGGGTCGGGGAAATCATGATTCTGAGGCTGAAGCCTGAATTGATGGTAGCCAGGAAGCAAATAGGCGCTGCCGCCCTCAAGGTGCTACCTCATTTCAGGACCGTGGCACTCGAAAAGGGCATAAGCGGGACCACCAGGAAGCCGAGAATGGAGGTGCTTGCAGGAAAAAGCTCACTGGAAACAATACACAGGGAGCACGGGTGCGTGTTCAAGATGGACCTGAACAAGGTGATGTGGTCCGGCGGCAACAAAGGGGAGAGGGGAAGGCTTGCAGGCATGATCAAGCCCAACGAAAAGATAGTGGACATGTTTGCCGGGATAGGCTACTGGACGCTGCCGGTCGCGAAGAAGGCCAAGCAGGTAACGGCCATTGACGTCAATCCGACCGCTCTTGCGTTTCTGAAGGAGAACCTCAAGCTCAACCGGCTTTCCCACAAGGTCACGGTGCTCAGGGGGGATTGCAGGAACCTTTCCGACGATCTGGCCGGAACCGCGGACAGGGTGATTTCGGGCTGGCTGGACGATTCGCTGGTTTTTTTCCCGTCAGCTCTTAAGATTGCCAAGAAGGGGGCAACCATCCATTATCACGAGGCCCTTCCGCTGGACCAGGTGGAAGCAAGGACGGAAGAGCTCAAAGATGTCGCATCAGCTTACGGGAGGACGCTCAAAGTGCTCGACATCCAGCATGTGAAGAGCATGAGCCCCGGCAAGCAGCACCTGGTGTTCGACCTCAAAGTGTGCTGATTTATCCTTTTTCCGCCAAGCAGCGGCATGAGCTATCTGGAAATAAAGAGGAAAACGATAGCGGAAAAGGAGCTTGTCTTGCTGCCGAAGGAAGAGGCTGTCAAAGCATTGAAGGCACAGCGTTTCTGCCCATGCGAAGGAAAGATAACCAGAGAGCGCGAGATTTGCCGTGATGTCCTGCAAGAGGACGGTGCAACAAGGGCATATCTCTCAACAGCAGTTGTAGATGAATACGACCCTGACGAGGCAGACAGGAATTTTTACCTGAAGCTGCTTGACGAAGGATTCGAGCTGTACAAGGACAGGGAAAGCAAACTGACAATCATGCTACCGGACAGGATTCTGGAAGGCTGGGATTACGAGCCGATTGTGCAAGCTTTATATACCACTTAGAAGTAATATATGTATATGGCAGAAGAGTTTGAAAGGCCGTTACTGAAGACGACCGGCCTTATACCGGAGTTCCCTGAAGAGCGCAGGAATTCGGACGACTACCAGGAAGACGGGACGGCGTACGGGTGGAGCGAAATGGAACCAGCGATGGGTTGCGAGCCCCTGTACATGCAGACAAACACCTCCCGGTGAGCGTCCAAATACCGTTTTCCGGTTTACGGGAATCCATCTGAAACCTTTATATGGGACAATCGCTGCTATTGTTTTCTCTCGATTAGGTGAGTGAATGATTGGGGCAACGTATCATAATTCGGTAAGACATGATGAAACGGCAACTCAGGGCAGAGGGGTCCGGATTGAAGGTTTCGTCATGCCGGGCATGTCCAAAAGATATCTGGACAAGGTGGTTTACCTGTATTTTGATGACAAGCGCAGCGTGGAGGAAATAGCCAGACGGACGGACACGCGTGAAGAGGACGTCAAAGAAGTGATCATAACATACAGGGAATACAGGCAGCGGCACGACATCTGAAAAATCTTTATATGTGACCTTTTGTAGGTAAATAATTCTCTCGCAGAGGTGAGTGAATTATGGAAGCAAGACAGGAAAGAACGAAGACCGTGCCGATGTTCGCCGTTCAGGGCAGATGCCAGTTGTACGTGCAAAACGTCCTTGAGATGTATTTCGTGAAGGGGCTGAACAGCACCGAGATATCCAACCGGACCGGGACGAGCATAGCGGACGTGGTGCATGTGGTGATGAAATTCAAGGAATACAGGGAACGCTACAAGGTCTGAATCAGACGTCAAATCGGTTTTACTTTATTCCGGCTGAAATTCAGGAGCCGTTCGGCGTGCATCAGTGCGGCCTCGGCTGCAGGGCGCAGTTGAAGTTTGCTCCCGTATTCGGCGTCGGTCCTGATGCTAAGAAGGCTGCTCAGATGGCGGACGGCCGCGGAAATCTCATTGTCGTTCCCGATGCTGGCGAGGAGTCGTAGCGTATCGTTGTGATTCTCGCTGGCATTGCGGAGGCCCAGTTTGGCTACGCATATGGCATCTGCGGCGGCTATTCCGCAATGGATGGCGTCTATTACACAGACATTCCATTCATCATTTTCCATGCTCCTTCGCGCCGAATGCAGGCATTCTTCGGCCCTTTTCAGGTAATTGACGGCATCCGAGCGATCGACCGGCCTGTTTTTAATCATGAAAGCACCGTGATTCCTTTCTCCACGTTTTCCAGGAACTTTTTGTTCTTCGGGTCAGCGTAGTCTTTCATGGTAAAAATCTGCGGAGAAAGCTTGTTGCCGTACATCTCCTGTATAATCAAGCCGACGACCGGAAACGCAGAATTCAACAGATGATTTCTTTCCTCTTCGCTTTGTACCAAAATGAACAGGTCAATGTCGCTGTCGGGCATCTCCCTTCCCTCGGCAACGGAACCGAATATTACGGCCTTGATCAATTTGATTTTGCCCTTCTCCCGCATATCTTTCAAGTGTTCATGGAGCGTTTCTTTCAGGTGTTCCAAAGGCGATGTTTGCATGCTTCCGATGACGTTGGAAAGAAATTCGCAGGCATAGCTTTTTTCGTTCAGTCGCCATGTCATGGCATTGCCGATTCTCAGCGGCGATATAAGGTTGAGTTCGTGGAAGTCCTTTAGTGCCCGGCTGACCGCGGTGTATGATACGCCGATGAGTTTTGCCAGTTCCCGTTCGCTGGGAAGGAACGCTTCGGTCAATAACTTTCTCAGCACCTTTATTTTGACTTTTGAGCCAAGCAGGTTCTCGGCGAAGTCTCTGAATTGCATACTATTTGTTGTCATCTGACACTATTTAAAGTTGTCATATGACACTAATTTGTTACAATACTCTTATGTCCAGCCGCACCTTCCACGTGTGCGGCGCATAGGGCAGCACCTTCTCCCCGCCGGTTATCCTCATCTTCACTCCTTCATGCCTTGCGACCTCATGCACCCTGTGGACGAGATCGATGAATTTTTCCTGACCCGAGATGCCGTAGAGATGGATGATACCGCCCTTCCTGCAGGCGCCGAAAGCGGCAGGCAAAAATTTCCAGGCAAGCTCGGGCAGGGGCATGATTATCCGATCGAGCTTTCCCAGCTTTGCCGAATCATGCGCATCCCCCAGATGGGCATTCACTCTCAGGCCCACCCCGTTCAGCCTGATGTTCTGTTCCATGTACTTGACGGCAGCAGGGTTGATTTCTATTGCTTCCACCCTGGCGGTGGGCTGTGCTTTTGCTATCGCGATTGCGAACGGCCCGCAGCCTGCAAACATGACCAGCACACGTTCCTTTGGCTTGACCATCCTTGCTATATGTTGTCTTTCAAACCCTTCGCGGGGGCTGAAGTAGACGGTCTGGGGGTCAAGCCTGAACTTCATCCCGTATTCCTGGTGCATGACCTCGGTGTCCTTCGAGCCTGCCAGAAGCCTGAGCTTGTATATCCTGAGGACACCTTCCCTCGGACCCGCTTTTGCCAGGACACTTTTGACGTTCGGGTGCCGTTCCATGATTGATCTTGCAACGGCAGCGGGGTCTGATTTCTCCGGAAGCTCCACTATGGCCACCGCCTTCTCGCGGTTGCCGATGACGTCGAATGCGAAGCGCATGGGAAGAATGGCATCCGTCCGCTTAAAACCGCTTGCAACTGAGTTCGAGCAGTTCGGCAGCGGACCATTTCGGTTCGGCCCCGGCGTTGTTGAACAGGCCAGCCATGCGTCCGGCCGCCATTTCTGGATCAGGTTGTTCCGGCAGTTTATCCAGTATGGGTGCCAGTCCCCTCAGAAAATAGCGCGTCCATCCTATGGGCAGGTCGGGCTCGATATCTTGGACCATGTAAATGTCCTTTTCCAGCAGCGACCTGCCGGTGTCGGCCGGGACGTAACCAATGTTTCGCAGGCACCTGCTTGTCCGCTCCAGGTATCGCATGACTTCCGGAGGCCGCGACCTGCCGTCGTCGCTGCCGCGGAGGCAGTGCTTCGCCAGCAGCTGGGCCTTGTTGATGGAATCCATGCATTCGAAAGGCCGTACCATGCTGTCCCACACCGACGGTTCGACAAGAAAATCAACGCTCTCCCGGCCCCCGAGTATGCCTTCCTCCACCTTTCGCACGATGAGGCCTTTTTTCAGTTCCTTCTGCGTGTAGCCGGTCACAGGATAGTACGTTCTGGTGACGCCGCAGAATTCAATCATCCTCTTGACGTTCTCGCATTTTGCATCGATCTCGAACAGCCTGTAGTCGGTGTTCCCGTAGCTCACATAGGCGAAAAAGGGACCGTTCGGCCTGTCCTGATATACGGAGAACCCGGTGACACTGGGTTTCTTTTCGTTGCATATCGCGCGCATGAGGTAGCAGGGAATGCCATTACCTTCCGCATCCTCCCCTTTGTCCCTGTCAATGAACGACTGGAACCGCCTCCATTCATCGTAGGTGACCGGTTCCCCGCTTGACAGGATTTCGATGCCGTTCCGTTCCGCGAACTGCCGCACCACGCGCCCGACGTAATATCCGTCGCCTTTCTTCTCATCCATCCCAGCCAACAGTTTGCAAAAGGATAAAAGCGCAACGGTCAAGTATTGCCGTGCTGTACATCATCGGACTGGGCCTTTTTGACGAGAGCGACCTCACCCTGCGGGCGGTTTCCATAGCAAAATCGTGCGACTGCTTTGCGGAGCTCTACACCAACAAGTGGGGCGGCTCAATCGATGAATTGGCAAGGCTGATAGGAAGACCGGTCACACTACTGAAGAGGCAGGACCTCGAGGATAATCTTCCCCAGTTCCTTGCGAAGGCGAAGCAGGCCGATGTCGCCCTTTTTGTCCCGGGGGACCCGTTGGCTGCCACGACCCACATTGATGTTTTCCTGGAGGCCAGAAAGAGGAGAATCCCCGTACAAATCATCCATAATGCATCAATTTTTTCCGCTGTTGCCGAGACGGGTCTGCAGCTGTACAAGTTCGGCAGGACGGCCACCGTGCCATTCTCGGGGCAGCTCGAGGCGGTGAAGGAGGCGCTTAAGGGGAACAGGAAGCTCGGGCTGCATACCCTGCTCCTGCTTGACCTGGATTCCGGGATAGGGCTGTACATGCGGGCAACGGATGCGGTCAAGATGCTGCTCAAAGCGGGCGTGGTCAAGGAGAAGGAAAAGCTGGTGGCGGCCTCAAGGCTGGGTTCATCTGAATCTGAGATAGTTTATTGCACGGCAAAGGAGCTGCTTGAGCGGCAATTGGGGGTGCCTGCCGTCCTGATAGCGCCCGGAAAGCTGCATTTCAGGGAAAAGGAAGCGCTGGAGCAGCTCTAGGTGAAGGCGTATAGCTTTAAATAACATGAAATAACATTACATTACGTGATGTAATGCCTCAATCAATCATACGGCTCTCCGAGCATGCCAATCGCGTGGTCAACGTGGTAAAGGCCAAGGAAGGTCTGAAAGACAAATCCGCCGCCTTGGAATCCATAATCGAGGAATTCGAGGAAAACATACTCGACCCATCTTTCAGGCCGGAATTCACCGAAAGCCTGCTGGAGCAGGACAAGCGTATCAGGGCGGGGAAGGAGAAGGTCATAAAAGCGAAAACGATGGGCGACCTGTTCTGAACGGGATCTTGGGATGTACAACCTCGAATTCACAGAAACCTGCCAACTCGAAGTGCGGAGGGTGACGAGAAAGAATCCCGCATTGAAGACCGCCTTGGAAAGGCAGATTGCCAAAATACTCATGAATCCCATGCAAGGAAAGCCATTGAGGGCGCCGTTGGCTGGAAAATGGAGGGTCCATGTGTCCGGGGCATTCGTCCTTATCTACGAGTTCTCCGAAAGCGCGAACACGGTCCTATTGAGGAGATTTGCCCATCATGACGAGGCGTACGGCCTATAGTTTTATATACTACCTAGTAGTAACTATATGGATGTCTGATAATACGGCCGCTTACGGGACCTCAAGGACGATAGTCAAGCTCGATCCCAGGGGAATCACTCCCGATTTTCGCACCCGCCAGATGGACCAGATACTAGAGGATTTTCAGGACGAGTGCAGATATGCGGTCCATTTTGACGAAGAGAATGCGGAGATAGCCTACATGGACGGCGTTCCCGCTCCCCGCAAGGTCACCACTTATGATAAAATGACCCAGGAGTTCCTTAGCAATCCGGACATCCCTCCTTCCAGATGGCCTGAGGTCAACAGGGACCCGATAGGCTGTGAAAGCTGGGAAGGTTACGCATCCAGGATCCGGCATGCGACGGCCGAAGGCAGGACCGCACAATAATTGCAGATGACATGTATGGCAGACAAGATGGTGGAAGAGGACAGGAAACTTTTTCGTGACAATCCGAGCGAGCTTGAATATCAGAAGACGGACCGTCTGCCTGCTGTCGGTGAAAAGACGGAGGACGGGGTCGTGCTTTACGTAAGGAAGATGTCGGACGCAAAGGAAAGGGACGCCGGTGAAAGAGGAAAAGCGATCAAATCATGGGCCGATGGTGAGGAGAGGGACAGGATAGATTACTGGTTCCAGCTGCAGTTCCCGGAAAGCATAATCGCATGGGAGTATGTCACTCACGATGGCTGCCCATACATGTTCGCGGAAACGGTGCCAAATTCCTACAAGGAAGCGGTTGAGGAGATGAAGCAACTTAAGGCGGCGCTCACGGGTATCGTGCCCGGGCTGCTTCCGGGCGAAGTGAAGCCCGAAGACGCCCTGCTGGAGCTCGAAAGGAACCTACTGCACGAGTATGCCAACGGGCTGACAAAGCAGTTCGGCCGGAAATGGGACAAATACACACGCGGCACCTGCGAGAAGGCGTACGAGGGCTCCGGCCTGCTGTCATGAGGCATATGTTGCAGGCGATACCTTTATATATCACTAATGAGTAATAATACATAGGATGTTCAGGTGAATGCATGGGAAATGAAGATCAGGAACAACGTGTTATGCTGCCTGCCGGCGAGTTGTATAAGCTTATTCAGAATTCTGTGATGACCGGAAAAGAAGCAGCCACCTATGAGCAAACCCACCTTTATTCGGGAAAAGGGGAAGAGCCGTGGCGCGCCCTGCCGATGTGGGGAACGCTCGGTCAGGCCACTGATCTTTACAATAAGTATCTTCTTGACAGGTCCGCTCCGAAGCCGGGCTTTGGCGACGAAGTTCACAACATGTTTTATTCGGGGCGACCGGCGGAAAGGTTGTACGATTTTACGCCGAAATGGTGCTGGATGGATGCATTCTATCTGTTGCCAGTTGCCTGGACGGCTGCAGAGGAATTCATCATGGCTAACAAGGACAAGGTCGCTGATATGAAGAAAGGTTTTGCAGATGGCAAGTACGGCGATGCGCTCAACCAGATTAACATATGGGAAAATACCGGCAACTGGCCGAAGGACGAGCCCGGCTACAAATCTTTCGTAAACAAGGCAAAGAAACTGAAGATACTCGGTGACTATAAGGGAGCGATAGAGAACCTGCTCGAGGCTTCCGAAAGGGCGACGGACAAGAAAGAGAAAGCGAAGTATTGGGCTGATGCGTTCAGGATATCCAAGAAAATTAGCGATGAAAACAGTGAACTGAAGATACTCCGGGAAAACACCGAATATCAGAAACAGCAGATGAACATGCTTCAGTTCCGGAATGATGCCACCAGTGCCCAGGCGGGCCTTTACAAGGCCATGTACGATGGACTCAGAGGCGGGCCGCCTGCCGATGACGCCATGCCTCCGTATTTCGACGCTGACGAATGAAACGAAAACATCGTTAACGGCGGCCCAAGTGGCCGTTTGAGCCAAACAGAACCTTTTTTAATGCGTCTGCCCGTGTATTTGCATGGTCCTGTCAGCATTCGAGCAGATATTGTACCAGACGATATTCCAGATTAATCCCGCAACGATCACGGCTTACGGGACCGTGCAGGACAGGCTGCTGTACCTGCTTGCGATTCCGAGCTTCATCATGGCGCTTTTCCTGATATCCGCGATGAAATGGATATCACCCGAGCACAAGGGAATGCAGAGGGTGGGAGGAATTCTTATTTACCTGTTCCTCGTTTTGGGCGGCTGGTACGGTTCGATGCTTGTCCCGATATTCGCCAAGTACTTCATAATCTCAATCGGCCTGATGCTGGTCATGTTCTTCCTGGTCAGGATAATCCCGCCGATCTACGTGCCAGGAATGGCCAAGCTCGGGGGAGCGATAGCGGGCAAGGTCGGGGAAGCGACCATAGGAAAGCAGCGGAAACGGAAGGAGCTGGAGCATCAGCTTGAGGAAGTCGACAGGGGTGTAAGGCAGATTGAGCACAGGTGGCCGCGCGGCACCAAGATGCCTGAAGGTACCGGGGAAGTATATTCGACCTTGCTGGTGAAGCGGGAGCAGCTGAGGCGGCAGCTCGAAGACTGAGGTCGATTGGATGGATGGTTTCGGTCTCGGGGCGCCGTTCGGGATGAGCGACCAGTTCGTTGTGAGCTTCCTGTTCGTGCTTGCCGTGGTTTTCGGGGTCCTTGAGCTCACCAACCTGTTCAAGAACAGGGCAGTGAACCTGCTCATTGCCCTGGCAATTTCGTTCTTTGCATCCAGCCAGGCCGCATTCACCGGTCTGCTGTTCAATTACCTGCCTTCAATAACATGGTTCTTCATAGCGGTCTTTTTCATAGCGTTTGCGATGGAACTGTTCGGAGTCAGGAAGGAGAAGAAAGGGGACAGGACCCAGGGCGCCGCGGTCGCGGGAGGGGTGCTGCTGGTCCTGTTCAGCGTGGGTTTCATGATGCTGGAGCTGTTCCCCGTGCAGCTGCCGTTCATCGGCGGACCCGAGAACCTCATCTTCCTTGCCGGGGCGGCGATAGTCCTCAGCCTGTTCTGGGGCGCCATGAAAGAGGATTCGGGAGGCAAGGCCGGGGGCTAAGCTTTAAAGCCTAGTCTTCCGATTAATGGGCAGTTGAGCACATGGCAACACCAATCGATTTGTTCATAATTGCGCTCCGTGACGCAGGTGCAACGCTGATTTTGCTCTGGGCACTCACGCTCAGCATCGTCTGGGGACTGCTGCATCATGCAGGCATACCGAAGAGCGTGTCCGCAAGGGGCGTGATAGCCCTTACGGCCGCGTTCCTGGTCCTGCTTGCCGCGGCGGCTTCGCCGGCTGTGGCGTTTTTGCAGAACCTCATCGTGGCCACGGTGCTCATCGCGTTCGGGCTGATAGTGGCGGTCATTTTCCTGGAAATAACCGGCGTGAAGGTGGGCGAAGGGACCGTGTTCAAGGCTCATCCGAAGTTCTTCGCTGCCGCCATCCTGATAATCCTGGTGGCGGTGTTCGTCGGGGCGGGCGGGCTGAACGTGATAGGCCTGCCGCAGATCGAGATAAGCACCACGGTGATGGCGTTCCTTCTGTTCATCTGCGTGATGATTGCCGCGGTCTACGTGATGATGCACGAGACCAAGGGCGGGGAGAAGAAGTAACATGGCCGATTTGCTGTTGCCGCTGGAACGGCTCGGTTTCGGGGACATCCTGCTCTGGTTGCTCAGCTTCGCGCTCGTTTACGGGATATTGAACCAGACCAACATGCCGAAGTCCAAGCCAGTCAGGGGCATAATCGCAATCGTGGTGGCGTTCTTCGTGTTGCTGTCCGCACCCGCATCGATCATCACCACCTTGACGAACCTTTCCACGGGCCTGCTGGTCGTGCTTCTGGGAATACTGGTCGTTTTCACGTTCCTTGAGATTGCCGGGGTGAAGCACCTGAAGGTCGGCAAGACCAAAAAAATCAAGGGGCCGGATGGAAAAGAGTATGATGCACCTGCGGAATACGTTCAAGAGAACATGTTCACTGGTCATCCGAAAGTGTGGGCAGCTGTCTTGATAATCGTTGCCATAGTGCTTTTCGCAGGCGCGGGCGGATTGAGCATAACCGGACTCGCTTTGCCGTCAGGAATAGACCCGATGGGTGCGCTGGTGATGGCGATGATTGCGTTGGCCGTCATCTGGCTGGTCATGGAAAAGGGAGACGAAAAGTAATGGCCGATTTTGCGACAGTTGGCGGGGTCCTGACAAGACTGGGGCTGCCGGACATGCTCCTTTGGCTTCTCACCTTTTCGGTGGTTTACGGCATACTCAATCAGGCGAACGTGCCGAAAGGTAAGAGCGTGCAGGCGATACTTGCCCTTGTTGTGGCTTTCCTTGTGATAATGTCGGCCCCGACGGCACTGCTTTCATTCATTACAAGCCTTTCCTCGAATCTGGTGCTGGTTCTGGTCGGGATACTTGTGCTGGTGGTCCTGTTCGAGGCTTTCGGAATAAAGCATTTCCTGGCGACAACGGAAGGCGGCGAATCGCATAGTTATTTTTCAAAGTACCCGGCAATGTTTGCGGTCGGATTCGTCGTGCTTGCAGGCCTGGTGTTCGTGGGCTCCGGCGGGCTTGATGTTCTTGGCATAACGCTACCTTCAAATGTCAATATCAATTCGAGCGGCACGATCTTTTTGATAGGCATAGTACTTGCGGTCATCTGGCTCATCATTGAGACGGGCGACAAGAAAGGGAAATAGAAGCGATTTTGCTCGTCATATACTTGTGGACGGGGCCATATCATTATTTTCCTCGTCACATTTTCTTGAACGGAGCGATATCATGTTTTGCCCGTCGCATCATTGTTGCCGGGGAAATATCAGAATTGCTCGTCACATCGTTTGGAACGGAGAAATATTATTTTTCCTCGCCGTGATTTTGAAGACGGAGTGATATTATTTCTTCATGTGGCCGCTGAGGGCCTTGAAGGCGTGCTCCAATGCCGCTATTCGTGACTCGAACTTGGTCATGAACTCCTTTATCTCATCGTTGTGATTTTCAAGGGACTTCTGCAGCTTGACGTCGATGTTATGCGCCTGCTCCAGCAGCTGCCTGGTTTCTGCCAGCTGGGCTTCCAGCTGGTTGTCGCGGTGGTCGATGGTTCCTAGCCTGTCCTGCAACTTGTTCAGGTTCTCTTCCACTATCTCCTCCACGAGCTCCTCCATCTCGAGCTCCCTCGTGGGCCGGTAGCCCCTGCCGGTGCTTTCGTGTCCGGTCGTTATGGGGGTGATGGGCTCGGTCGGGTGCTCGGGCAATTCATCCTCCTTCTGTTCATGAACTTTCGGGGCGAAGCCTGGAATATCAATCGGCCTGAGGGACTCCGGAATGGAAGTCATCTCTGGCATGGTTGATTTCTGCCTTTCACGGTGTTCGGAAAGCTCGGGCGGCGGATTTGACCGGAAGTTTTCGGTCTCCGCGGGTTTTGCCGGATGATGGACGGGCTGGGCGTGATGCTCGGGCGGGCGGGCCTGCGGACGCGGATGAAACCTGTGCTCCTCCACCCTGGTCTTTATCACGGCTCTCAGAGCTTCATCGATTTCCGCCGGGCGGAAACCCGCTGCGCGCATCTGGCCGATTATCTCCGGCTCGGTCCTGCCTGCCGCGGCCAGCCTCCGTACGATTTCAATCAGGTCGTGCTTGTCGTGCATCTAATAGCACCTGCTGCCTCGGGCAGCCAATATCTTTTGGTCAATGAAGTTGACTTCCATATTATCCCTTTTCATGCTTGAACGGCGCGTACAGCTCCACCAGGCTGCGGAGCTCCTCCAGCTCGCCGCGTTTCGCGCTCTTTTCCATCTGCTTCTCCAGCCTGGATATCTCGCTGGTGAGATGGGCCAGCTGGTCCTCGATGCTCCGCATCTGCGAGGTGATCTCGCGGAACTGTTCCTTGCTGGAATCCGAGCTCCGCATCATCGTATCCTGCATGTCGGATGATTTGTTCTCGTTGAGTTCGTGGCGCTCCTCGACGACCCTCAGGCGGCGGCTCAACTCGTTTATCCGGCGGAAGGCCTCCGCCAAAACGGTCTGTACTTCGGCCTCAGGCATAGCTATTTTATTCGGAAGTTCCGTATATAAACCGAACCCGTCGGTGTTTGTTGTGGTATATGAGACTGAAGTGAAGGGCGGAACCCTGCATATGAATGCGCTGGGTGGCGTGTTCGGCTCCTCGATAGAGGACGTGGACGTAGTGATGGCCAGGATAATCGACAGGCTCATCACCGACCGGAACGTGACCGCCATAGTCATAAGCGAATCGCGCGAGCACGAGTATGACGAGCCGCAGACCAAGCTGCTGGTCGAGATCGCGGATGCGATGCGGAAGATAGTCAGGGAAAGAAGGCTGGCAAGCATACAGAACGTTGGCGACCCGGCGAAGCACCCGATAGCCAACGAATGGTGGAACTGGCTCAATACGATGGTCACGTTCCAACTGAGAGGGGACCCGATAGGGGCCTACGTCAACCTTGTCAGGGAAATCAGGCATTTGCAGATAGAGCAGGAGAAACTCCCGACCGAAACGAAGTACATACAATTTTATCTGGAGCATGCGCTGTTCCCGATCAAGGAGATACTGGAAAAGACGACGATGATAAAGTCGGCCGAGCCCTACCTTGCCGGCCATCACATCGGGGACAGGGGCGTTTACAGGCAGTTCTTCCACCCGATGACGAGGCCCACGTTCATGTACACGAAATGGACCATCAAGCCGCCGCCGGGGCAGGCGGTCAAGAAGTACACCGTGGGGGAAGGCACGACGGTGGAGATTTTCAAGGTGCCCGGAAAGATACGGCCGATTTATTTCGTGACGCCTCCAGAATTCAAGCTCACCGAAAAGGAATACACGCTGCTGGATGACGCGAGGAGGACGCTCGAGCAGCGGAGGCCGGTGGAACTCGAGATGAAGGAAGAGGGGAAGATGCGCGCGATGTTCTCGAGCATCGGCACGGAGCTCATACGGGACCTTGCCGACGTGCGGAAGTTCGCGGTCACGCCCGAGCAGATAACCAAACTGGCCACCATACTGACAAGATATACGGCCGGGCTCGGCGTCATAGAACTTCTCCTCGCGGACGATAACGTCGAGGACGTGAACCTGAACAGTCCCATGGGGGCGCAGCCGATATACATACGTCATAAGGATTACGAGGAATGCGAGACCAACCTGGTTCCCACCGCGCTGGACGGGGAACGATTGGCAACAAGGTTCAAGCTGCTTTCGGGAAGGCCTTTGGACGAGGCGAACCCGGTCCTGGACACGGAGATACAGGTGCCCGGCGGGGTGGCGAGGGTGGCGGCAATCGGGCCGAGGCTGAGCCCCGAGGGACTGGCGTTTGCTTTGAGGAGGCACAGGTTCAAGCCGTGGACGTTCCCGCTGTTTGTGAATGAAAAGATGTTCAACCCGCTCTTTGCCGGAGTATTGTGGTTCGCGGCAAGCTACGGAAGGACGATGCTGATAGCCGGTACCAGGGGCGCGGGAAAGACTTCGTTGCTCGGCTCCCTGGCTTTGCAGACGTTGCCGTTCTACAGAATGATTACTGTTGAGGACACCTTTGAACTTCCAATCGAGGCTCTCAGGACGCTGGGGTTCAACGTTGAGAGGCTCAAGAGCAGGAGCGTGATAACCAGAGTCGAGCTGGAGCTGCCTGCGGAAGAGGCGATACGGACCGCCCTGCGTCTCGGGGACAGCACGCTGATAATCGGAGAGGTCAGGAGCCTTGAGGCAAAAGCGCTGTACGAAGCGATGAGGATAGGTGCGCTGGCCAATCTGGTTGCAGGCACCATCCACGGCGAATCGGCTTACGGCGTGTTCGACCGGGTGGTGAACGATTTGGGCGTGCCGCCGACCAGCTTCAAGGCTACTGATTTGATAGTGATTGCGAACAG
>JAZDNN010000024.1:0-96411 GCA_043799675.1 Candidatus Aenigmatarchaeota archaeon | reverse complement strand
GCCTGACTCGATCCCGCAAAGCAAAGGATTGAGAGACGAAAGTCGGGCATAGCGATACACCGAGCTGGGCACTGATGGCCGTCGGTGACTTCAGAAAAGCTACCCCGGGGATATGGCTAGCGTAGAGACAAAATTGGGTCTTCAACTTTATTTGTACCTTCGGCAATGTTATTGCATGCAGCGCGAGCGCGGATTCGTCTTCGGCGCGGCCGAGGACGGGACCGTCTACTTCAAGGAAAAGAAGTTTGAATACATCCTGGAAATAGAACAGTTGGATCGGCGCTGGCTGCTTGAAGTAAGGAAAGCCCTTCAACAGGGTTTTCACCTCAAGTCCAGTATCAGACAAAGGAAGAGCAGAAAATACTACAGGCTTGTGGTTTATTCGAAGGACCTTTACAACGAACTCATTGAGATGAGAAAGGATTTTGGCAGAGTTCTGTCAATGCCGGCTTCATTTCAAAAAGGATTCGTTCAGGGTCTGTTCGACGCCGAAGGAAGCGTTTCAAAGCGACGCTATAGCTTGCGTGCATACAACAAGAAGCATGAACTGCTTCATGTCACCAAAACTGTTTTGGAACGTGCCGGAATAAAACCCGTTCACTTGTTGCAAGACAAGCGCGGGATATGGGTTCTCCACATCTATGGAATACAGAATCTGAAAAAGTTTCGGCAGAAGTTCGGGTTTCATCACCCTGAAAAACAAATATTGCTTTTAGAAAAGTTGAAGACCGCTTCTCTATGCTAGCCACCTCATAACAGAGTCGTGGCGGGCGAGAGCTCCTATCGACCCCGCGCGTTGCTACCTCGCTGTCGGCTCCCCCCTCCTGGCTGTGCAGTAGCAGCCAAGGGTGCAGGTGTTCACTGATTAAAGGGGGACGTTAGGGAGTGCAGGAGAATGCGGGTTTGGGTAATTCTTCCAATTTTGAGATTGGTAGACAGAATTATCTATATCCAACTCTTGGCTTCTCGTCAGAGCTGGGTTCAGTACGTCGTGATCTGACTGTGGATCAGTATTGGATCTGTTGTGATGACAGCGCAGGGCAACCAAATGCTAGTGCATCTAGCCTTGCGCGTGTTATCGCGCGGAAAATAGGTGGGTCTTGCAAGGATGAGAGAATCTGAAGTCAAGCGAGCAAAAGCTCTGAAGACCGGAAGGTCTTCTTTGCCTGTTGCGATGATTTGACCGAAGTCACAATCGACTTGCGAATTGGCAGCTTTGCTTACCAAAGCGAGCTGCCGCTCCGTGACGAGAAGAACCGTTGAGCATGAGCGTTAGCTCGGGCTGCTATGAAATATCAATGTCGATAGTTTGAGCGGCCGTGCGGTGATGTTCGAACTCCAGAGTTTGATAACCGCTGCTATGAAAACGGTATACCAGTCACGGTAAAGTATCCTGGCGGCAATGAACGCACCGCCCCAATGCACTCCCAACATGGCCTGGCGCAAGCCAATGCTATGAATGTGCGAAATGGAGTAGCTAGTGAGCCAACGATTCCGGGATACGCAAAATTTTTGAAAAGATGTAGAGATGAAAGAGACTCCTGTCTATATTGATCTACACTCTTTTTCGACCCACCGAGAAAAAGTCCAATACAATGATACGAAAGTATCATAAACGATCTACGTTGGACGACATAGACAGTACGGTTTATATCTACCGAGGGTGCTATTGCCTGACCCGAACGAGCGGCAAGTACGAAAGGAACGCCGCTCGGTCGCCTCTGGTTTACCGGTTGTCGAAAGGCAACGCCGGGCAGCCACGCGATCGCCCTTAAGCGCTGAAGGCATCTAAGCGCGAAACGGCCGGGAAAAATAGGCATTGGCTGGAAGCTAGACGACTTCCTTGATAGGGACGGGATGTACGCACGAAGCTTCGGCGACGTGTTCAGTCCGCGTCCACTAACTGCCAAATGGTTTTGGCGGTCAGCCTCTCATCTAGCTTGGCGAGCGCAAGCTCGCCTTGTTAGCGTGAGTGCTGGCTGTGCCAATTTTGGTAGCCGGACCCCCTCAATCGCATGCCGTGCAAGCGTGCATGGCTGCGCTGAAGTTTTGCTCTCCTCTGCTGATCTCAATATTTTTCTTTCCCATTCCGCAAGCGAGCGGAAGCTCTGTTTTAAATCCTCGCATTGTGTTGGATTGTCATGGACATAGTGGACATGAATATGTGCGATAACGCCGGATACGTTCATGCGACGTGCATGAGCTTTGTTGCGAGCTTGTCCGCAGGCATGGCCATCTTTCCCGTGGTGGCAGGAATGGGCACCTTCGCGGTTTGTGATGTTTACTACAGGGACAGGACCGGGAAAGGGATTTCAGAGCGAATATACGAGGGCATCATGGACCTGCGTGATTATTTCAGGCGGGACCCGGTGGCGGTGGTCTGATGGTCCCTATAGTGAATTTCGAGTACAAAAATATCAGGTGGGAGCCCAAGCCCGGGCTTTACGCGGCCCTGCAGAGGTTGTTTTATTATGCCGATGTAAAGAACCAGGACATCGGATACTATCTTCATACGGTGGACCAGAACGAGAGAAAAGTAATTTTGGAGAGGGTCGGAAGAGATTTGCGCGAGGTTTCCGTCAGCCCTATGCCGCCAGCGTGACCGGTATTGAGACCGAGCCAGAGCAACATGTAGAAGTTTCAGTGAACGTGCCCGTTATCGTGCTTCCGCTCAGCGAGCCTGTGAATGCGCCCGCATAGTCGCTCCCTCCCGCCGTGTAGAAGTGGTGGGTGAATATGATGTTGCTCGTTGTTCCAGAGACCGTTGCAGAGCCGTCCATCGAGACAGAGCTGCTCAGGCAATCGAAGCCGGGCACGCTCCCCGACACTGTGTTGGAGGTGAACGTCCCTGTGATCGTCGCGGTGCCGCTCACTGAACCTCCTGCCGCCTCGGTCATGTCCAGGTCCATCGTTCCGGAGAAACTGTCGTCAAACACGCAGGTGGTGCCGTATTCCGGCCACGGTCTTCCGTATTGTCCGCTTCCGCTGAACTGGCCGCTGTAGGTCGTCTCGGTCGGCTGCACCGGCACCGCTTCTTCTACGTTTATCACGACGTTCGTGCAGCCCTCAAGCCCTGCCCCGTCCCTTGCGCAGACCCTGAACGGGTAGTTCCCCTTGGTCGTCGGCGTGCCTTTCAGCAGGCCGTTCAGGTTCAGCGTTATTCCGGGCGGCAGGAATCCCCCGCCCGAGCTGATTGAGATGGAATACGGCGGGCTGCCCCCGGTCGGGTTTGTGGCTTGTACCAGGCCGCCGCACGTTGCGCCCGGTCCCGCGACATCGGGTTTGCAGAGCGAATAGCTGAACACCCCGCCTTTCGTTGCTGTCAGAAGGGACGGCCCCGTGAACGTTATGCTGCCGGCCGGAGGCGTCACTCCTCCCCCGCCGTTGGGATTGCCTGCCAGTGCGGAGGCGCGGTCTATGAAGGCGGTAGTGGTCTCGCCGTACTGGTCCTGCGGCATCACGCCGTTGGTGCCCAGTTCAGCCAGCGCACGGTTGAACGCGTCGATGACCTGGTCAGAAGTCAGCGTGGGATTCCTCGTCCATATCTCGTTGAGCACTGCGGCCACTTCGGGCGCTGCGAAAGAAGTGCCGTGGCATAACGTGGTCGTGCCCGTGTCGGGGTTGTATATCTGGACATTTGTCCCCCTTGCGTACGCCATGTCGATGCCTGAGTTGTCCTTCATGTAGTTGTACTGTTGAATGATGGCGCCGTTCTCAAAGGAGCCGCCGACTATCTTTATCCTCTTGTACGCTTCCGGATACCTCTGCTTCAGGCTCCTGAGCTGGTTGTCCAGGTCTGCGCCCGCATTTCCCGAAGCTATCACCAGCATCATGTTGTCGGCTACCCTTGGATTGGCCCTTATCTCGGCGTCCATGGTCTGGAAGAACGTGCGCAGGAAAGCGCGCTGCGCGTTGCGGACGATTGTGCAATTGGGGACGAGGCAGCCACCCGCCCTGGCATCGTCCGTTATGTGCGTGATTTTGGATTCATGGGACTGGAGCGAGAAGCTGAATACCGCAGGAACACCCCTGCTTTCCGCGTCCTCCGCTTTCTGTATTATTGATTTCGCCATCCCCACGGTCTGCGTACCTGTTACGCTCCGCACGTCGATGGAATTGACGGTGCCGCCAAGGCTCTCCGCCTTCAGCCTGCCCAGATCGCCGTGGTCGTCCTTGCAGCTGCTCGGGTTCGCGGCGTGGCTGAAGAAGTCGTACATGAACATGTCGCTTATATCGAATTCAAACGCCGGCGAGCCGTCAACGAACCAGCTCTGCCCGTACATGGCCGAAAGGAACGTCCCTTCCTTTCCCGTGTCCACCTTTACGGTGTAGATGCCCGCGTCCGACAGCGAATCAACAATCTCGCCGCCGTTCACTTCTATCGCTTCCTTGATTATGTCATTTGCCGTGGACGTGTTTGCAAAAATGTACACATAGCCCGGATAGCCGGTCATCTCGAGGCTGTGGCCCGTCTGGTCCATGTATCCTATGACGGCCTGCTGCGGCAGCGTTCCCGTGAATTCCGCATCGGTCCCTCCCTGCCCCACGCAGCCGCTCACCAGAACCAATGCGGCAAGTAACGCTACGGTCCTAAGGTGCATGGTAGAGGTTCCGATTGTCGGTTTATATCTTTTGTTTTGCCCCTTTCGCCGCAAGCTATATCAACCCGTCCCTGCAAGCCTGTGGATGCCAAGAAAAAAGAAAGCCATGGCGGAGGAAGGCTGCCAACCGTGCACATGCCTGCTGACGCCAAAGAAGGTCGCGATGGCGCTCGGTGTATTTGTAGCACTGATACACCTGTTCTGGTCGGTTCTGGTTGCTTCCGGAATCGGACAGTTCTGGGTCAACTTCATGCTGGCCATGCACATGATATCCCTGCCCATCGTCATCGGCCCGTTCAACGCATTGTACGCGTTGGGCCTGCTGGTGATGACATTCGTTGCAGGTTATGTGATGGGTTACGTGTTCGCACTGGTCTGGAACTATTTCGCCCAGTGCAAGTGCAAATGCAAGTGGTGCTGAATTACCTTAATTTTTTCTTTTTGCTTCACGGCTCAGCGCGAGCTGTGCTCACGGGCATGCAACGCAGCCGATGGTTGCGCCGTCGCAGCTCATGGAGCCTAGGCCGCAGGTGTTTTCCCCGCCATCAATCAGTGTCCCGGCTTCCTGCGCATTCGTGTCGACCTGAACGAAGTGGATGTCGCCTTGCGGTCTGCAAACGTCGTTTATGCCTTCCATTGCGGCATCGAACTTGCACACGATGGTTTCCGAATTGTTGCAGATTATGTTGCCTGAAAAGACATTGGCATATGAGTTGAGGATATAGACCCCGCCGTGCTCTTCACTCGCGCTGCCGTACCCGTTGCCTTCAATGACGTTGTCGGAGAAGGTGTTGTGGTGCGCCGCGCAGGTGATGCTGATGCCGTATATCCCGTTGTTCCTTACAGTGTTGCCCGTGAACGTGTTGTTGAAGGAGCGCATGAAAATGTCGATGCCCTTGTTGTTGTCGCTCACCGTGTTGTTCACGAAGTTGTTGTAGGAGGAATAGTCGTCGTAGTAGATTCCAATATTGTTGTCGTTGATGGTGTTGTTGGTGAAGTTGCTGTGGGCTGTCTTGAGAAATATGCCCATTGCAAATTTCTCTATCCTGCAGTTCCTGACGGTATTCTTGGTGCTCTCCTTCCCCACGCCGCCGCCTGCCACGACTATTCCGGCACTACCGGCTTTTTTTCTGGCGTCCGTGATTGTTCGGGTTATGCTGTGGCCCTGGCAGTCAAGCACAATATCACGTCCCTGCATAGCTATGCACGCACCCTCAGAGTCAACGATGCACGAGATATCGCTGTCCAGGATGTAAGTACCGCTGTCGGAAATGACTGTCTTGCCGGTTATCACGGTTGGAGTTGTGGTGGTTTCCTGCCCGACGCAGCCGCTGGCGAGGACAATCAAAACCAGCAAAGGTATCGCGAAAATTGATTTTCTCATAATCATCCATTTTTTATCCGGCTGAAATTTTTACTATGCTTCCTGCTCTGCCAATGAATAGCTCACCGGAAGGACTGCACGTTACGCTGTGGGCGTCATTTGCTAAACCTGTGGCAAATAGCATAACCTCCCTCTCAGTAAT
Source organism: Candidatus Aenigmatarchaeota archaeon (assembly GCA_043799675.1). Taxonomy (GTDB): domain Archaea; phylum Aenigmatarchaeota; class Aenigmatarchaeia; order Aenigmatarchaeales; family JACQIB01; genus JAZDNN01. The sequence continues at coordinate 90,284 of JAZDNN010000024.1, read as the reverse complement.
CCTAAACAATCTGCCTCTGCCTGCTTCTGTTGCAAAGATTTCTCCGTTTGAACATACGGCTATGTCCCCACTGTCCCAGGACCCCGCATCACTAACATCACTGGCAAAAGTCGTTACTGTCCCGTTTGGAAAAGTCTCATAGATTGTGTTGTTCCCGCCCATGGAACCAACGAAGACGTTTCCTAGGGAGTCAACGGCCAAACCTCCATACAAAGACCCGGTCGTAACGTCCCCAAAGCCGGTGGCAAAGGTCGCTGTCTCCCCCTCCGGGGTAATCCTTAGCACGTTGCCGTTGCGGCTTTCCAATACAAACAGGTCGCCCGACTTACCGAAAGCCAGGCGCCCGGGGCCGTGCAGCCCTGTCACAAATGTGCTGATTTCGCCGTTTGGATTGATTTTCAATATCCTGCCCCCGTCAAATATGGCAACATACAGATTTCCGGAGGCATCGAAGTCCATGTCAGAAGCTATGCCCGATACGGTGGCAAAGGTTGTCTTGTTAGGCGACACTTCGATGATGTCCGTGGATAGAGGGTTCCCTCGTATGGAGGCCGTATCGATTGCATAAACACCTCCGGAAGGACCCACGGCCAAACCCGTTGACATGAATCCATCGACGAGAACGCTGGCTGTGTTGTTAGGGAAGACCTTGATTATCCTTGATCCAGTGGCATCCACCACGTACAAATTCCCGTAGGTGTCGAATACCATATTATTGTAACAACCAGGCACCATGTCAGAGAAACGTTCTAGTGGTGTCACTATGCCATTTGGAGTAACACGGTAAAGGTCCCCGGAGCAATCATCCAGGAATAGGTTTCCTTGGGCATCAAAAGTCAAGTATGATATCCCTTCAGCAAATCCCGAGGCAAAGGTGATTCTCCCGCCGTCGGGCGCGATTCTGGAGATATCACCTGTGCCTGACTCGAATACGAAGAGACCACCTGAGGACCCAAATTCAAGGTCCAAAGGACGCGAGAGTCCAGACGCAAAAGTTGTGAGCGTTCCATTTGGAGTAATCCTGAGGATTTCACCCGCCCCAGTTCCAGCGACAAAGACGTTTCCAGAAGGGTCTATGGTTAATTGTTCTACGCCGCCAACTTCGGCAAGGACATTTATCGTTTTGTCGGTAGAAATCTTGAGAATCCCGTTGAATTTCCCCTCTCCATTACCAGACATAAGCACGTATAAATCGCCTGAGGGGCTAAAGGCAAGACTTTTGGCATGGCCTCGGAACGATTCAGGTATTTCTAAATAGGTGGATACAGAGCCATTGGAAGTTACCTTAGAAATCCTGCTGCCGGTAAACTCAGCAACATAGAGGTTGCCATCGGGCCCAAAGGCCAGGTCCCAGGGTGCCAACAATGCGGAAGAGAAAACATTTGATGCAACATATCCGTCCGGCACATGAACGGGGGCGCCATGCTCTATGCCAGTTTCTCCGGACTTGTTCGCTTGCTCTTCTGCTGGGTTTTCCTGCCCTATGCACCCGCTGATAAAAATAATCAAAACAAGCAGAAGAATGATGAAAACAGGTTTCCTCATTTGCTCCCCTCCCAGATTCTCAGCAATCCGGCAGAACACGCAACGTAGACGTTGCCTTCGCCGTCAGCGGCAACGGACAATGGATCTATGGGAAACTTATCCGCGAGCAATATCTTTTCCCCGTTATTTGTAATTATCCACAAAGACATGTCTTCCCCTTCCAGCTTAAACCCAAGGACGTAAATGGTTCCGTCAGGTGCGATTGCAATGTTCTCAGCTGTGCCGGAACCTATGTGGTTGAAATCGGCGATTATCTGGGGCTTGCCCTCTCCGTCAAATCGGATGATGTTCCTTTCGATGACAGGACCTATGCCGAAACCTTTCCTGTTGACCTCTATGGCGAACAATGTGCCGTCTGCGGCATGGTCCAAATAAACAGATTGTATTTCATCAAAATCGAACGAGTTGGGGAGTACGGAAACGTTTCCGTTTTCATCCATGCTGATTAACTTGTTGTTCATCTGGTCATATGCTATTGCCAGCCCTGTCTTTGGGTCCACGCTTATGCTCCCAGGCTCGCGCATTCCGGGATTGCGGTTATACCAGGATGCCAGAGTTCTTACCTCGCGCTCAGGGGTTATCAGGAGAACGGAGTTGATTCCGTGTCCGCTTTCCTTTCCAATGTACTTTGTGGTGACAAGCACGTTGCCATCCTGGGCAAAGCTCAGGTCGTTTATGGCATCCAGATTGTCTGCATAAACCTCTGTTGAACCGTTTAATTGTATGCGCAATATTCTGGAACGGTAAAACGGATATCCGTTGTTATCCCCGATGTAAACGGCACCGTCCGGACCCACGTCCATTGCACGCGAATTTCCCCCTCCTCTGATGACCAGTTCCATCTTTTCCTTTTGGAAATCGGCACTAAAGATATTATTATGGGTGGGATCGACGAAGTATGCCTTGCCGTTGGAAAGGAAGGCAAAGTCGGTCGGGTGCATGCCCTCATAACCGCCAAACCAATCGATTTTTTCCAGGGTCCCGCTGGTTGCGTCAATCCGGCTTAATCCGGGAGTGCCTTCATTTACGTACATTGTCCCGTCCGGCGCGAATCCCAGGTCGATGGGGTCTTTCTGATTTACTGCGGAAGTGAGCAATTGCTTTGTGCCGTCCGGCCTTATGCGGGTTATCGTGCCCATGTCCCAGTCCGATGCGTACAGGTTCCCTTCTCTGTCGCGGATCAGGTCGGCAAAGGAGGAGAAACCGGTGGCGATGATTCTCGGTTCGGCATCTTTGCTTTCGAGAACGAGCACATCATGTTCCGTGAACCCGTAAATCTCGCCGTTCGGGCCGAGCGCGGTCGGGTTCATGTAATGGTCGGAATAGACCGTGTAAACACCCTTCCCGTCTATGTGTGCAAGCTTGCCCCTAATGGCCATGTAGGCGCCGTCAGCACCATCGGACAACAGGGCGTTCCAGACATACTGCTCACGAGGCAGATTGTAAAGGACATCCACTTTGGCGGTCAAGGGGTCTATGCGCAGCAGGCGGTCGCCGTAATGTTCGGCCACCAGCAGCTGGTCGTCGGAGGTCGCGGTGATGTAAAGCGGCGAGAGCAGCTCCGGTTGGAGCAGGAACTCCGCCCTGTAGCCTTCGGAAAACCCAAGCTCGGCGGCCAGTTCTTTCTCGGGGTCTTCTGCCGGCGTCTGATTGCCCGCCTGACTTTCATCCTGCCCGACGCATCCACTAACAAAAACAATCAGAATCAATAATGGAACCATGAAATATATCTTTTTCATTTAACGTTACCTCATATGCGCCAGTATGTCTCCGAAGATGAAAAACTGTTCCACATTGCTTTTCCTGATGGCCAGGCCTATTGTCTTTTCGTACAAAAAGGTATTCCCCCTTCCATGTGGCATATAATAGTATGCCCAGGCTCCGGACTCCATGAATATCTGAGGCCAGCAGCAGTGCCTTCTTTCAGGATATTTGGATAACTCCCAGGGGTCGAGGTCATCTCTAATTGTCATGGCTTCGCATGCGCCGGGGGCAACGAAAAGCGCCGGTGTTCCGTATTCCTTTGTAAAGTTCGAATACTCGCTCAACCTCAGAGTTTGAGGCTGGATGCTTTCGTTGGAACAACCGTTGGTAAGCTGCAGTATCCAAGTTGAACCGTGTATGCCGTAATGCAGGATAAGGTATTTGTTCTTAAGTTCGTCAAATACCTTTTCGCGCTCTGTGCCCGAGATGGTAATTACAGGCAGGTCATATCTTAATATCGGGTTGTCTATTGATGATTTTAGACAATCTCCCACGAAGTACGGGTCCGCGATGTGAAGCATCGATTTCTGGTATTTGCCGATATGAGTTGCAAAGTTGTTGTGGTAGTCCGTATAAGTCTCCAGTATTTTCAGGACAAAGTCGATTTTCTCGCTGTCCGAATACGGAATTGGCGGCAGTATGTACGAAATTGCCACATCATGGCACCGATAGTATGCCTCTTGTCCCGTTACGGTCGGAGAGTCTCCCCGTTCCTTTCTGACCAGGCAGTCCCCGTTTACGCATGAAAGCTTTTCATAGATGGCAGCCTGGTTGGTGGCATCGTTCTCGGTAACGTTGGCGACCGGCAGATTGTCCCCGAGCAGAATAATGTAACCGACATCATCGTTCAAATAAAGGTCGTCAACGAATTTGTCCAGTTCGTCCACTGTTTTCCCCGGGAATTTCTTTATGCCGGCATTGTCGATGCTCAGGTCCTTTTTGACCGAATCGAAATACTTTGAGATTTGCAGGCTGACCTTTTCGTTGTCATAGGTCCCGTTCTCGGCGATGATGAATGAAATCTTGTCCTTTGACGAGTCCGGAAAACAGATGGCATTGGCATTGATGCTGTTGGTCAAATATCTGATCTCGTCACTGAACGCGATAACGCAGAAGGCAAGGGACGCCGCCACGGCCGCCAGTATAATCTTGCTTCTTCTTTTCACCAGATCACCTCATATGCGCCAGGATGTCGCCGAACACGAAGTCCTGCTGCACCAGGTACTTCCTCATCGCAAGGCCTATGGTCTGCTCGTTCGAGAGGGCCTTCCTCATCCTCATGACTTCCTCGTTGCCGCCGCCGAAGCTGTAATATGCCCACGTGCCCGTGTCCGTGAACGCCTGCGGCCAGCAGCAGTAATTCGAACTATTTGTTGGTGACCTGATAATGATGTCCCCGCAGGACATGGCATCCACGAACAGCGCGGGTGTGCCGTTCTCCCTAGCGAACTCCAGGTACTCGTCAACGGTAGACCAGTATGGGCTCGTATGGCTTGCTGACAGGAACATCTGCCCTCCCATCCGTTCAAGCTGCTGTTTGCCTACGATGCTCAATGACATGTCCCTTCCCGTGTTCGGGTCCCCGTGTATGCTGAAGCGCAGCACAAGGTGCTTGCCGCTCAATTCGTCAGCCACCCGTTGGTATTCCGTGTTGAAGACGTATTCCTGGGGCATGTCATAGCCGAGCCAGGTTTTCGGGTCTTCAAGCCCGATGTATTCCCCGTTATCGCTTCCCATGTAGTCCGTGAGGCGGAGAGCCTTTCGCGGGTACTTCTCCATGTAGCTCGCGAAGTTGTTGTGGTAGTCCGTGTACGTTTCCACCATTCTGATGATGAAGCTAATCTTTTCGGCATCCGCATAGGCGAACGGCGGCATTATGGACGATATCGCCATGTCCCTGCAGTTGCAGCAGCCGCAGTCCCCGTTCACGCACTTGAGTTTCCAGTATATGGCTGCAATGTTTTCAAAGCTGGTCGTGTTGATGTCCGTGGTCGGCAGATCGTCCCCGAGCAGGATGATGTAGCCGACATTGTCATTTGTATACAAGTCATCGACGAATTTGTCTAATTCTCCCACGGTCTTTCCTGAAAACTTCTTTATGCCGGCATTCTCGATGTTCAGGTCCTTCTTTACCGATGCGAAGTACCCAGAAATCGCGGAAGTGACCACATCGGTGTCATATATCCCGCCCTCTTCTACGACAACGGTCACCCTGTTCTTCTCAGCTGCGACCTGACAGGAGCACGGGTGCTCGGGGGTTAGGACGTTTGTTATCGAGCACATGATAGAATCCGCCTGGGAGTAAATCAGCGCAACTACTATGATAATGATTGCGGCGGTCCGCAGCTTTTTCCATTGATTGGCGGTCTTCATGTTTTGACTCCTGTCTTCATTTCCGATACGGACTGGTAGCATATGTTCTTTCTTTCAGGGATTTCAATTTTCTCGCAGATTGAAGCGTCCTTTGTCATTGAGGCGATATAGGAATAGCAGTCGGTCCGCGTGAGTATGTCCACGATATTCCCGCAAATCGTCGGGTCGGGTATCTTATTTACGATGTTCCAGTAGCATCCGTCCTTGTAGGAATCAATCTGGACCCTTTCGCAGACTGAGGTGTTGTTCGTTGCCCATGCGATGGCCATGTAGCACTGGCTTCTCGGATAGACGTTGTCGATTTCCTCGCAGATGAACATGTGCTTTTCCGAGGTGTTGATTGGGATGTTCGTCTCGTTCCTGACGATGTCCAGAAAGTATATCTCTATGCCGAAGTCAGGATTGGACTCATCGGAAGATAAGTTGCCCTTTTGATATTGGAGCATTCCCCGCAGGTACGGGTTCCGGAGCTTCTCATAGACCGCCGGATCCTCGGGCGCCGCTGCAATCACCGCCTTTATGCAGTCGGACTGCATCCATGTGTCCATCCGCGTCCCGCATATTCCGGGGTCGAGCTGGGCCACTGCGGATTCGGTTATGCAGGCGAAAAATCCGGAATAGTTTCCTGCATTACCCTGCCTGAACTGCTGCTCGCAAAGCGTGACCACCGGGTTCTCCTGCCCCGGCTGCATGCTTTGATAGGCGACCGCTCCAAGTACTGCCACGATTAGAATGGCAATGACCGCGCGTTTCCTGCCCAGGGCGAGCTTCACGTTATAATATTGGATGATGGCCCGCTTATAGCTCTTTCAGGACGTGCCCATTAACACGCGCTGCAGCTGATGAATGTTCCGTCGCAGCTCACGGGGTTCTGGCACGCGTTTCTTCCGCCGTCAATCAGGGCGCCTGCTCTTTCCGCGTTCGCATCAATCGGGACCGTGTGCGGAAGTTCTTGCAGCCAGCACATTTCAGTCGTGCTTTCCATCCTTGGATCGAACTCGCATCTGACGGTTATAGAGTTGTTGCATATTCTGTTGCTTGAAAAGACGTTGGCATATGAATTGAGGATATAGACCCCGCCGGAATCGCCACTTATGCTGTCATATCCATTGCCTTCAATCACGTTGTTGGAGAAGGTGTTGTGGTGCGCCGCGCAGGTGATGATGATGCCGTATATCCCGTTGTTCCTTATGGTGTTGCCCGTGAACGTGTTGTTGGACGAGCGCATGAACAGGTAGACGCCTCTGTTGTCATTGTCGCTTACTGTGTTGTTCACGAAATTGTTGTGGGAGGAATAGTCGTCGTAGTAGATGCCCATGCCGTTGTTGCTTATGGTGTTGTTGGTGAAGTTGTTGTAACTTCCCTTGAGGAATATGCCGAAGTCAAAGTTTTCAATCCTGCAGTTCCTAATGCTCACATCCCTCACGCCTGCCATGAATATGCCTGTGCTGGCCGGGGCCCGGATGTTACGGTTTTTCAGGGTCATGCTGTGGCCCTGGCAGTCGAGCACGGCATTGTTTGCACGGATTTCGATGCATGTGTCCATTTCGCCGGCAGCGGTGCACGAGATATCTCTGCCAAGGACGTAGTTCCCAGTTTTGGAAATGATGGTCTTGCCGGTTATCAAGGTCGGGGTCGTATCGGCCAAGGGCATGCCGGCATAGAGATACCAGCCTGCAAGGGCGAGCATGATCGTCAGGGCGATGAGAACCAGCTTCCGCATGACAGGAGTTGGCCGGAGCCCGCTTATAGCTTTTCATGCCTTAGCTTGAGCCATGTGCCCGATAACACCGGCAGTAAAGGGTCAAACGTCCGTTTCCTGGGAACTCAGAACCAGTGATGCTTCTTCTTCGTCTTCTTCTGCTTCCTGACAGGCTCCTTCTTCGGCTTCTTGGCGAGCTTCATCAGTTTCCTGACCTTGGAAGCCTTGCTCTTGCCGCTGGGACCGCGCTGCCTGTGTCCTTTCCTGACTGTCTTACGTGAGACTTTCCTCACTTTCCGTTTCTTTGGCATATCTGGACTCGGTGCAAGAGTGCCTGTACCTTGTACGGTTCGGGCCTCATCTACCGTGTGTAGGGTTTTTCGACAGGTTATCTCCTACGGGCTACCAACAAGCATGATCGATGCAGACGCAAGCGGCGAGTTGTAGTCCAGTCGCCGCGTACCTGGCCGAACATCGAACCTAAGCTGCCGTACTCCCACCCTTTCCAGGGCAACCGATTTGTCCTTTACACAACGCTCGCAAAAGTCACATATAAGTTTTCTGTAATTTCTGGCGAGTGATTATTCAACGGCTATTTAAGTTTTTCGTGTCCGATTGTCCCATGGCGGAGGAAACGCTGGCTGAACCGTGCAAGTACGTTCTGAAGGGCTGCCCGAACGGGCGGACCTGCTCCGGCGGCCACTGTTCGGTCGCCACGGCCGTGGATTGCACTCTGTACCGGATATACGAGAGGCTCTTGCCGGATACGGACATCCCGCGGTTCTACCGCACGATGGAAGAGCAGGTGTGGGAAAATCTCAGGTATGAGTTGAAGAATTGAATCATGCCGCCGAATGGGCTCGGACAGGCCGTTAACCCATAAGTCCTGTTTGACACCGAAGTGCTCGACCCGGGCTTTCGGATTCCGGCCTGAGGATGCGATGCTCTATCTGACACGGTTGCCGTTCGGGGAGATGTTTCAGCCCAGTCCCGTCACGGTTGTCGGGCCGATATGTGCTTTAGTGGCACGCATTGCCTGATGTTTTCAGCATCACCCGATTTGCCTCCGGCGGCAATCGGAAGCTGAACAAACTTAACATAAGAACGTATCATCGCCTTTTTCGTCGATTGACGTTAGGGATTTGGACCGAGGGCATGTCCATTTTTAAACCTGCATGCCGCAACCAGTATATGGACATGAGGATTCCGCTGGTTGTTGCCGTCTTAATCATTGCCGCGCTTGCCGCCTATTCTTACATCACGATTACCGGCCTGAACGACAATGTCGCACAGCTGACCGCGGACAAAAGCCTCCTGACGGCCCAGTTGACAAAGTCAAACGAGAATTCGAACGAAATAATGATGAGACTGAAGATGTATGAGAACAGCCAGGGCGGTCATTTCCTCTTCACCATATCCGGCAAGCCCGGCGACATGGTGTTCACTTTCACCACGCCCGATACCAGTGGCGGGGATACGCTGAAGATAAGCGAAATAAAGTACGGCGACCTGAACAAACGTGACGTAATGCATCTGTTCAGCAATACCTGTGATTGGGAGGTCAACCTCACCGCCAACCGGGCTGAAGGGAACGTACCGGTCCGCCTCAACAGCATCTGCAACGTGCGCGCGGAGGAATACCAGCAGAACATGGCAATCGGTGACATCGGCATGATAGGCTTCCTGGTGGAGTACGAGCCGCATTCGGCCTCTCCATGGGTCTCAGGCGAACGGTGGGTCTGGTCGACCTTCGTAATTGAGTAGTCTCTCGACCGCTAATGACTATTTATTTCTGGTATGCTTTCTGTTCGTATGGTCGTCTGGTCAGGCAAGCGGGTCTCGGAATATGTCAGCCAGCCGCCCGCGGTGAAAATCAATCCGAACGGCGTTGACATAGGCGTCTCCGACGTCTGGATGTTCCACCCAGATTCGGTCTCGACGCTGAAGGGGGGCGTCAGGACGACGTCTCCGGAGAAGCAGCGGATTCTGCCCGACTCCGATGGTTTCTACAACCTCCGCCAGGGAACCTACGAAGTGCGGCTTGCAAACCGGATAACGGTCCCGTCCAATGCAATCGGAAGGGGATTCCCGCGCTCCTCCCTCAACCGGCTTGGCATGCTTAAGGCCCCCGCGGCCGTATGGGATTCCGGCTACAGCGGATTCAGCACGCAGACTGTGTATGTGCCGATACGGATGTTCAGAATTCACAAGGACGAGCCCTGGCTGCAGTTCACGCTGGAAGACGGCGAGCCCTCCGATGTCATCTACCAGGGGCATTGGCAGAACGAAAAGCAGTCATGATATTGCGCAGCCAATCTAGGAGGAATGAACCTTAGGGCCCGTTTAAATCCTTTTTTGTGCATTAAGTCGGCATGCGTTTGTCAGTCGGCAAGAGTTTGCTCACGGCAAGGAAGGCGATGAAGGAGGCCTGGGGCAAATCCCAGGAGCTGGCGAGGTACCAGGTGCGTGTTTCCGATTTCCTTGACAGCATACATGCGAATACGGACGCGGTCGAGGTGAGCTTGGATTATGAACCCAGTGTATTGATGCCCGGCATGGAAGGCATGGACGTCAATCTCGGCGGGGAAGGGGAGGAGAAACTGCGGATGAAAACGGAATATGTCGGCTGCAGGAGAATGAAGTTGTGCGTAAAATCCGTTTTTACCGACGTGGCGGATGTCCCTTTCGGGATGGTGCTGGATTTCGAGATGATGGGAAGGGAGATACGGCCGGATGACATCGTTGTCAGGGCGAGCCTGCCCGAGAGTTCCGACCCGAAAAAATACAAGTACGGCGGCTACGATATCGGCATACGCATCAGGGGCCGCTCGGTGGAGTTCACGGGGATTGACGAGGGGAAGAGGCAGGTATATGACGGTGCATATGCGAATGCCCTGATGGTGCTCGAGGCCGCCGCGAGGAAGCATCATCTGATAACGAAGAAGCCTGAACAGGACTGAGACGGGAATGTTTTCATGAGCGGCGAATATGTCGCATATGCGGCCGGTTTGATTTTGGCGTATATTGCCTATGAGGGCATCACCTATCAATTTGCAAAGAATGTCAGGGGCAGCCCTGATGAGGTTTCCGTCCTCATGTGGACCGGGCCCATCACGGGATTCTTCTATTCACAGCCCAGGCTCCACGAGCTCGCCGGGGAAAAGAAGGCGCGCGATAAAGCTTAAGAGCCTTTTGCGCCAAGTTATTCCGTGATGGAATACGTCTGTGGTGCAGTGCTGTTTGGCGGGACCGTCTACGGTCTCGCGGATTTGGTTACGTTTGCATACAACCTCTCGGAATCATGTCCCTCGCCCGAAAAAAGGAAGGCGATAGGCCCCCTCTCCTCCCTGAGCAAGCGTCGGGGGCATGAGGCAATATCTGACCTGATGGGCGACCACCTCTGAGGGCAAACGCTTAAGTAGTTTGTATTGGTGATATGACTTATGGCGCAGAAGGAAGAATCGCAGGCACCGCAGGGCATGGCCGGACTGGTAAGGTATTACGATGACGATAAGGCCCTCGTCAAGCTCAAGCCCGAGCACGTGCTTGCAATCTGTATCGGTTTCATTGTGCTTGAGATAGTGCTTTCGATTGCGTTGAAGGTCTGATTTCATGCGCAAGATTGTTGTCATTTCTGCAGGAAGGATTGACGAGTATCTGTCAAAGATCGGAAATGTCCTGAATTATCAGGATCGCAGGGGTCGCGGGGACGACGGCCACATGTATTACGTGGAGACTGATTTGAGCCCGGAAGTTCTGAAGCAGCGCGTTCCCGGAATTGTCGAAGTCAATCCGTGATGATTCGCACCTTTTTAAACCGGAATGCATTACAATGTGCATGGCAAACATCAGGGAGCTATTGAGACCGGATTGGAAGAAGGCGCTCCTCTGCCTGATGCTGTTTGGTCTGTCGTTATTTTACAAAGGGGCGGTGTTTGCTGATGCGTTTTCGGCGGGCTTGCCTCTGGAAGCGATGCTGTTTTCATTCGGGGCTTCTGCAATCGGGTCCATGCTGATTTTGGGTAGCGTCGGGGTGACGCTCTATTTCGGCGGTCTGATTGCTGACCTTGTGGTATGGTATCTGGTAGCGGTCATTCTGCTTTCGTTGCTGGTGCCGCGACTCAAGCGACATAAAAAATAGGACGATGAGCCAAGCTAACGATTTATATCAGCCCAGTTAAATCTGACCATGATTCGGTTCGGTACCGGGGGCATACCTTTCTCGGCGAAGGAGGAGGGCTCGGTCGGCGGCATCAGAAGGATAGCCGAATTAAAGCTCAATGCGATGGAGATGGAGTTCGTCAGGGGCGTGCGGATGAGCGTTGCCTCGGCGAAGGAGGTCGGAAAGGTCGCGAAGGAGCTTGATGTCTCCTTGTCGGCCCACGCACCCTACTACATTAATCTCCTCTCGAAGGAGCCTGCCAAGGTGGTGAACAGCCGGAAGATGATTCTGGATACCATCGAAAGGACGCATGCCGCCGGAGGTACCGTTGCCGTCTTTCATCCGGGTTATTATGGGGGGCTAACGAGCGAACAGGCCATGCAACCCATGGCGGAGCAGTTCGAGCTTATTGCGAAACAGGCCATGCTTAAAGGGTGGGACTCTGTCGCCATCGGCCTCGAGGTCACCGCCAAGAAGGCCGCCTGGGGTTCGGTCGAGGAACTGGTTCAAGCTTGCAAGGCCGTCCCGCAATGCGTGCCTGTCATCGATTGGGCCCATCTCTGGGTACGAACCAACGGCCTGCTTGAAGCAGGAAAAGTCCTCGACCAGCTGAGGCACTTCAAGCACCTGCACTTCCATTTTGCAGGCGCGAAGAGGACGAAGACCGGCTGGGCGGACATCCATACCCCGATAGGGAACAACCCGCCGTATGCGCCTATAGTCAGGGAGGTGTTGAAAAGAAAGATTGATTGCGTATTTATTTCTGAAACGCCTGACCTCGAGGAGAGCGCGCTGGTGCTGAAAAAAATATCAGGCGTGGTATGAATGGCCAAACTTTATCTGATGCATCTTAGGAGCCGCTCCCTGAACTCGGTCGTCTTGCCCGAATGGGTCATAGCCTGCAAGCCGGAAAGCTACAGGAGCTTTGATGTTTACGACGAGGCGGATGTTGATGATTGCGTCGTGCGCGAGCTGACGGGGACGGAGGATACGCTGGCAAAGGTGATGGAAAAGGTGCGTGAATACAGGAGGAAGCACGAGGTTAGGGTCGCAGGAGCCGACGTGATTCTCGGGTTGCTGGACGCAGGAAAAATATTCCCGCATGCGAAGGAATAACTTCATCCCGTGTCAGGTTTAAATAGCGGCTCCCCAATTCTGGCATGCCAAAAGCGAAAATCAAGAAATCCGCCGGCATCGAGGAGATGCCGGTCGGAAACAAGAAGACGGGTTTCTTCGATGGTTTCCTCGATGTATGGAAACAAGTACTCATGAAACCCGCGGAAACCTTCAAGCGCGAGAAGAAGAATGCGGACCTGGGTGAGGGTGCAAAGCACATCCTGATAGCCGGCGTCATCGTCGGTGTCCTCAGCGTGATACAGAACGCGATGCTTGGTACCAGGATCTCTGCAATGCTCGGCGGAACGAGCGGCACTGTCTACACCCTTGTGGCAACCCCGGTCATGACGTTGGTCGGCTGGTTGATAGGCGCCGGAGTACTGCTCCTGGTGGCCAAGATGCTTGGCGGAAAGGGCAGTTTCAACACGCAGGCATGGCTTACTGCAATATACCTTGCCCCGGTGTCCGTGCTGGCCGCGGTGCTGGCCCTGATACCGTTCGTGGGCAGCGGCCTGGGCATTCTGGTGTGGCTCTACGGGCTCTACCTGCTGACGCTCGCGTTGTGCGAGACGCATGAATACGGCATGTCCAAGGCGGCCCTGACATGGCTGCTCCCTGTGATAGTGGTGTTCGTGCTCGTCGCGTCGCTTGCCATGACGGTCTTACGTGGCCTCGGTTTGGCAAGCTTGATGGGTTAGGAACTTTTTCCTTTTCTTTTTATTCTGGCTGTCCCAGCTTTGGCTATGGTCAGACTGCGGGCTCATCTGACGGTGGTCGAGGAGGGACCGATACCCTATACCGTCGCCGTCCTTGAGGGGATGCTTCAGGTCAGCAGGGATCCTGCGGAGCGTGCGGCCTTTGCGAAGGCAATAGAGATATTGGGCAGGGGCTGTGTCGAGGATTATCGGAACGTCCCGTTCAACATCGGCATAATCAACACCAAGGAGGGGGCGATGATAGCCCTGGTCGCCTTCATCGGCTCGAAGATAAGCTGGATGGATGCGCAGACCAGGCTCGCCGGGAAGGACCTGTACGAGAGGATGGTCAGGAATGCCCTTGCCACGCTTGCCAGGAAGATAAAGTACGAGGGAAGATGGGAAGCCCTCGCGCAGGGCCTGGTCAGAAGAGCTTCAGCTTACTGGAACTGGTAAGCCCTAACTCAGTCTCAGCCGCTGGTCCGTCCATTCCTTCACAAAGCCGGTGGTGACATACCGTGCGGCCTGCAGCTCGCGGATGTTCCTTGCCCCGACAAGCATCATCGCGGTCTTCAGCTGGTCGATTATTTCCCTCAGCTTCTTCTCGACCGCTTCCGGTCCCTCCATCGCGGGCTTGAGCAGGGGCCTTGCTATGCCGGCTACCGTCGCTCCCATCACCAGCGATTTTGCGGCCTCCAGCCCGTTGGTCACGCCGCCGCTGCAGATTATCGGCACCTTCACCGAGCTCTTCACTTCCAGCAACGAGCATACGGTCGGAATTCCCCAATCATGAAAGACATCGCCGGCAGGCGAGCCCCTGAACGCCTCGACCAGCGCGAAGTTCGTGCCCCCGCAGCCGCTCACGTCTATGGCTTCTGCCCCCGCCTCTTCCAGCACATGTGCAATCTCGGCGGATATTCCCGCCCCGGTCTCCTTCACCACTATCGGCAGCTCGCTCTGGGCGCATATCTCTTTCAACGCATTCCCGCAGCCCGCCCAGTTCCGGTCCCCCTCGGGTTGCACCGCCTCCTGCAGCGGGTTGAGGTGCACGGCAATGGCATCGCAGCCCAGCTGCTTGGCTGCCGCGAATTCCTTCAGCCGGCAGCCGTTTGCGAACTGAACCATGCCTATATTACCTAACAGAAGTATGGACGGCGCCACATCCCTGACCTCGTACGTGGATGTCAGTTCGGGCTGCATCAGCATCGCCCTCTGGCTGCCCAGGCCCATCGCGACCCCGACCCTCTGCGCAGCTATGGCCAGGTTCCGGTTTATCTCCTTTGCCTCCTGGCAGCCCCCGGTCATCGCGGTTATGATTATCGGCGCCTGCAGCCTCTTCCCCAGTAATTCAACGGAAGTGTCTATCTGGGAGAAGTTCAGCTCAGGCAGGGAGCGATGAATGAGCATCACCTTTTCGAAGCCGGGGCTCACACCGTTGGTCACCCTCTCCTCGGCGCAGATGCGGAGATGCTCCGCCTTCCGGCGTTGGATAACCGTAAGTCTACTTTCAGGGCTGTTCCCGACCGTCATAATGTGGCAGCTAGTGCAGCCGCCCATTTATAAAAAGGAGGGTACGCCTACGTTTTTTGCCGAAGTAAGGCAAATGCCTAACTTTATTCACTCGGCGAAACGGAGAAATTATATGTCTATTTCCTCGCTCCACGGGACATGCAGGATGTTTTCGGATTTTCCCTCCGGTTCTGCCGCTTCATGCCTTGGCGATCTCGGAATTTTGTGCTGCCACAGTCTTCCGCTGTTTCGCGCCCTTGCAAGGGACATCCTCAGGGTGAGCTGCTCCTCGTTCTCGTCAATCAGTTCCTTCTGGCACAACGCATCGCACACCTTTTGCAGGTATGTTTCGGGGTTTCCGTTATTGAAGTCTTTGTAAATCGTGTCATACGTCGCGGGTACCCCGTCTTGGGCGCACCTTGCGATGTTGCAGAGGATGGCATCGTAGAGCTTCCACTCCACGTAATCGGTCTCGGTCATGAGGTTTCTGTCGACCCCGAGCATTTTTTCATACACGTCGTGCAACAAGTCCATCGCAGGTTTGAGCATCCGTTGGTCTGGCGGAAGGAGCACCTCTATCTCTGACCACTTGCTGACTTTCCATCCTTCAATCGTGTCTATGCAAAGCTCGACCGATGATGTTCCGGAAAGCGTGTCGGTGTATTTTTTTCTCAGCTCGTACGAAAGCGGGAGTGTGTACGTTTTTCTGGAACCGTTTATCTCGAAGATTCTTTTCTTGGCAATCTTGTCGAACGCGACCATCATCGCCTCGCCGTCCTCCACGTCCGTCTCATATTCTATGACCTTTCCCGCGCTGCGGCCGAGCATAGTCTTCATCGTCATCGCTCCGATTCTACGCGGGCCGTCCGGTTGTGTCAACACCGCCTTCCGCACGCGCAGCCGCGGCTGCATCATGTAGTAGGTGTCATCTATTCTGGAATATGTTTTCAGGGGCTCGGCGTCTTTCGGAATTTCCGGGTGCAGGGGCGCTCTCAGTTCGATTTCATACTTCGGCGGGCTTGACATGGGCGACATGCTTCAAAATCGCTTATAACGTTATCACGCACCGCTTCGGCAACGGACGATAAATCGACCATTGCCGTGAAATCAGATTTTCCTGCAAAAAAAGCCGATGTCGAGCTCGGTATCGTCTCTTTTTGGGAATTTTCTCCTGTCACCCATGTATTTCCATCTCACCAGCTTCAGCCCCGCGCCTTCCGCGTCCTTCCTTACTTCTTCAACGAACTCCCTGGTCTTTTCCGCCGTGATATTTCTCCCGTCCACATACCTGTTGAACGCGGGGGCGGAATACAGCATGTGGCCGCCCGGGCCGACCGCCCTTCCCATCTCGCCGATTGTGGGCGGGTTTGAATCCGTCGCCCCGTGCATCGCCTTTCCCCAGTCTTCAAGGTCCATCATGTGCGCGACATCGTTTGCGAACACGAGGTCGAATTCCTTGGGAAATTCGGCTTCGAGCCTGTGTATCTTCCGCCAGTCTTCGTCATATTTCTGTATTTCCCTGTCCCAGGTTAGAGCCCCTTCCGTTATTTCAATCTTATTGAAACTGTCCGCCTGTGGCCTTCCGAGGTATTTTGCGTCGCCGCAGATGGCATGATCTTTCCTCAGGTTCCTGCGGTGCAGGGCGACGGCGAGGGTAAGCGAATCCATGTCAAGGCCGTACACCTCCGCCTGCGGGTACATCCTTATCAGTTCTTTGGAAAGGTATCCGTTCCCGCACCCGACGTCCAGAACGCTCCCCGGCTTCAGCTCGAATTGCCTGAGCCATCGGATAGGGTGGTCCGTGGGAAGCATGAAAATCCTATATCCTTATCAGCGTTCCTATGTTCTCGCCGAGCAGTGCCGCCCTTATCCTGCCCGGGACGGTCGCGCTGACTATCATGGTCCGTATCCCCGTGCCCGCTATCTCCGCCACCTTTCCCGTCATCCCGCCGCTGACGTCAACATTCGTTGAGCCGCCGAGCATGGTCTTCACCTGCTCGATGTTCTCCGCGTTTATGAGCGGGATGTGTTTTGCGTTCTTGTCTTTCTTGGGGTCGCCTGTGAATATCCCGTCCACATCGGTTCCGTGGATTATCCTGTCCGCCTTCAGGTGTTTCGCAAGATAAGGGGCTATCTGGTCGCCGGAAAGGATTGAGCAGCCCATGCTTTTGTCAACGGCAGGCACCCCGTAAAGCACCGGAACCACGCCCCGTGAAAGCATCTCCCTTACTGCGGAAACGTCCCACTCAGAGACCCTTCCGTTGTTCATCACCGCCGCAGCGCTCGCCTGGCACGGCATTGCCGGTATGCCCGCCTCCTGCAGTTGCTTGCATACCAGCACGTTCAGTTCGCTCACCTGCATCTGCGTCTGTGCCATCCCCAATTTCTGCTCATCATTGGAAATCCCCTTGTCGATGCCCGTCCTCTTCACGATCTGGTGGCCGTAGCTACCCACGCCATGGACCATCACCAGTTGAAAATTTTCCGATTTCATGCCCTCCGCTATCTCGGTTGCAAGCCTCGACAGGTTGGCATGGTTTATATTCGGGACCTCGCTGGTCCGGTCGGTTATCACGGACCCGCCGATCTTCAGAATTGTCAAACGTTTCTCGGTCTGCATGGCACCCGTACACCGGAAAACTTCTTAAAGGTGTCAGTCTTTGCGATACTTCCTGTCGAACCCGCCGTTTGGGTATTAATCCTTTGTGCCTTCATTATTTCCGATTCGATGGGACACGGTTCGGGCTACGGGAAGGTCATTCTTTTCAACGACCACTTCGTGGTGCACGGGGTGCCGGGCATAGTGGCCGCACTTGACAGGACCACCGACGCCACCGTGATGGCGCGTCACGACGGTGAAATAGTCGTCTATGACAACAGGAAAGGGACCAAGGGTTACACCGACGCCAAGAAGGCCCAGCAGACGGAATCTATCAAGAGGATGCTCGGCCTGATGGGCGTGACGGGAGGTGTCGACGTCTATCTCAGCGGAGACCTGCCGGTGATGAGCGGCCTCGGCTGCTCCGCGGCCAGCAGCGCGGCGATGGTCAGGGCGACCTCGGATGAATACTGCATGCGCCTGGAGGACGAGGAGATAAACCGGATAACGTACGAGATGGAAAAGTCCTTTGCCGGCAACCCGTCCGGAATAGACAACGCCGCCGCCGTCTACGGCGGCCTGCTGCGTTTCGATAAAGGAGCCGTTCAACCGATTGAAGTGAACGAACCGTTCGAGCTGGTCATAGCCGACACGGGGATAGTGGCCGAGACGAAGGCGATGGTCGAGGGTGTCGCAAGAAGAAAGGTCGACGAGCCCGGAAAGTATCTCCCGCTGTTCAAGCGTGCGGAAGATTTCGAGATGCTTGCATTGTCCGACCTTCGGCGCGGCGATCTCATCAATTTCGGCTGGGCCATGGACGATAATCATAAGCTGCTGCAGGAACTCGGCGTTTCCTCCCCGGAGCTCGACCGTCTGGTGAAGATAGCGAAGGATGCCGGCGCCTATGGGGCCAAGATGACCGGCGGAGGCGGCGGTGGCTGCATCGTCGCCCTGACGCCCGTGCTGCAGGAAGAGGTCTCGGAAGCGATAGAGAAGGCGGGTTTCAGGACCCTCAGGGCCGCGATAGGTACTAAAGGAAATTCTTCACGTCGATGAACTTGAACCCGCGCAGCCACCTGAGCTCCCTCAGCTTGTCCCTGCCCACCCATTCGTGCTTCTCGTGCGCCCTTGACAGGTTGATGTTTCCTTCCGCTTCGCACTCGTAAAGTATCCTGATGAAATGCCAGACCCTTTTGTTGAAGTAGCGGATGTTGCCCGATGAGATTCCAATGAGCTTTGCTCCCTTCAGCACGAGTCCCGTTTCTTCCTTCAGTTCCCTTGCCAGCGCCTTTTCCGGGCTCTCCCCGAACTTCACCCCGCCCTCCGGAAACTGCCACTGACCGGAGTATGCCTCATTCCATCTGCTCCGCTTGAGAACAAGATACCTGTCGCCTTTCCGTATCACCGCGGTGACCATCACCCTTTGGTTGAGCATACGCTGCAGATGCTTTGCGGTGTTTAAAAGTTCATGGGAGCATCGGAATCAGGCGGGCGAGCTCGTCCAGATCATTCACGTTGTGGTCGGCTTCGAGTTCTTTCCCGATGGCTATCGTGGTCCCCTCAAGATCCTTCACGATTTCCAGCATGTCCCTGTCGTTGTTCGCGTGCCCTATCCCGATAATGCGGTCGGGCTGCATCTTTCTCACCACTTCCATCACTATCTCCTCCTTCGGCCTGTAGCTGTCCAGATAGCCGGTGAAACAGCCGTTCCTGACGTCCAGCTTGATGGTCGGATGGATGTATCCTATACCGAGCTGGTACAGCTTCTTGGACGCCCCGGGGAGGGTAAGCAGCGGGTTGTCGCTTATCACATGCACCTCGTAGCCCGAGTTCTTCAGGGCGTGTATGACGCCCCTGGCGCCCTCGAACGGTTCGGCGGTCATCATGCCTTCCACCTCGCCGAGGCTGTGCCCTTGCAGAAGCATCGAGTATTTCTTCAGTTTCTTTCCGTCAAGATTGGACTTGGATTCCATGTACGCCCCGTAAAGACCGAACCTTTCCGCCAGCGGCCTCACCTCGTCCATGTACATGTCGGTGCAGTCCGTGAAAGCAATACTTCGTCCAATCATATTCGGAATCGACCGGTTCGGCATCACAACATCCACGTCCTTTCCATACATAACGCAGACCGCGACAATTGCCTTATTCACCGATTGCCGTATTAAAAAAATCACGCTTAAAAGGCGGCTAAAGGTCGCGTTTGACCACGAATTCTATTCCCGCCCTTAGCGCTTCCTTTGCAGGGCTGTCCTTCAGGAACCCCATCTCCCTGTCAAAGATTTGTTCCGCTTCCCTTGCGAATTCCAGGCTCTTCCGCTTCCCGAAATCTATGCTACCTTTCCTTCTCATCATGTCCAGCACCCATTTCGTCTCTTCCTGCGTCTTCTGCTGGCGCGGCTTCGAGAAAATCTCAATCACCTTTTGCTTTTCATGCCCGTCGGTGTTGGCAAGAAGATGTGCCACCATCAGCGTCCTCTTTCCCTCAAGGATGTCTCCGCCGATTTCCTTCCCGTACTTCGCCTGTTCGGCTGTCAGATTCAATACGTCGTCCTGTATCTGGAACGCCCGCCCGAACGGGATGCCGAACTTTCCCAATGCGACCATTTCATGTTCCTGGGCCCCCGCGATTATCGCGCCCAGCCTCATCGGCCCGGTTATCGTATAAAGTCCTGTCTTGGAATCGCTTATGACGTAGTAGTCCTTTTCGGTGAAATTGAAGTTGTTGCTCTTTATCCATTCCATCTCGATGGTCTGGCCCAGCGTGGTCCTTTCCAGGATGCTGTAAAATTCATTGAGCACTTTGCACATCATCGCGTCCCCGAGCACCTGGCGGTTGTCGGCCAGCATCTTCCATTGGAGCACATGAAGGGCATCGCCCGCATTGATTGCCAGCTCGCTTCCGTACATCTTGTGCAGCGTTGGCTTCCCTCTCCTGTCGTCGGAATCATCCTCTATGTCGTCATGAATCAGTATCCAGTTCTGGCTGGCTTCCATCGCCGCCGCCGTCTTTATCGCCTTCTTCGGGTCCCCGCCGAACGCCTCGCAGGCGAGCATCACCAGGCCCGAACGCACGTATTTTCCTCCCCTTTCCGGATAGTCCCTGATCATCCTGCTGTGCAGGCAGCCGTCTTTCGGCAGATAGCTCTGCAGCTCCGGCCAGACGAAGTTCTTCTTCTCCGCCAGAACTTTCAGGAAGTCCACGGGCATGCGCAACTGACGCGTGCACATCCTTTTATAGTTATAAGGTGTCCCTACGTCAATCGTAATATGCAAGCGGTCAGGTTGTTCGGTCTGCTGGAACATATAGGTTTCTACGGCATAGCGGTTTTCACGGTAATGGCGATAGGCAGTTCCGATTTTTTGTTCGCTTATCTTGCACTTGCCTGCTGGTTGCTGAGCTTCCTCTCGCATGTCATGGAATCCAGAATTGAGAGGAAGGGTGCCAGGAAGATTCTGGTGGGCATATGAGTGTTGAGAAAGTCCGGGAAGGGAAGGTCGAAGTCTGGGCCTCCCCTGCGCTCGGCAAGGGCGCGTTCTACAATCCCGCGGCCGAGTTCCAGCGCGACATCTCGATTTCCGTCCTTCAGACCTGGCAGAGAATCAGCAGGCAGAAGCTCACGGTCTGTGACGCATTGGCAGCCGCCGGGATGCGCGGCCTCCGCTATGCAGCCGAAGTCGAAGGACTGAAGGAGGTAGTGCTGAACGACAAGAACCCGTTCGCGGTCAAAGTAATCAAAAAGAACATCACGCTCAACAAACTTCAGAAAAGATGCAGGACGTCCTGTGTTGATGCGAACAGGCTGTTCCATGACCGTCTGTTCGATTTCATCGACATCGACCCGTTCGGTTCCCCCAATCTTTTCCTGGATGGTGCTGCACGCAGCGTCTGGCACAAGGGCTTCGTGGCCGTCACTGCCACCGACACCGCCCCGCTGAGCGGCTCCGCCCCGGCCGCCTGTTTCCGCAAGTACGGCATCGTCACCTTCAAGGGCGCGCCGTTCTATTCCGAATTGGGACTGAGGACCCTCGTTTCGTTCATAATCCTCACGTTCGCCCGCCGGGACAGGGCTTTTGTTCCGGTGCTTTCCCATTCCACGCGCCATTATTTCCGTTGCTACGGAAGGATCGGGCATGCAGGCGAGATAGAAGGTCTGCTGAAGAAGTTCAAATTCGTGAGTTACAATCCAAAGACAGGCGAATATCGCACAGGTTCACAACCCATTGAAAACTGGCAGTTCGCCGGCCCCATCTATCTGGGTCCGATACAGGACAAGGTATTCGTCAATGAAGTCCTCGATGATATCAAAGGCAGGGACTTCAAACAAAAACCGGCAGAGGCGAAGATGCTTTCCCAGATTATGGAAGAGGCTGATGCCCCTCCCTTCTACTGGGACCTGCACGTTCTGGCTTCGAAGCTCAAGGTGCCCGCAAAGGGCACGGAAGATGTGATGCTCAGGTTGCATGAAAGCGGAAGGCTGGCTGTCCGCACCCATTTCGATTGCACGGCGATAAAGACGGATGCAGGCTACGAGGAACTGAAGAAATTATTGTTATAATCAGTTCTTCTTGCCGTTCTTGACTATCTTGCTGAAAATGCTGCACTTCCCTGACCTCGGCCAGAAGCACGCATCCTTCAGGCACTGCTTGGTCCCTTCCCAGAGATAGCATGTTATCACGTCGTTTCCCTTCCTCAACACCGCGGGTCTCTTGAAATCCAGCTTGTTGTATTCCCCGGCCCTGATTATCATCGGCATGAATGTCGGGCAGCGCGGCTCCGGCCTTCTTGGGGTCGGGCGGAGCACCGGCATCAGGACTTCCCCCACGGCTTCGCGGGCCTGCCCTTCATCCTGGCACGTTTCGCCCTGATTAACTTTATTCTGTCGGTCTTTATCGCCGCAATCCTTCCGCCCTTCGTGTTTGCATACAGCCTGTCGTATAATGAGCATGTTCCTACCTTCGGCCAGTAGCATTGCACGCCCATGCAGGTCTTTGTCCCGCGGTAGTAGAAGCAGCTCTTCACGCTGTATCCCTTCCGTATGACCATCGGCCTCTTCGGCGTTATCTGCCTGTAATCGGTGCCGCCTATGTTGAACAGCGGCTGCTTCGGTCTCACAAGGCCGAAGAACGGTTCAAACACGGGTTTCGTTAACGGAAGTTTCATGTTCGTCATGTATGCACCAAAACAGTTGTAACAACATATATGTCGAAGTGATATATAAAGATATTCCTAACAAGTAGTTATATTTAAAGGGTCTGCGGGTCATTTACGTGCATGCCGAAGACCGTTGCCGTCGTGCTTCCCGCTTTCAACGAGGCGGACGGGTTGAAGAAACCCTTTGCAAACATAAAGGACGGGATAGATGAGTTTCGTAGGCTTTATGATAATTCATTCAAGCTGTTCCCGATAGATGACGGAAGTACCGACGGCACCTACGATGTGATGGTGCGTTGTTGTGCCGATTACGAACTGCCCGCGATTCCCTACCGGAACGAAAAGAACCTGGGCATCGCAAGGACCGTCCACGATGCGTACATCAGGATACTTTCACAGTTCAACCCGGACTATTTCCTGAAGACCGATCTCGATGCGGATTTCAACCAGCAGACCGTGTTTGAGAGGTTAATGCCGTTCGTAGTGAACGGCGCCGATGCGGTTGCAGGAATCAGGTGGAGGGAGATAAGCAGGGCGGAGAATTCCCATGAGGTCGACCGCAGGGAGGACATGCTCAGGATACTGAAGGAGGAATTCGGCCTGACCGAGTTCGATCCCCCTTCCGCTGGCAGCCAGCTTTACAGCCGGAAGGCCATGGCAACCCTGCTTGACCAGCCGATGATAAGGAATTACAACAGGCGCTGGGGCTTCGACGTCGCGATGCCTCTGCTTGCACGAAAGCTCGGCTTCGGCGCTCCGGTGGTGAAGATAGAGAACGGCAGCTACGATCCGAAGCGGAGGCCGAAGGAAAAGGTGGATGCCCAATACGACGCTTACGTTGAGATAGTCGGCCAGCTCACCGGAAAGAAGCCTGCGGAACTGTCAACCTTGTACGCCATTCCCCCGTCTGCACCTGAATGACAAAAGAATAAAAAGGAAATTCCGCACCTACTTCTTTGTAAAGAGCAGGTACAGCTTGTAGAGACCGCACAATCCGATGATAACATATATCGCTTGGACGAGCACCGGTATGGCGCTGAATAAGGTCCCTATCACATTGTAGCCGAAGGCCAACGGTAGCCAGAGTATGGCACCGATTATGGTCAACAGCTTCACGACGAAGTATAGGTCGTATTTCATTGGTTCACCTTGCGCTAGATTCCATTCGCCCATTTAAAAGCCTTTTTCGCGTCTGTTAAAAACGCAGATTGACGAAACCGTTGTCGACAATTGCAGTCAACCGCTTCCGATTGCCCTCGGGCTTGTGCCCCTTGCCTCGCGGTGTTTCACCTCGACCGTCACGTTCGGTTTGAGTCCGGCCAGCGCGGGCAGCAGGTGGTTCAGGACCTGCTCCGCGGTCGCCCGGAACTTTCTGTCTCTGGTGCTTACCTTCACCCAACCCTGTCTGTCCCGGTAGTACCGCTCGGTGGCCGTTTTGGTGTGTATCAGAATAACATAGCTCTCGTTGGTCAGGTCCATTCAACCGCTCCCCAGGTGTTCCCTCAGCGTGTCAACAATCAGCCTGAAGTCCTCAAGTGAGCATCTTTCCACCCTCTTCTCCGCAATCCCGTGAGGCACAAAATCTATCCCGACGCCGCAGCCGTCGTACCTGCCGAGGTGCTTCAATGCAGCTCTGACTTGCTTCTTCCGGTGCTGCCACAGCTTCCCTGTCACCAGCCAGAACAGGCTGTCCGTCTTGAACGGGTGCTCCCTGGGCTTCATCAGCACTATCGCGCTCTCGACCTTGGGCATGGGCCTGAACGCCCCCCGCCCGACCTTCGCAATCAGCTTCGCGTCAACGTAATAACTGGCAGCCATCCCGAGCCTGCTCCACTCCTCGCTCCCTTCCTTCGCAGTCAGCCTTTTCGCAAACTCCTTCTGCAGCATCAGCACAGCGACCTTCCAGTGCTTCCTCTCGAACAATTTCTCCATCACCGGGCTGCTTATTTCGTATGGCAGGTTCGCCACAAGCTTGTCAAAGTGCGGCCATTCGAGCTTTACCGCATCCCCGGCAATCACCTCGACATTGCTCAATTTGCCTTCCAGTGCCTCGGCAAGCATCTTGTCCTTCTCTATCGCAATCACTTTTTTGGCCTTGGAGGCAAGAACCTGGGTCAGCTCTCCATGGCCCGGTCCAATCTCAAGAACGATATCACAATCATCGACTATGGCCAGCGCAGCCATCCGCTCCGCTATCTCCGGATACTTCAGGAAATGCTGGCCGAGCTTTCTTGGCACAAAATCACTAGCGTCTGCCCCATCTGTCCTCGGGCCTCGGCGGCCCGACCACGAATATCCTGAACCGTTCGTCGTCGTTGTCTATCTCCTTGAGAATCCTCTGGACTATGAGCTTGGCAGGATCCGGCAGCAGGCTTATCCTGCTCTTGATGTCGTCCCAGCTCTTGAACGGCCCCTTCTTCCTCTCGTTGATTATGTCCCACATGTGCTTCTTTCCGACTCCCGGAAGCAGCTCGAGCTGATGGGTCCTGACGGAGATGGAAGTGGCCTTGTTGAAGAAGTCCACGAACCTCGCCTCTTCCGCCCTGACTATCTTTTCCACCGCGAACGGCAGGTCATTGCGGGCAAAGGAGGTCAGCTCGTTGGAGGCTATCCTCCGCTTGATGTGGTCCACTTCCTTCCTTTCCTGTTCCCCGATGTACAGCCTCTCGCCCGGCTTGAGTATGACCCCTTCCCTTACCACCACTTCCAGCAGGCCGAATCGGAAGGTACCGAGCACTTGTGCCAATGGCTCAGGCTTGCCGGATGCTTTTCCCTTAGGTAGGAAGTCTAGAACTACGGCCCATTCGTCTCTTTCCACAGAAAACCCTCAAACAAACTTCTTGACTATCTCCAGTATCTTGGAAATCTCGTCTTCCTTCACGCTGAACTTCTCTCTGGCAAAAATCAGCCGTACCTCATCGGTGGTTTGCGGGAGGACGTTCGCTATGGTCACCAGCGTCTCGGGCGAGGCCTTCAGCACGGAAGTCAGCTCGTTCATGAACTTCTTGGCATCCTCGCGCTTCAGCTTGGTGAACTTCTTCAGGTGCTCCGCCGCGAGCTTCTGCTCGTAGCCCAGCTCCTTGTCCTTCTCCTTCGCGAGCACTATCTCCTTGGCCTCCGCCATGGTCGTCGGTTGTATTTCGATGACTTTCATATCTATCTGCTCCAGTATATAGAAACCGTTCTTTTTAATCCTATCTGAACATGTGGCTTTTCTGCTTCGTTTTGCCTCTCTGCACTATCTTGTGGGACCGCGCGCAGCTCGGGCAGACGTATATCTTCTGGCTGAAGGTGTGGATGAACTGCCTGTCCACCGCCTGAAGTATCGTGGGATCGGTGATTCTGAAGCCCCTGAACTTGGTGAACGTCTTGTACCGAGGCACAAGCCTTCCGCAGTAGCCGCATGTGACCGAGGATTCGTGTCCCCGCCCCTTGTGGTGCTCCCATTGCCGCGTGTACGGTGCTCCCGAGATTGGCATGTGCCACTTTCTGCTCCGAGGTTTATAAACCAGCCCAAAAAGAAACCTTAAATACTATCACCACTAGTTAGTTATAATGGGTGAAGCTGAAATCGTCTATGAAATTTTGGACAAGATTAGGATGCCTACCGGCAAGGAAACGGCGTATTTTCCGAAGTGGAAGGGAAGTCCGATAGAAGGACGCAACGATCGTTACGGTAAGGGTTTTGTTGCGACTCTCGATAAGTGGCAGTCCGTGTTCTTGGGTCAGATGATATCCGAGAAAGTGGGCGAGCGTTATGCCGAACTTCCGTTTCAGACGAGTTATGATTTGGTGCATAATGACAGAAGTTTCAAGAAAATGATGGCCGATTATAAGATAATCAACAGGGAAGTCATACGGAGAAACGGGGATGTTATTTCCGTCCCGATTGTCAGCGAAGTCGACGGCGAGCTCAGGCTCAATGATGGTTGCAGGAGCGTAAAGGCGAACATTGACGCAGAGTCCGTGATAAAGACGCTTGCCAGCGCAAAACTGTTCAAGCAGCTCAATCACAACGTCTGTGATTGGGGCATCATTTACGAGAATGACGGCATTTCTTCCGTCAAGTCGGGAAACCGTTTTGGGTGCTTCGCTGTGGGTGCGTCTTGGCCCTCCTCCGGGCCTGACCGCGGGGTTGTCGCCT
This sequence comes from Candidatus Aenigmatarchaeota archaeon, assembly GCA_043799675.1. Classification (GTDB taxonomy): domain Archaea; phylum Aenigmatarchaeota; class Aenigmatarchaeia; order Aenigmatarchaeales; family JACQIB01; genus JAZDNN01. The sequence continues at coordinate 63,523 of JAZDNN010000024.1, read as the reverse complement.
TCGTGAAAACGGGCAAGGCCGTTGAGAAGCCGAAGGTGCGCAAGATTGCGGAGAGCGAATATCAACAGTTTCTGAAGGACCCTCCTAAATCGTTGGATTTTAGGAAAGCGGCTTTGGACGAATGCGGCGATTGAGTAGTTCAAGCCGTTTACGTTCAGTCTTCCGCTTAAATCCTTTGCGGTGGTATTGTCCTCATGGTAACACAGGCCGAAATCGTCCATGAGATAGCGGGAAAGATAGTGCCGCCCACGGGCAAGGAAACGGTGTATTTCCCGAAATGGAAGGGAAGTCCTGCCGAAGGGCACAACGACTACAAAGGCAATGGCCTCGTGGCGAACCTCGACCACAGGCAGATGACGCTTCTCGGTCAGGAAGTATCAAAGAAGGTCGGCGAGCGCTACACGCTCCTGCCGTTGCAGGTTTCTTACGATTTGGTGCACGAGGACAAGTCGTTCAAGAAAATGAATATTGATTATTGGTTGCACAACAGGGAAGTCGCCCTTGAGAAGGGCGAGATAATAGCCGACCCCGTCGTGAAGGAAGTGAACGGTGAACTCAAATATGACGGCAAAAGAACAAGGGCCGGGATAAGCAAATCGGACGTCTTTGATACACTCGTGAATGCCGGGCTGTTCAAGAAACCGAAAAAGAAGGTCTGGAGGGGAAGCATCTCGTTTGAAAACGGTGAAGCTTCCGTCAGGTCGGCTTGGACCACGGGCGAGGGGTGCTTCAATGCGACTGCGGGCAGGCCCTCGCACTGGGCTGACGACGGGGTCTGCGCCCTCCTTAAAACGGACGAGAAGGCCGAGCTTCCGAAGATGTGCGAGGTCGCGGAGAGCGAATACCGGGAGCTTCTGGAAAAGTCAAAGAAATATGACGCTTTGATGAAAGACCTCGAAGTCGTGAAGAAGCACTTCTGAAGAATGATTATCATGAGCAAAATAACAACGGTCGTGATGCCCGAGCCTGAAGTGAGGATTATCGACGGGGAATTCAGGTTCACGGGAAAAGCCGTGCCTGTAACTGTTGAAGGCTGTGTTCTCGATTATCTGCGTGCAGCAGGCGCGTATGATTCGAAGCTGGCCGCTTACAATGGCTCTGTAATATTTGATGATGATTTTTCTGTAAAAGAAAGGTTGGGAGAGGTCGATGAAATATTGGCCATAATTGACGGAAAGAGGCTGGAAAAGGACCTTGAAAAGAAAGGCTATGCGCTCCTGATGGCCAAAGGGGACGCAGGAAAGTTCAGGGACTATAAACGCAAAGGGTTCATCGCCAATGCGGACAGGATAATCCAGGAACTGGTCTATCAGAGAATACCCGAGGAGTTCAAGCTGGACTTTGGAGTAAGACACTTCAAGGCACAGGAGTCGGCTGAACTGATGAATTCCGACAAGGAATACAAGGCAACGATGGACGATTACTGGAATCATAATCTTGAGGTCATCCAAAAGCTGGCCAAACAGAAAGCGGCTTCTTACAGGATGAAAGACAACAAACTGGATATAGTAGAAATCGAAACAGAAGCCTTAATCCCGGTTGAAGTGGCTTCCGTCAGGTCGACTTGGCACTCCGACGGGGGGTGCTTCGATGCGGATGCGGGCGGGCCCTCGCTCAGGCATGACCTCGGGGTCTGCGCCGCAAAAAAAGCGGTTAAGACCTCAAAATAGGCGCATAAATCGTTTCGTCCCTCAATTTTTGCATGACAGAGTTCTTTCCTTCCCAATCGGGGGGCGGGTATTTCATTCTCCCGGCAAAGGCCCGCGCTATACGCCTTTCCATAGAGCGCAAGATGGTGCGATGGCATTTCATGCCGTCCGAATGCTTGTGCCATTAAATTCAGCGGTTTCAGTTGGTAGGTTCCCGAAGATTGAAGCCGCGGTGTCATGTCGGTGGAGAGGCTACCGAAACCCTTCCGTCAGGTCGGATTGGAACACGGACGAGAGCCTTCGGGCCGTCAAGGGTGCTTCAATGCGAACGGTTGGAAGGAAACGTTCCGCCGGCATAAATGCGAACAGGCCCTCGAACAGGAAACTTCCTCATTGCCTTTTGGCGGGAAGCCTGAATGACAACGGGGTCTGCGCCAATAGCACGGGCCGCCGATAGGGGATATTTTTGAAAACATTTGACAACCTTTACGGAAAGGTCTGCTCGCCAGAGAACCTTTTGCTGGCATTCAGAAAGGCGAGGAAGGGCAAGTCGAAGAAATGGTATGTCAAAAGATTCGAAGCTAATCTTGATGGCGAATTGGCAGATTTGAAAACTGAGCTTGAAAATCGTACGTATTCGCCGCGCCCGTTGAAACGGTTCATCATCCGCGACCCCAAGACACGGGTAATTCATGCCTCGCATTTCAGGGACCGTGTTGTCCATCATGCGTTATGCAACGTGCTCGAACCGATTTTCGACAAAACGTTCATCCACGACAGCTACGCCAACAGGAAGGGAAAGGGCGGCCTGGCAGCATTGGACAGGTTTGATTGCTTCAAGCGAAAGGTTTCCGGGAACGGCCGTTTGGTGCACGGCGCGAAGGACAACAACATGGTGGTCGGCTATGCACTGAAGGCCGACATAAGGCACTATTTCCCGAGCGTCGACCACGATGTCCTGATTGGCATCATACGGAGAAAAATAAGGGACGAAAGCGTGCTCTGGCTGGTACGGAAAATCCTGTCGAACAACGACCCTGCCCTGCCGAAGGGGATGCCGATAGGCAATCAGACGAGCCAGTTCTTCGCGAACGTCTACCTGAATGAGCTGGACCATTTCGTGAAGCACGTGCTTAAGGCAAGGTTCTATCTCCGGTATGTAGATGACTTCGTGATTCTGGACAGGTCTGAGGCCGCGCTGATGCAGTTCAGGAGCGGGATAAACGGGTTCCTCAAACAACGGTTAAAGCTAGAGTTGCATGAGGAAAAATCGCAGGTCTACCCTTTGCATAAGGGGATATCGTTGCTCGGCTTCAGGGTGTTCTACCACTACAGGATTCCAAAAAGGAGGAACCTGCTGAAGCTCGAAAAAAGGATGACGGCACTCAGACTGCAGTACGAATCCGGTGAGATTTCGGCAGAACAGGCTGCGAAAAGCCTTGAGGGCTGGATGGCCTATGCGGCGCAGGGCGACACGTTCAGGTTGAGAAATGCGCTCGCTGGAAGGTATAATAATATTTTTGGATGTATTCTGCATGATTAGTGTGCTCGAGAATATATATCAATTTATAGTGCCTAACGGGATATAATAGACGACCATGAAGCTGAACAGCGAACTCCTGAAGGAAGCCGAGAGTCTCTATTCGTCCGGTAAGACGTTCAAAGAAGTGGCGGCGATATTGAGTGTTAAGCTCGGAGACGATATATCGTGGTCGGCCGTAAGAAAACGGTTCATCAAACTTGACATACCGATAAGGAATCTCAGTCAGGCACATTCGTTGTCTCACAGGAAACACCTGCCTGTGACGGAAATTCTGAGACTTTATGACACGGAGAAAATATCGTTGAAAAAGCTGGCCAAGAAATTTGGTTCTTCCAAAGGCACGTTGCATAAGGTGCTGGAAGAAAACGGCTTTCGGGTGCGTGGAAACGATGAGGCTATCCTGCTGACAAACAGGAAACATGAACGGCAAAGTTTTGATGGAAAGGATGAAGAAAAGGCTTACATGGTTGGTTTCGTGGAGGGTGATGTGACAGCCTTCAGAAGATCGAAGCATACCATTCGGGCCATAACCAACACGACTCATGAAGGATTCCTGGATGTCTTCGAGAGCCTGTTCAAAGGATATGCGAAGGTAAGGACATATCCTGCGAAGAACAGAACTTTTGGAAATTACATGTGGACGACATCCGCAGACCTCGACAACAGCTTCGACTTCCTCTTGCTGGAAAACAGGAAACGATTGATTTCAGAGTTGGTCGAATCCGAACGGAATGTTTTCCTGTCGTTCCTGGCCGGCTACTTCGATGCGGAAGGGTCGCTTCTGGTCAAGAAAATCAGGGAAAATTTGCAGTGTTGTATGCGGATAGGCACCGAAAATAAAACCTTGCTTGGTAGGATAAAACGGCAACTAAGGGAACAGGGCTTTAATCCAATTCTATACAGGATTTTCAGGCGCGGGGACGGCAGAGACACTCATGGGGTCAGTATAAGATACAGCAAGGATTATTTCGCCTTAGAAATCTTCAGGAAGGCCGATGTCCGTCGGATGCTCGAATTGCTGCCGTTGAGGCATCCCGAGAAAACGGCCAAAAAGGAATTGATTCTCGAAATAATCGGCAAGAACATCACGAGGTGGAAACAGGTCGAACCGCTTATCGTTCAGATAAGGGACGAAATCAAGGCCAAGACCATGACAAGTATGGGGAAAGCTAAAAGGCTGTATGAGGCCCGGGCGGTGCCTTTAATATTACCCAAAGGCCTCAGCAGAACGACCTTCCTGCTCACGCCCGCGATTTCCATGGTCTCGACCACTTCGTTCAGGTCCTTGTAGGCAAAGCCCGCTTCCTCTGCAAGCCCGCTCATGCTCGTGGCTTCCACCAGTATCCCTTCCTTGGCCATCTTCTTCTGCAACGCCAAGCCCGAGCCCTGGTTCCTCGCTGAAGTCCTGCTCATGGTTCTGCCCGCGCCGTGCATGGTGCTTCCCCATGTTTCTGTCAGAGCCTTGTCCGTGCCCACGCACAAAAAGCTGCCCGTTTCCATGCTGCCGCCCACAATCACCGGCTGGCCGACCTTGCGGTAAGCTTCAGGAATCTCCGGCCTACCCGGACCGAAGCAGCGCGTGCTCCCCTTCCGGTGCATCACCAGTTCCTTTTCATGACCGTCGACCAGGTGTTTCTCCACCTTGGCCACGTTGTGCGCGACATCGTACACCAGGTGCATTTCCATGTCTTCGGGGGATTTCCTGAACACCTTTGCAAAAGCCTCGCGTATCCTGTGCAAAATCACCTGCCTGTTGGCAAAAGCCATGTTTGCCGCGCAGGCCATCGCGTGATAATAATCCTGTCCTTCCTGGCTCGCAAAAGGCGCACAGGCAAGCTCCCTGTCAGGCACCGTGATGTTGTACTTCTTCATTGCCATGTCGAATATCCTGAGATAATCCGTTCCGATTTGGTGGCCGAACCCCCTCGAGCCGCAGTGCACCATCACCCCTATCTGCCCCTGTTCGTTCACGCCGAATGCCTCTGCGACTTCGGGAAGGAAAATTTTCTCGGCAGTCTGGATTTCCAGGTAATGGTTCCCTGAGCCGAGCGTCCCCATCTGCGTGATGCCTCTGGTCCTTGCCTTGTCGCTGACCTTTGACGGATCAGCACCTTTGATGCAGCCGTACTCCTCTATTCTTTCCGTGTCCTCTTTCCAACCGTAGCCGTGCTCGATGACCCAATTGGCCCCTTGGACCATTATTTCGTCGAATTGGCTGCGGCTTAATTTTACAAACCCTTCCCCGCCCACGCCCGCGGGAACCGTCCTGAACAGGATATCCACCAGTTCTTTCAGCTTGGGTTTGACGTCCTTGACAGTAAGGTTGGTAGTGACGAACCTCATGCCGCAGTTGATGTCGAACCCGATGCCGCCCGGGCTGATCACGCCGACCTTCGGGTCGAATGCAGCCACGCCGCCGATTGGGAACCCATATTTGAGTGAATCAAGCCGCGACTTGACCCATACCCCAGTGCCCATCCGGCATACAGAACGCATGCTTGACGATTCCCGGCAGGGTCGCGACGTTGGTGACCTGCTCGAACACTCCCGCGTCCATCGCATCGAGCAGCTTCTTGGTCGCATATATTCTTGCCGGCACGCGCATGCCTTTCTTGTAGCTGGTGGGCAGTTCCCAGACGACCTCGCTGATTTTCTTGATTTCCTTCGGCAGACTGCCTGTCTGCTTTTCAGGTTCCTGCTCCATGCCAGCTAATCGTTTGCGCCGCTAATAAATCAAGCAGCAAAGCCAAAATTCATCTTTATTAAGCGGTAATAGTCATTTTTGGTGTGCCTAAGTCAGAAAAGAAAATAGGTGTGCCTAAATCCGAAAAGAAAAACGTCATTATCTTGGTTCTGGCTGTAATAATCGTTGCGCTTGCATCGTTGTATATTGTGCAATCCCTGATTAAGCCAAGTGGGCCTCTGATGCCCCCAGTATGCACGCCTGATTGGCAGTGCGGGGCGTGGAATGCATGCTCCGCTTCAGGAACGCAGACAAGGACATGCATAGATGCGAATTCCTGCAGCGTGAATTATAACAAGCCTGTTGAAACCCAGTTCTGCACGCCACCCTGCGTGCCTGACTGGCAGTGCAGTGCATGGACCAATTGCAGTAATTCGGGAAATCAGAGCAGGGTATGCACGGATGCAAACAGATGCAATCTGTTTAGCGACAGGCCTTTGGAAACACAACCATGTACATGTACTCCTAACTGGCAATGCGATGCATGGTCCGCGTGCGGTGCCGGCGGAACGCGGATGCGAACATGCATTGACACGAATTCTTGCGGGACAACGACAAGCAAACCGCAGGAATCACAGACCTGCACTCCCAAGACAATCAGCGGCTTCACGAACATAGGTGTGCTGGATGTCGATTACGCTGCAAATGGTACGTTAAAATTGTGGGTGGAGGACAGGGTTGGCGATACCATCAGCATTACGTCTGTAAGCGTCAACGGTTTACAAATACCATCCATGAACGTGCCCATGAACTTATTCCCTCTGGAAAGGGTATGGCTGACAGGCACAAATACCATGGGAGTGAATGGCCACGTTGGAGATCCATATACCCTCGCTGTAACGATGACATACTTGGATAGCGGCAGTAACGGGTTTTCAGTTACCGGAACGGTTTCCGGAGAGCGCAGCTAAGCGCCTGCAATCAGATAGCAAAGCCGAAATTTTTCTTTATTAAGCGATAATCACCATTTCAGTTGTGCTGAAATTCGGAAGCAAAAACGCCGTCATCCTGATATTGTCCCTGATGCTCATCGCGCTTGCGTTGGTATTCGTCATGCAGTTTATTGTAAGGCCGATTGAACCCGAACCGACACCAGCTGTATGCACGCCGGACTGGCAGTGCGGCGCATGGAGCGCATGCTCGGTCTCCGGAGTCCAGACCAGGACGTGCGTTGATGAGAACTCCTGCGGTACGAACACGGGCAGGCCGGAGGAAACCAACGGCTGTGCGCAGGTGACCCATTGTACGCCGAACTGGTATTGCGGTGCGTGGTCCCTGTGCGTCGGGGGAACCCAGACAAGGACGTGCAGCGATTCGAACCACTGCGGGACGACCGTAGGCAAGCCATCCGAAAGCGATGCATGCACGTGCGCCCCGGTATGGCAGTGCAGCGCGTGGTCGGTTTGCGGCGCCAATGCGATGCAGACGCGTACGTGTGTTGATGCCGCTTCGTGCGGTCTGAATAATACAAAACCGCAGGAATCGCAGGCATGCACGCCGAAGATGATATCCGATTTCGGCAGCATAGACGTGATCGATGCAGATTACTCGCATAACGGCACTTTCAGGATGCTCCTGCTGAATTCCCATTTCAATTACGCTATAACTATTGCCTTGGTATCCCTGAACGGAACGTTATTGAGCAACATCAACGCGCCAACTCTGGAACCCGATTACAGCGCATGGTATGTCGGCCGGGGAAATAACGGCAACGCAGGGGACCCGTACAGCGTGTCGGTGCGGATAGATTACGTCGACCAGGGCAACAATGTGTTCACGACAGGGACAATCCGCGGAATACGCAGCTAAGCGTTGTAATCAGATATCCTCTACAATCCTCGCTTTCCACTTGCCCTTTTCCTGCTTCAGTTCAAAAAGGTGCCAAGTCGCCGCCTTCACATCCGCCCTGAGCTCGTGCTTCTTCGGGTCCCTCTTTTCGCCCTTTGCCGTGGCTTCAAGCGTCCAGTTCTTTCCCTTTTGCAATACCTTGACGATGAATTCACAAAACAGCAGCCCCTCCGCGTCCTTGTAGTAAATCACCTCGTTCAGCCAGTCAATCATCAGTCTGTCCAGCGCATCCGCTTCCAGCTTTATGGTCTTGCTGACCTTCGGCTTCACCTTCTTTGTGTTGACCATGGATTCCTCGGTTGCAAGGGCGCAGTTCACAAACAGCTCATTGATGTCCTTACCTTCCGCTTCGAAGGCTACATCAGCTATCGCTATCTCGGGAATGAACCTGAACTTCGGCATGAGCAGCTTTGTTTTCCGGCTCTTAAATGACCGGTCGTGAAATGCCTTGCGCCAGTCCAATAGCTTTATAACCTTTTATGGAGCTATTACGCCGCAGCGAATTAAACTGATGGTGGGTTAATGGGGGAAATGGAACAGCCGGAAGCGGTGCTCAAGTCGATAGGCCTCACGGAGTACGAGGCGAAGGCGTTCGTGTCTCTTTTGCGTTACGGCACCCTTACTGCCGAGAAGATAAGCGAGATGGCTCACATCCCGCTTCCGCGTGTTTATGATACCATAACCGAGCTCCAGCGGAAAGGATTTGTTCTGGTCAGCAAGACCAGGCCGAAGGTGTTCAAGGCCGTCCCGGCTGCAACCGCCCTTGAGCGTTACACCGAGACCAGAAACAAGCATCTGACCGCCCAGCTCGAGACCATGAAGGCGCGCGTGAAGGATGCCGCCGAGGTCCTTTCGCACATAGAGCCGGAGCTCGTGGTCGGTGATGACAGCTCGAACATCTGGTCGACCCAGAAAAGGGCGAACGTCAGCAAGCTCCTTGACGAGATAAAAAAGTGCGCAAGGAAGGACGTCGCGATTTTCGCCGGTGACATGTCCTGGATATGGGAGTCCTCTGATGTCCTTCGCAGCATGGTCCGCAAGGGCATCCATGTCCGTGTCATTTTGAAGGACCCGACAGGCAACAAAAAGATAGCCGAGAACATACGGAAGGCGAAGCAGCTCGGCCTGTCCGTCCGCTCGGGCTATGCAGGCGACCTCCGCGCGCATGTCGCCGACAGCTGCATGGCGATAGTGATAAGCAAGATACCGTTGGTGAAGGGGGCCGAAATCTCATCCGGCGAGCCCGGGACCGATTCCGAGTTCCGCTACGAGTTCATGACCATCGATAGCCAGCCGCTTGTTACGGCCCTGCGCGAGAATTTCGAGAATTGCTGGAAGCAGCTGAAATGATTTTCAGAATTTAATATCGCTTTCCGTTGCCGTTGGCGCCGTTGATTACCGAATGCTCCTCGTGAAAACCTCCGAGTCTTTTCACGGCAGGCTCGTACTCTTCGGCGTTTGCCCACCAGCGTTTGAGCACGCCTTTCGCCGTCTTCACGACGACAGGATGCTCGGTTGTGAACATGGCGTATCTCATTTCCTGTATGGTCTCGCCGGTGCTCTCCTTGATGCTTTTTTCCATCTGCGGTTCCCCGACGGTCTTTGATATGGTGGATTCCGGCGTCTGCTGCCTGGTTATGCTGAAGAACATTTTATCGTCGATTACGCCGAAATGGGACTTTCCATAGGGCGTGCCGGGTATGAAATTTCTTATCTCCGCGCCGGCTTCCACCAACCGCTCGAAGTTGTCAAGCGATTTAAGCCAGCCCTCCTCGACATCGAGCATGAAGCGCATCTGTATCCCTTTCTTTTCCGTCTGTACGGTTTCGTCCCTGCCGTCTTCCGCCTTCCTTACCGTCGAAACGACCTCGCCGGCTATTTTCCGTTTGTACATCGCCATCCGTTCATCGCTCTTTGCGAAGTCCCCGTCACCGCTTATTTCGAACACGCTCTTTTCCGCCTTCTCTATGGAATCATCCAGGCGGCGCACGTATCCGTTCGGCCCGTCCCTTTCGGGATACCATGAGAATTTGTTGTAAGGATCATCCGTATGGTCGCGCGCATATCGCATGAAGAAAGTGTACATGTCGTTCGCGTTCTTCAGCGGCGGACCTCTCGGTCCGTTCACGTCCTTCAGGCAGTCCACAATCTCGCTGTAGCGTATGAAGTCTATTTCCGCCGCTGTCATGTCGTCCAGCAGTTCTTCATCCGTTTCCTTTGGCATTTTTCATTCCTTCTTTCGGCAGCTTCAATCCGGATTATGTTGTTCCGTCACAATGGATAAAAGCTCGTCGTATCGCTTCGACCATTGCCGAACGGTTGTTCTGTTCACTACACAATCCGAGTAAACTTTAAATACGTGTTGGCCACAGTATATGTCAGGGCGGTTCTGGGGTTTTGCAAAACGGACCCCCCTATTGAGTGGTTTGATCATGGAAAGGAGCAGAAAAGTAATATTTGTTTCGCACTTGCTTCTGAACCAGAACGCGGCTGCCGCCGGTTGCGAACGCGCTCCGGGTGCCGTCAAGGAACTGCTTGAACTGCTGGGGGAATCCGGAATAGGCATAATACAGCTTCCTGATCCCGAGCTCGAGTGCTTCGGCCTTGACCGCAAGTCGAAAGGGAAGGAGGCGCTCGACACCAAGGCCTACAGGGGCACCTGCAAGAAGCACGCCGACGATATTGTCAGGCAGATTGAGAGTTACATGAAATCAAAATACCAGATAGTTGGGGTGTTAGGGGTCGAGTTCAACCCGACCTGGGCGGTCCATCAGCTCGCCAACGGCACAAGGAACGTTCCGGGCAAGGGGGTCCTGATCGAGGAGCTGGAAACGGCGATGCACGGCAAGCGCTACCAGATTCCCATCGTGGGCGTCAATCTCAACAACATTTTCAGCTCGGCCGAGAAGCTGCAGGCCCTGCTGAGCTGCTCGTGATCATGATGATAAACGATTTCGATGATGCATCGAATGAGCTGAATGCCGGAAATACGTTCATGGGTAAGCTCAAGGCGAAGCACAAGCGGAAATAGGAAGGAATCATTTCCGACGGAAGCGGTGTTTTCTGCAAGCGGATGATGCCCGTTTAAATCCTTTTCCATGCAACTGATTTCAGGCAACAATATGGCTGAATACGAGGACTGCAGGTGTGTTTTCGGTTTTAAGACGGGCGACTCAAGGGACGACAATGAGGTTGTCAGCGCGTTGCCGGCTTATCTGGGCAAGAAGGCCCTGATAAAATACTTTAAAGATACGACCTCTCCGATACTTTCCGTGCGCGAAGCGTCCATCACCATGACGCTCACGTATGAAAGGAGGCCTGAGAACGAAGACTCCATTTCAGAGGTTGAAGACCTTGAGGCCGAGCTCCCGGATTCAAGAGACCCCAAGATAGTGAAATCGGAAGAAAAGATTGTCGGCTACAAGTGCAGGAACGAAACCTGCGACAAATGCCCGTGCCTTGTCGACAAGGATGTCTACAGGATATTGCGCGCCGGAAAAAAGAAATAATATTTTCTCATTATGGCCGCAGCCAATTTAGGAGGAATAAACCCTTAAGGGAACCTAGGTTCTCTCGGGGCTCACATCTTGTCAGGTGAAGGAACTGCCAGCAGTGTCATCGCCGTCTTGAGGACCTCGGAGACCGCCTCGACCAGTTTCAGCCTCGCCTGCTTCTGCTCGTTCTTTTCCGCCTGTATCACCCTTACCGTCTGGTAGAACTCGTTGAATGAATCGGCAAGCCTGTGGAGGTATTCGGCGACCTGATGAGGCTGGAGGTCCGCTGCCGATTTTTTCAGCACGGAAGGCCACTGGGCAAGCATCCTCAGCAGGTTTTTCTCCTTTTCATCCGTGAGGTGCTTGGCATCGAACGATTTTGCCTTCTCCTTTGCGAGTATGCTCTTGGCCCTTGCATGGGTGTATTGCAGGTATGGTCCGGTGTCCCCTTCGAACCTCATTGCCTCGCTCCAGGTGAAGTTGACCGTCTTCTCCGGTGAATATTTTAGGATGTAATATACGATTGCGCCGACCGCTATCTGTTCCGCCCTTTCATTCCTTTCCTTCTCGCTCAGGTCGGGCCAGCGCCCGATTATCTCCTCTTTGGCCCGCTTTATCCCCTCTTCAAGCAGCTGGTCCCACAGGACCGTGATGCCCTTCCTTGAGGACATCTTCTCCCCCTCAAGTAGCACCGTCCCGTAAGCGAGATGCCTGCTCCTCTTTGCCAGCTCCCCGTGGCCGAGCAGCTCCAGCGTCTTGAACAGCTGGTTGAAGTGGGTGCTCTGCCCCTCCGCGACCACGTACAGGTTCAGGTCGGGCTTCATGTTCTTCCATCTCCATATCGCCTGCGGTATGTCCCTTGAGAGGTAGAGACCGGAGCCGTCCTTCCGCTGGATTATGGTGTTCGGAAGGCCGTGCGGCTCAAGATTCAGCACCATCGCCCCCTCCGATTCGAACGTGAGTTTCTTCTTCTCGAGCTCCTTGATTATCAGTTTGCTCTCCCCGACCAGGTCGGATTCCCAGAACATGTGGTCGAACTTAACCCCGAGCAGCTTCCAGTTCTGCCCGAACCCTTCAAGGCACCAGCCGAAAACCTTCCTTCCGAGCTCCCTCATCGTCTTGTCGCCGAGCTCGTACTTGTGCAGGTTCTGGAACACCTCGTCCTCTATCTGTTCGCTCTCCTCGTTGATTTTCATGTAAAGCTTGCCGAGCCAGACGTCCGGCTTTCCTTCCGGTTTCTGCCCGTTCGCATAGCGCAGGTATCCTGTAAGCAAAGTGGCTGCCTGCTTTCCAAGGTCGTTGACATAGCACAGCCTGTCGACCTTCCATCCCCTGCTTTCAAGTGTCCTTGCTACCGCCTCGCCTATCACCGTGCTCCTCACCGTCCCCATGTGGAACGGGTGTGCGGGGTTCGGGCTGCTCAGGTCTATGACCGCTCTTTTCTTTTCCTTCCCTTTTCCGTAGCCGGATCCGGCCTCTTTCAGAATGTCGTTCCCAAGCGCAGCCCAGTCGACAAAGAAGTTGACGTACGGCCCGACCGCCTTGATTTCCTTTATCCCTTTCACCTTGAGCTTGGCTGCAAGTGCCTTTGCAATCTCGACCGGGTTCTTCTTTTCTGCCTTTGCTTTCGAGAATGCCGGCCACGCAAAGTCCCCGAAACCTTCCTTGCCGGGCTCTTCTATTTCCTGCTCCGGCACATCAAGATGCTTCGCAATTTCCGCCTTCAGCTCGTGCCACGACATCAGAGAAAAAGCATTCTGCCGCTTATAATGCCTTCGCTTTGCCCCCGGCCCGGGCCCTGCTGTTTTCCCACATCATGCCGACAATCTCTTCAACGCCCTCGGCATACCCGTTCCTCAGCCAGCTGTGGAAGCCGTTCATCATTTTCATCTCGTACGGGAAATCCGGTTTGCCCATCGCTTTCACGGCCTTCTTTTTCACGGTGGTCCAGGCATTCTTGATTTTGGATTCGTATGCCGCCTCCGGATTGTTGATGAGCCTTCCGGCCTTCTCCTTTTCCAGCATTTCCGCGAACAGGAACAGGTGCTCCGGTACCTGGATGAGCACCCCCTTCCGGACCAGCGCCTTCGCGTTCTTCATGAGGAGCTTGCCAACTTTCTTGCCGTAATAAGTGTTCGGCTTCCCGTCCGCGTAATCGAAATAATGGGGCACCTTCATCCTTCCGCCTATCAGCTTGACACTGGTTTTCATGAACTTTTCTTTCCAGTCTTCATGCAGCTTGATTCCGTATTTTTCGGGGTTTCCCGACAGCGGCGTGCTGGGCATCACGCCCAGCGGGTATATCATGACAGAGTCCGGCATGGTCTCGTAAATGAGATTGACCGTCTTCTGGATGCTCTCCTCGGTCTCCCCCGGGAAGCCGATTATGGTGCTGACAGACGCCTTCACCCCGGCATCTTTTGCCGCCATGATTGCCTTGCGATTTTCGTCAGCTGTTTCGCCCTTGTTCATGCGCCGGAGCATCTGGTCGTCCCCGGACTCCGCACCGATGAATTCGGCAACGCATCCGGCCGCATGCATCTTCTTCGATAAAGGGAAATCCGTTTCCTTGGCCCTTACCAGGGTGCACCACTTGACGTCATACTTCTCCTTCAGTTTTCTGTTGAGAATCTCGTCCGAAAAGCCTTCCAGCGTGCGATGTGTGGGCGATGAGTCGGTTATCCTGAAGTTGGTCATTCCGTATTCCTTTATGTCTCTCTCCATTTCGTCGACAGAGATTTTTGGCGAGCGTTCCCTCCTCTTTCCCGAGAGCTTTCCGTGCACGCAGAATGCGCACTTGGCCCATGGGCAGCTCCTTCCGAGCTCGAGAGGGAACATCGGCAGGTACTTGTCCAGCTCGAACAGCTGCCATGCGGGTGAGGGAAGCTCATCAAGGTTCGTGAACACCTTCGGCGGGTTCCTTCTGATTTCTCCCCCTTCCTTGTAGATTATTCCGGGAACTTCGCCCAGCTTACCGCCGTCCGCCCAATCCGCCAGGCCGGTTATCGTGTATTCGCCTTCCCCGATGCCGAGGACGTCGAACGCATCGGTCACGTTGTAGACGTAGGAGTCCCATGTGGTTATCTGCGGTCCGCCGGCGGCTATCTTGATTTCCGGGTGTTTTTTCTTGACCCTCTTTGCCAGGTCTATCGTGTCGAAGAAGCCGTTCTGGTAGACGCTGAGGGCAAGCAGGTCGGGGTCGTACCCGTCTATGCAAGTCTCAAGCCCCTTCATGCTGTTGCGCGGAAGGTTCGGGTCGTAGATGCGGACGGTTTGGCCTTCCTTCAGCAGCGAGGCTGCCAGCATTGCCGGACCCGGATTCGGCGTCAGGCAGTCGAACGTCTGCGTTTTCTTGTCGCCGTATATCGGGCTCAGGAACACTCTCGCCATGCGGATACTTCAGGCGCAAAGGATAAATCCCGTTAACTTTTGTCGGGAGGAACCTTTATTTGTGAAAATAGGTATCGTAAGACTGGTATCGTATGTTTTCCAAGTTCATGAACAAGATGATTTTCGCCAACCTCGCCAGCTTCGATGAGGGCAAGATAGAGATAATGGGCGTCGGTGCCGTGATAGTTTCCTCGCCCGTCCTTGCGGAAATATTCCTGAAGATTTACAAGACGGAGGGCAAGAAAGCGTTCGACATGTTCTACGAAGCGGGCATGAACCACGGCCGTCTCATAGGCAAGGTCTCCATGGAGCACTTCGGCGTCGACAAGCAGAAGTTCTCCGACCAGATGGCCGACAGCAGCAACATGATGGGCATCGGCCTGATGGAGGTCACCAAGTACGACCCGTTCAGCGGCGAAGCCACGGTGCACATAAGGGATTCCACCATGGCGCGCGAGGTGCTGAAGCTGAACGGGAAGACCAGGTTCCCCGTCGACTGGTTCTTCTGCGGCACCATGGTCGGCGTGTTCGAGAGCGCCTTCAAGGGCAAGAAGTTCGGGTGCGAGGAGACCAGGTGCCTCGCGATGGGCGCGCCTTACTGCGAGTTCGTGCTGAAAGTGAAGTGATTATGATGAGACCGATACCCTCTTTGGATGAAGTGAAAGAAGCGATGTACATGCCGCGCTCCAAGTTCAGGGAGCAGGCGGAGACGATGCTCGCCGAATCGGAAGTCATGGAGCGTGCGAAGAAATCCGAGGTCTACAGGCTTCTCTGGGGCGGGAAAAGCTATTCTGCCGAGCTCGCCGTCCTTCAGGAGGTTCCGGTTCTTACGCCGGATTTCTACACGGGCTTCAAGGAACGCGACCCTCTCATCCCATCCGGACCGGTGAAACAGGCCAATGACGGTTGGTTATGTTCCACCGGCAGCAGGAAGATGAAGTTCTATCCGTTCAGCGAGTATGATACCAGGAGGCTGGGGGCCTATGGGTCAAGGTATGCATTCATGTCGGAGCTTTCAAAGGGCGACGTGGTCATCAACATCGGAGCGGAGCCACCCCATTGTTCCCAGATAATGTCCGGCTGGACGTCCGACGCGTACGGTCTCGGCAGCATACCGGTGACAAGGGGAATCATGGCAAGACCCCAGGAGCTTATGGGCAGCCTGATGAAGAACGCGGGCAGCATAGTCGGGCTGACCGGGGTGCCCCCGATAGGCATACGCTTCTTGGATACGATGGCCGAAAAGATTCCCGCCCCGCTGAAGAAGGTGTTCCCGAAATTGAGGATGGCCGTGATGGCAGGCGAGGCGATGAACGGGAAGCAGAGGGAAGCGTTCGGAAGGTTCGGAGTCGAGGCATACGAGATGTACGGCTCCGCCGAGCTTTCGTCCCCGGCGGTCGAATGCAAGCATCATCGAGGTTCACACATGTTTCTCGATGATAACATCTACCAGCTCATGACCGACGAGGGACCCAAGTGGCTGTGGGAATGCAAGAAAGGGGACATCGGGCCCTTGCGTGCCACAACCCCGAACAGGGAGGCCTTTGCGCTCATCAACTATGATATAGGGGACGTCATCGAGATCATTGATACCGAATGCCCGTGCGGCATAACCGCGCCGAACGCCCGCGTGATATCGAGGACAGACAAGGTGCTGAACATAGGCGGGGCCAAGACCTATGAGAATCACATAGAGCGCAGGTTCGAGGAGGTCGGACAGGAGTATTTGATACCCGACTGGCAGATACATTGGAGCAAGGATTCCGAAGGCAAGACCCACAAGTTCGACATACTGATTGACAATGGCGGGCTTGACAAGGGGCGGATAACCGATGCCATCCTGGATAGCCTCTCAAAGGACCAGCGTACGGAGCAGCTGTTCCAGGCGTATGAAGCGGGAATACTGAACGTTAACGTTCATCCCGTCCCGCATGACGAATTCCAGAAGATGCTTGTGGTAAACGGCACCCCCAAGCGCCTTCGTATAGTCAAGAAGTTCTAATTTTATTCCAGTTTCTTTATTTCGATACCGTTCCTGTTGATGAACATCGGGTAGATGTCCTTGCCGTGGTCGGTCCGTCTCATCTTCCGTATCTGGAGGCTGTGGTAGGAAGCGCCACCGAATCCGACAAAATGCATGGTTATCACGCCGTCCGTCACGTATTCCTCCACCCCAAATCGCGTTATGGTCTTCCCTTCTTCCGGCGCTTCCGCTGTTACTACCGTGGTCGCGCCGCTCCGTTTGATGGCCTGCAGGGTCTGGTACAGGTTCTTCCTGATGTCGGACGGGTTCTTGAAGTAGAGCCCCATCACCGATGTGCTGTCTATGACCACCCTGTCCATTTTCAGCCGGCACAGGTTGTCCAGAAACTCCCTTTTGACGTCGACCATTTCCAGCGGGTCCTTGAATTCGATTTTCAGCTGGCAGTTGGCCAGGTATTTGGAAAGGTCCCACCCGAACCGCATGCAGTCGTCGATTATGTCCTCGGGACTTTCTTCAAGCGTTATGTAAAGGCACTTTTCGCCCCTTTTCAGCCCCTCCATCAGGAACTGGGCGCAGAAAATGGTCTTTCCGGTGCCGGGTCCGCCGGCGAGCAGGACGGTGCTGCCTTTCACCAGGCCGCCTTCCAGAAGCTTGTCAAGCCCCGTGATGCCTGTCGTCACCCGCTGAAGTGTCGGGCGTTCCTCGGTTTTTCCGGCTTTCTTTACCACATGTAATTTTAACAAAGCTGGCTTATAAAATGCGTTGCCTTCTTCCGTTGGCGGTTATGTCAGCGGGGCCTTTTTGACGGTCTGTGCGGATGCCGTGTACGCCTCATCCAGACCAGCCCTATGCCTCCGGCCAGGATTGCCAGGCCGGCAATCAGTTCCAGGCCCGGCATGGCGCCTGCCGCGCCCGTCACTGCGGCCAGCGGGGCGGTCCCGCCCGCCGGATTGTTGGCATTTCCGGCTGCCCCTTGCGCGGTCTGGGCCGGCCGGTTTTCCTGGACTATCGGGGGCGCAGGATTGGTGCAGGCGTTTTCCTCGGTCCTCGGGATGCAGCGATAGGCGGTGGTGCTGGCGCAATCATAGGCGGTCCTTGTCTGCTTCCCGTCAGCGCATGCGGACCAGTCGGTCAGGGGCGGGCATCTCAGGCACGCGTCCGGGCCCGCCTGGACCACTAGCGCTTTTTTGGAGGGTGCTTTTGAGTTCTGCACCGTCACGTACAGGCCCGCGTTGGCCGGGGTATAGTTGGCGTTGCCCGCATAGCTCGCATTGATGAAAAACGTGCCTGCATTAGCAAAGAGTGTGATGTTCTGCAGCGGCGACGGGCCGGAATCGATGGTCGTGCCGTCCATGGCCAGGTTCAGGTTCCCTGCCGCAGGCGAGACCAGAACCGCGGTTATGTTGACCGAATCCCCCGCGGTCACGGACAGGTCGGCCTGCTGCCCGTCGAGCATGAGCAGGACGGATGAGGTCATGCTGCCCACGGTCACCCATCGTGTCACCGAGCTGCCGGAAAAGTTGGCATTTCCGTAGTTGTATGCCGTGTAGTTGTACGTTCCGTTCCCGAGGTTTGTGATGTCAGGATTGGATACGACCAGCCCGTTCCTGTAAAGTGTCAACGATCCGGTGGACGTCGTTGCCGTCACGTTGGTTTGCGTGCCGTAGGTCACGGTCTTGTCGGCCTGTGTCCCGTCTATTAACAAGGCTGTAGTTGTGGCCGCCTTGTTCACAACGTAGCTGCTGTTGCTGTTTGCAGCCGTGTAGTTCTGCGTTGCACTGGCGTTGCACACATACCCGTAAGTGCCTGCGCCAAGGATTATTGCGGTATTGTTCTCGGTCGTCACATCCGTGCCGTCCCTGTAAAGCCTGGCCGCACCTTCCGGATTTGTTGAAGAACATCTTGCAGTTGTCGCGGTGCCATATGAGACCGGCGAGGCCGGTGAAAACGTCAACGAAGCTGCCGAGGCCGCCTTGCTGATAATCAGGTAATATGTGATGCCGGTGGTGTTATCTGAGTAGTTGGCGTTTCCGGTGGCGTTGACCTTGTATGCATGTCCGGCAGCGTTGACACCGAATATGGCCGTTTCAGGGTTGCCGATTGAAGCATCGTTTCTGAACATGGTCGCGGTTCCTGCTTGGGCAGTTCCCGTGGCGTTGGATTGCGTTCCGTAAGCGATCGTAATATTGCTGTTCCTGTTTCCGTTCAGGTAAAGGTTGACGGGGTTGTCTGCCCTGCCTATTGTGAAGTACCGAATGCCCGTGCTGTTCCGGTTACCGCTGGTATCGTTCGCATAGCTCTTCCAGTAGAACGTCCCGGCCGGCAATACGGCGCTATAGCTGTAGGTGCCGGAGCCGGACATGGTGTAATTCGTTGCCGTTCCGCTGTAGTTCGATTCGAACAGCGCAATGGAGATGCCTGCATTGTCTGTCCATGCGACGTTGAACGATGATGAAGTTGTCGAATATGTTGCCGGTGTTGAACTGTTTGCATTGCTCCATTGCGGCGGTGTGGAATCCGTATAGACATTGACGGTGACGGTCCTGACCGAGGAATTATAGAAAACCCTGTTATCGGTGTCATTGGCATAGACCCTGTACGTGTAGTTCCCGTTGGCCATGTTTGTCTTGTTGTAGAACCACCTGACGCCGGGTGTTGCGGAGGCGTTGCTCATCGTGTAGTTTGTCCCGTTGAACTCCAGTTTTGCCGCAGTGGCGTTGCCGTTGGACAGGGTCACGTTGACATACACCCATGTCTGGTTCACCGTGCTCCCGCTGTCGGGGGTCGGGCTCACAAAACCGATATTGAGGGGTATGAAATACCTTATTTCAAGGACGGGCCGCCTGCTCGAATTCGCGTTGTCGCTGGTGGAAAAGGTGGTCGTGGCGCTGCTGGTGGTGTTCGTCCTGATGAGCAGGCCGTAGTTGGAATACGTCCCGTTTGCCCAGCCTCGTACCAGGTCGGTCACGTCCCAGCTGAACCACGCGTTCGTGCCCGTTACCGTGGTGTTCGTAATGATGTTCTGATCGTAGTCGCCGCCCGACGAAGTCCATGCCTGCGAGCCGGACCGGTTGTTCCATGTGACGCCGTCACCCGTTTTGGAACCCGTGCCGCTGCCTTCGACCCACGGATTGGTCACCCTGTGTACGTACACTACCGGGTCTGCGGACCCCTTTGCGGTCGCGTAAAGCCTCATGGTGGCGGAAATCATGTTGGTGTACGCCGATGCGTTCGAAAGGTTGAACTCTATCAGGGCGCGCCTGTTATCGTCGCCTCTTATGTCCATCCCTGTATCCGCACCGTAATTGAAATTTGGGGAACCCGATATCATATGGGCGTCCTTCCCGCCGCTGTCAGGCTGGATGGTGTCGGTCATGACTAGATAACCGCTGACTCCCCCGACGCCGGTCAGCAGAAACGTTCCGGCTATAACCATGAGAGACAAAAACAGCCTTCCTTTGTCAATGCCGTTTTTCATGGACAAGAATAAAGCCGTTTACATAAATAGCTTCGGCGTATTGGGCGTGTTTTTGTCAGCCCGCTATGTCAATGGGCTTCGCCAAGGCTGTCGGAGGAAGCGGGCTCTTGAACTTGACCTTCACCGTCCCTGCGGTCCCGTGCAATCCATTGACCATGCCCGTATATTTCTCCCCTTTAGGGTCGGACCATGTCGCCCTTTTGCCCACTAGCTTCGCCGCGTCCCTGCGGCTGTTGATTCCGGGCACCCGCACCAGCACCTCCTTGGTATAGGCGATGTGGTAGGTGACGATAATGCCTTTTGTGTCTCCCATACTCATAGCACCTGCTGCCTCTGGCAGCCAATTGTTGTTTGGTCAACTTTGTTGACTTGCATATGATCACTTCTGGTCTTATCAGCTTTTCTTAATCCTTTAGTAATCTACCGATTAGCATATAAGATTATCGGCCCACGGCCACATTTAACCCCTTTTAAAACTATTTTTACTATCATCGGCGGGTTCTTATAACATCGTTATAAAAGCTTGGCGCGGTTTTTCCAAAACTTTTGACAGGCAATTCAGATACTGACGAACTTTACCGATTTTTCCGGCAGTTCCAGGATTGCAGCCTGCCCCAACCGACCAAAACCGCCGTTGATTATCGTTGTTTTCCCTACCCTGCATGTTCCCTGGTTCTCGTGCATGTGCCCGCACAAGTGAATCACAGGTTTGTACCTGAGTATGGCTTCCCGGATGAGCTCGTCGCCGATGTGCTTGCCGTCCAGCGGCGATTTCTTGTTCCGGATCATATCCAGCTTGCACATGTACGGCACGTCGTGCGTGAGCAGCATGACATTTCTCTTTCCTTCCAGCAGTTTCCTCAGTTGCATGCGCCATTTTTTCCTGATGTCTTCGATTTTCCTTGCGGTCTTCGCATCCACTTTCTCAAACCTGTCTTTTTTCTGCCCGAACCCCCTGTAGCCGCCGTGCGCGGCCAGTGTGAAGCCGTCGAGCATCACCGTTTTGCCTCCGATCATCCTGACGTTTTTCATGCTTGAAACTTTCCTGCTTAACGGGTGTTTTTTATTTCCGATTCTATACACGTCATTGTTCCCGTAGACGCAATAAACCGGAATGCCGATATTATCAAGCACCTTAAGCGTTGCAATCCCGTTCCTGAACGACTTTTCAATCAGTTTCTCCGCCTTTTCCTTACCGACAATCCCGGCCCATCTCTTGCCCCAGTTGCCGAACTCGATTTTCTTTATTTCCGCCGTGTCCGAGAAATCCCCGGGGCTTATCATGCAGTCTATTTTCTCTCTCTTAACAAAGTTCTTCAAACCATTCGGGACGCTTCCCTCGAAGTCCCCCATCACCAGGATGCGCAACGGATTCACTCCCCGCGCTTCTTGTGCGCTTCCTTCTTGCCTTTCTCAATCTTTTCCGCTATCTTCCTGACCTTGCTGTCGGCGGAAGAAGGAAGTTTCATGCCCGCGACCGCCTCCTGCTGCATGCCGATTTCCCTGGCCGTGTTGATCATTGCGCCGGCCTCGGACATCTTGTCAATCGGCTCTGAAGGTATCTCCATCTGCTTTTGCTCGGGTCGTTTGCTCTCCACCACCCGCCTGACGTCCATGATGAAACGTCTCACGTACTCCTTGCTCATGTAGACGTCCCTTTCGGGGATGTCCGTCATCTTCTTGTCCTCGAGCATCTTCCGCATCTCGATGACCTTTCCGAAAACCTCCGAATACCATGGAGCCACCAGCCCGGGTTCGATCAGGTATTTCTTGAACGCTGCGGGCAGCTTTTCCGGCTCAGGCGGTAGCTTGTTGATTGCCTTCAATGCCGCCACGCTCGCCTTTATCATGACCTCGTAATTCTTCTTGATGTCATATGCCTTTCTTTCGATCTCCAGGTTGTCCAGCAGCCCCCCCATCCTCTTGACGTACTTGTCCGTCCTTGCTATCCAATTGTCCAGCTCCTGCCCGGTGATTTCCTTGATTTCCTTGTGCTCCACCGCCTTCCTGAAGCTCATGACATCCTCAATCAGCTTCGCCCATTCCTCTTCCAGCAGCTTGGTCTCGACCAGGTGCTTCCTCACTTCCTTCGCCAGGACCTTCGGTGCCGGCGGCCCGACCCCGACGTACATCAGCACGCTCTGCGCGGCATCGGTGATTGCATAGTACAGGTCCTCGGCAATCATGTACAGCTTGACCGATTGGACTCTGCTTATCCTCTTCGGCACCCCTTCCATCCTGATTTCGGCCGCTTCCATGGTCGCGGGGAACTTGCCCCACTCAAGCAGTTTCCTCATCGGGATGAAGAATCCGGTATCATGAAGTGCATACCCTTCCCTGACGATGTTGTAGAACAGGGGATGGCAGGTTCTTATTCCGTCCCAGAACTCGGTAAGGGCAAGCACAGGCTGTACGTGCAGCCTCGGGTCGGTATCGGAAGCCATCTTGTACAGGTCCTTGTCTATCTTCTCCCTCAGTTCATCAAACTTTTTCAGCGGCATTTTGGTATCATCAAATATCACGTACAAATCGACGTCGCTCTTGCCGGTGAAGTCCCCTCTCGTTATTGAACCCCAAACCACCACGGATTTGATGTAGTCCTTGAACGTCTTGACGACCTTGTCCGTGAACTCGTTCGAGCTTTTCAGCCTCGTCTCCAGCGAGAACTTCCTGAGCTTCTGCCCGACCGGCTGCTTGCCCTTCATGGCATGTCCGCCCTTGGCGGCAATGCCGTCCTTGGCAGCTTCGCTGCCCATATCACTGAATCCTATGTTCGCCTTTTCCGCCAGCTCGGCCGGCACGTTGGGGAGCATCGTTTTCTGCTTTTTCACCGTTTTCTTTTTTGGTCTGCTCATCGAACCAAATATGGCAGCTATCCTTTTAAATGGCTTTTACATCGGTCCTGCTTTATCACACGCTTTAGCGGTGGCCGCATTTTTAAGCCGGCATCTGTAAATCAGGCATGTGAAAAAGAAGTATCTGCTTCTGTGCGTTGTTTTCATACCTCTGGCGTTGTTCATCCTCAACGGCATGATACCCGCCACGCTACCGCCGGGATTGAACCTGACCGTTTCCGATGGCATCTCACCCGGCGTCGGGGTGTTCGTCCTGAACAACGACCATAATGCGGTGACATCCCTCGGAACGGGCGAATGGTTCTTTCTCCAGCAAAAAGGGCTTCCTGAAGGGACAACCTACGGGTTCAGGGTCATCGATGCGAACGGATTTGTGACCATGCCGGTGTATGAAACGTTCACTGCAAAGGCGGTCGATTGGGTGGAAGCAAACAAATATTATCGCGACCTTGGGCCGGGAAAATACACGGTCGAGCTTCTTACAATAAGGGGCGGCAGCGGGACCGTGGTTGCGAGGACCAGCATTTCCATACTCGACACGATGTTGGAGAAGGCAAAGCTCGAGCAGGCGGTCAGGAGCAATTGCAGCCGCCTGATGGCCGAGCCGGTTGTTGATGTGAACGGATGGTCGCGCGAAGGCAAGATTGCCGGATGCGTGGCAAAGATTGCAGCCGAATTCAGGAACCCAGGCGCCTGCAATCTGGTATACCAACTGTTCAACTCGACCACGTTTGGCGAGGAGGATTGCATCAGGGCCTATGCGCTCGCCACGGGGGATGTTTCCGTATGCGACCTTACCGGCATGCCGAAGACCAAGGGCTTTTGCAAGGCCAAGGCGACCAGGGATTGGACGCAATGCCGGAAAATCACATGCGACATTTCCTGCGCCATGGAGAATATCGATATCCAGCAGGACCTGTGCATCCAATGGTACGCAATCGAAAACAGGGACACAGCTCTCTGTAACGAAATAAAGAGCACGGAATACGGCATGAAAGGAATCTGCCTGAACCTTACGGCACAAAAGTGAAGATTATTGCGGGTGTGAATGTAAAATAAGATATTTAAGCGGGCTTTCGCCATTAAGTGTGTGGCAACATGAAGTGTTACAAGCATCCCAAGGTCAATGCCGTCGGCGTCTGCCGCGAATGCGGAGAAGGAATCTGCAAGAAATGCTCGGTAGAGATCGGGGGCAAACTTTATTGCAAGGGCGACGCTGACAAGGTGTTCGGGACGTCGAAGGCGCAGGCTCAGGCGGCTCCTGCTGCCACTAATGCGCCGCAGAAGCCGTCTCCCGCGATGAGAAATGGCGTGCTGGGAACATCATCTGCCGCATGGTTCCTTGCCATCATCGGCCTGTTCATCTTCCCGCCCGTATGTTGGGGGCTGGGTGCCATCCTGGGCTACAGCGCCGTTACCAAGGCAAGTAATAATCTCAACGTCTTTTCGAAAAGGGACGTGGCTGTCTGCGGCATCGGTGCGTTGATAAATACGGGACTGTTTTTCTGGTGGGCGATCCAGCTCGTTGATATCATTAGTCTCTTCACATAGATAGAGCGCGGATCACTTCAGCTCGGCCTTCTTCCATTCCTCAAGTTTGCCCTTGGCCGCCGCTGCGGTTGAAAGGAACCCGTATTCCTCCTCCGGTATCACCAGCAGCCCTTTCAGCGGGTCCATCGCGTGGTCCTTTATGGCCACTTCCTGCCTGGTCAGCCTCACCCCGCCCTTCTCCATCCCGTAGAATTCGTCAGGCAGCTTTTCAGGAACGATTTCCTTGTCCAGGAACTCGATTATCTTTCTCAGGGAGATAACGCTTTCTTTGACAGGTTCCTGCCCGGCGCCCCGTTCGAATATTATCCACCCGTCCTTGAAACCCTTCTTGCGGAGCTTCCACAGCATCCTGTAGATGTATTCCTGCGCCTCGCTCCCCAGCGGTATCGGGACGTGCGCCGGCCCAAGGACCGCCGGATACCCGACGTGTATCACCCTTACCATCTTTCCCGCCCCGTCGGGCAGGCTGTCCGCCTCCTTCATCGGGTCTATCCCCCCGCAGAGCTGGTGTTCAGAGTCCCACGCCACCCCGACATTCGGCGAGCCCATATTCTTGACCAGTGCGTAGATGTGAGTGGGCTTGGCAAGCCTCAGCAGCTCCTCCTCGCCCGCCCCCGCGACCGGGGTTTCAAGTACGAACAGCAGGTTGTATTTTTCGAGGATGGGCTTCGGGTCTTCCGGCCTCTTCAGGTCGCTCGGCCATGACGGGCACTTGTCCGGGTTGAAGTGACCCCAGGTATAAGCGCAAGTCACCGCCGGGACCCAGTTGTTCCCTCCCGCCGCCTCCGCCCATTTATGATCTGATACATTTCCCCTTCCGCAGATGCTCTTCCAGATTTCCCTCAGCTGTACCGGGCATCTCCTTCCTTCCTGCATCCAGTACCCGATGCAATAGTAGGCCACCCTTTCGCTTCCGTAGGTCTGCTCGGAGGTGGTGACAAATTTTTCCAGTATCCGCTTGAACTGTTCCACCGTCGCCTCTTCCGCTTCCTTCTTCATTTTTGAAAGCTCATCGGAGCTGAGCTCCTTCCCCTCGTGCCCTTGTTTCCATCTTTCCACGTAGTTCTCGAACGCTTCCTTCTTCTGGTCCTCAATTTTCGGCATGATGGTTGTCCGGTGGCCGGCGACCTCCATCACCCTTTCCGAGGATATCGCCCATTCCTGCACGTCCGGATTGTCCTCAAGGAACTTGTCCAGCCTGCGCCCCCAGATGTCGGCCAGATTAGTAGGCTGGAACTCGTGCCAGAGCGTCTGCCAGCTGGTGCTCGCCGAGCTGTGAAGCAAAAAGTATTTCGCATGGATGTCCTTTCCGGCGCCGGTGAGGGACTTTATCAGCCTGTCATGGCTCCGGTGCCACTCTTCGAACAGGGCGCTGTCCAGGTACGGCATCACGCTCGTGTATTCCTTCGCCTCCCCGTGTATGCCGACGTCGATGCCTATCCTCTCAAGCGCGGCTATCTGCTTCTCAAGGTCCGGCTCGATGAACTCGGACACGCTCTCCATGTCCACCTGGGCGAAGTTCACCCCCTTGGTGATGCTCCAGAGCGCCTTCTTCGGGATTCCGATGTATTCGTGCCTGGTCTCCGGGTCGGCGGACCGGGCTATCCCGAAGGTTCCCGTGCTCACGCCCAAAACATAAGCCATGACATGGGTTCGTCTGTCTGGTATTTAGCTTTTATGAAACAGGCTCAGTAAATGTTTTGATTAACCTTTTGGAGCTGCGGTAAGCAGCGAGCAAAAGGTTATTCGATGCCCATCTTCGACATAAGGTATCCGGTGACCATGCCGAACACCTGCCCGGACGGGATGAGGTAGTGCTTGGTTATCCTTTCGTCCCAGTCGGTCTCGTACGGGCCGGTCTTGACCAGCCACGGGCGTGATTTCGTGAGCGTCTTGTTCGCGCTCTTGAACGGCGCCATGAAACCGTTTATGGTGTCGCTCCATTCCTTCTTGAACAGTTCGAACTGAGTCGGTTCCTTCGGTTTTTGTACCCCGAACAGGTCCGGGAACTCCTTCTTGACGAGCTCTTCTATGCTCTTGTCGTCCTTCTTGATGCCCAGTATTTCCTCTATGTACCTGTCAATCTCCTTTTCCCGGCAGTCGAGCTCCACCATCTTTATCAGCAGCGCGTTGTGCGAGATGACGTGCATGCGCATGTCGAACAATATGTCCTCAAGCTCTCCTACGGGCAGCCGGCTCCCCGCCCGGTCGATGTCCATGGTGATGAAGAGGTAGTAGTTGTCGTTGGGGTCCGTGCACGGTATCTCCCCCTTCTTCCAGTTGTTCCGTATCCTGGCTATCATGTTGTCGGCCATGGTCACCTTCTTTTCGGTGCTGAATCCGGCGAGCCACGGATAATCCGACGCCTTCTTGAACGTCGGGGATTCCTCCTGCAGCAGCCACGGATAATAATCCTTGTGGGCGAGACCGGTGACCTGCGATTTTATGTAGTGCTCAACCGTCCACGGGTCCGCGGGTTCGACAGTGAAGTCGCCCGATTTTACCATCGGCGCCTTGTGTATCTCGACCGCCCTGTACGGCTGCCACGCCCACAGCTTTATCTCGTTGCTGTACAGCGCCTGGCCGGTTATGTCGATGAACGACTTGAACGCCTCCCGGTTCGACCCGGTCTTCATCGCCTTGAACCTGGTAACGTAAGGCTTGATCCATTCCCTGTACTCCTCGACGCACCGCTTCCTTGCGATCGTTATCCCGGTCAGCCTTTCGTACCTTTCCTGGACGGCCCGGCCGAATATTTTCAGCCACTCCCTGAACAGGTCGTTCTTGGTCTTGAGCACCAAAGCTTCCGCGCCGCTGATTTTCAGGTCCCCTTTTATCCTGTCCATGGTGTCCATGTCTTCGGTCAGCCGCATGAAGTCCGAAAGGATGGTCGGCCACCGCGTCTGCGCCATCTGGACGATGCTGCTGTTTCCGGTGTGGATGTCCACCTGATCCGCGTACATTGCTTTCAGCACATGCTCCGCCGAAGCGACCTTCTTCTTCCTTTCCTCCTTGTCCTTGGTCTGCCTGGCTTTTGCGACCGCCTCGAAGTAGTCCATTATCTCCTTGTATTTTCGGATGTCGTGCAGTATGAGTTCGTAATCCGCCACCGCCTGGGCCGCGCTGCGCAATCCCTCCTTGATGGTCCCTTCCAGCGCCCCCTTCGTGGCTATGGTCCTTTCGTAGTATTCGCGGTGGGTCGGGCTGACCTCTATGCTCTCGTCCACCTTCACGATGTTCCATCTCCACTTGAGCATCTGGAACATGAGGCTGTAGTAGATCCCGCTTCCCTCGCCTGGCGGCCCTGTGTAGTCCAGGGCTATGAACTGGTTGCCTCCGATCTCCCTCCTTGGCGGCAGTGTTTCGCCGGCCCACAACAGCCTGCTCGACCAGGGACTGTTGCCGGCACTTGTGATTATTCCCGGCTTGTCCTGGTTGCTGAGGTCGGCCTTCATCGGCGTCTCAAACTTGCCTTTCGTGCCTGACGCAAGCAGCGGAAAGAACGGTTTTTCTCCGTCGCTCATCCCATCATTCCCCGGTTTTTGCTTGTCATTCATTCACCCGAATATCAGCATCAGCAGCCCGGCAGCCACCAAGAGCACTCCCAGTTTTATTATCGCGTTTGTGTAGAGCTTCCTCTGGTGCTCGATTCTTCCCGGGAACCATATCAGGAATGCGAACCCGAGCGTCGCGACCGCGACCCCCAGGATTTTGAGGCTTATGCTGGCCAGTCCCCATGCGAACAGGACGATCGCAACGAACACCAGGAACACCCGTCCGGTCTGCATGTTGGTTTCCATCCGCTCGAAAAGAGAGGACATGCCATAAGATGGCAGCCGATACTTAAAGCGTTACCCTCATGCGAATACTTATATTCCGACTAAGCAATCTCTCCGTATGAGAAACATCCTCAATGTTTCGGCATCAAGGAACTTCGTTCCTGGACGCAAGCAGGCATGCTTGCAGTCCCGCAAACATGACAATTGCACGGAGGTTTGCTGATGACAATTGCGCGGACCAAACTGATGCTTCAGGACGATCTGCTGCGCCCGCGGCCGATGGTCCAGATAACCTATACGGGCCCGGAACCGTCGAAGCTTTACAAGGAAATACCGAACCTGATGGCCACCGCGTTCAAGGTGCACACCGGGCAGATTCAGGAGAAGAAGATAAGCTGGACGAAAGGGGAGACCGAGAAGTTCAGCGTCCTTTGGGAGGCCGACAAGGACCTCGACAACTTCAGCTATTATTATATTGAGGTGGAATTGAGCGGGAGCGAGAACAAGGGCTACGGCACCGTCAAGATAGCGGTCAAGGAGGCAAACCTGAGGACCGAATACCCGCAGGACACCGTCTGGGAGAGGAGCCTGCTGTACGAGGTGCTGAGGATGGTCTGGCATTCCATGTTCTACGAGAGGAAGCGCGAGCAGTGGATACGCAACGGGCGGCGGATGATAGCGAACTTCGTTGACGAGGTAAAGAAAATCACGAACGAGCGGAAGGAAGATTGAGATGTCGAAGATACAGTTCCAGCAGGACGTGCTGGCACCGAACCGCGACTGGTCGGGCGAGTTCAAGAACGTCCCGAAGCCCACTTTCGTGATTGCCGAGATGAATGATATTGCAAAATGGAACTGGCGCGTCTCCAGCTCATGCACCTTCACCGACCGGCTGGAATGGGACGTGACCGGCGACCCTGTCCACTGGTACGGCGAGTGGCGCTACAAGGACAAGAAGGACGTCTGGACGACAATCTGGATAAAGGTCGCATGCCAGGGCACGTATGACAAGAAGACCAAGACGGGCAACATAGTCGTCAGGGTGAAGCCTACCATGACCACCGAGCTGGAATGGCACAATCCGTTCACGGGCATGCTTTACTATATGTATTTCAACACGTTCTACAAGCCCGTCCTGCGCAGGTACCTGGCCGACTCCCAGGCGAAGGTGCGCAGCTTCGATGCGGAGCTCCGCGAAAGGTTCGGGATAACCCACGCGCATGTCCGCGAATCCGTCAACAGGAGGCCAGGCTGATGTTCGAACGCCTGAAGAGGAAGAAGGGCTCCCTTGACGACGACTTGCCCGGAGGGCTGGAAAGGGTAAAGAGGGAACTCAGACTGCCCGGTCCCGAGGACGTTCCGGAAGACGAGCTGGGCGACCCGCTGGTCAGGCACGAGCCGGAGATAGGCGGCTTCGATATCACCATACCCCGCAAGCATCCCGAGCCCCCGCCCGAGCGCGAGAAGCCGAAGGAAGAGCCCAGGCATGCCCACGCCGAGAATGACAGGCTTGAGCTGATTCTCAGCAAGCTGGACACGATTGATGCCAGGCTGAAATTCATCGAGGAAAAGCTGAAGCGGTTCTGATTAAGCTTTTATATGTAAAATTATGTGTAACGTCCGGTCTGCGGATCGTATTCGAACGGGAAGGTCTCCCCGTCTATTTCAATCCTGCCCGCGGTGCCTTGCGCATCCCTCGTTATTTTCAGGACGCTCCCGTCAGGCCCGGACCTGTACGCGTCTATCTGGGCGTCGTAAACAACGGGCCTTTTGGTTCGTTCCGAAAGTGCCTGCCTGAATTTCTCTATTTCCGCGGCCTTGTTAAGATTCATTCCAATCATTTCCTTTCATCCGCCGATTTCCCTTACTTTTGCCTCGACTTCCTTCTCTATTCCGAGCTTCTCAACGAGCTCCTTGAACCTGTTGCGGATTGTCACTTCAGTCACGCCTATCGCATCCGCTATCTCCCTCTGCGTCCTCTTCTCGCCCTCAAGCACAGCCGCGATGTAAAGGGCGGCCGCAGCCACTCCGGTAGGGCCCTTGCCTGCCGTCACCTCATCGCGCTTGGCGCTCCTCAAGAATTGTATCGCCCTTGCCTGCACCTTGTCGGAAAGGCCGAGCATGCTGGCAAATCTTGGCACATAGTCTTCCGGCGGAGCCGGCAGTATCCTGATATGCAGTTCCCTTGCGATGTAACGGTAGGTCCTTCCGATTTCCCTCTTTTCCACGCCGCTTGCTTCGGCAATTTCCTCGAGCGTCCTTGGCGTCCCCAGTTCCCTGGTGACCGCGTACAATAATGAAGCAATGACCGATTCCATCGACCTGCCCCTGACCAAGCCGCGGTCGACCGCCTGCTCGTACTTCTTTGCCACTTCCTCGTGCACTCCCTTCGGCAACCCCAGGAAGCTCACGAGCCGTTGAAGCTCCGACAATGCGAACGAAAGGTTCCTGTCCTTGCTCTCGACCAGTCTCTTCTGCCATATCTTGAGCCTGTGGTATTGCGCCCTCTTCTCCGGCGTGACCCTGAACAATTCCCCTTTGCCCCTCCCTATCTCGGTGGTCATTCCCATGTCGTGCTTGGTCCTTGTGAGGGGTGCTCCCGTCCTGGTCCGTTTTCCTCTCTGGTCCTCGTCAAAAGCACGCCATTCGGGGCTGGTATCGACCATGCTTTCCTCAAGCACCAGTCCGCACCGCGCGCAGACCCTTTCACCCCGCGATTCGTCCTCGAAGAACTGCATCGTCCCGCACTCGGGGCATTTACTGACGCCCTTGCCGGCCTTTCCTGCCGGCTTGACCGGCTTGGCCTCCTTGGCGGGTTTCGAAGGCTTCTTTTTGGTTGGCATAGTTAGCTACCCTAATGTAGTGAAGCGAAAATACAAACTTATAAAACGCTATCCTCCGTTAACCCTTTTAAGCTTATGCTTTCCCGCCAAAAGGCAATTGTTTTCAGCTAGTCGGCCATCTTCTGTTCCTTCGGGGCGGGCCTCTTGTCCGTCTTAGATTCGTTGAACATCGGGGCGTTCTTCCGCTGCTCCTCGTCGCCTGCCGGCACGTCCTTTGTCAACCTGTCAATGGCGGTCCTGTACTTCGCGTCCGCGTGCCGTATCTGGTCCATTTCCCAAAGGATTATCTGCTGGAGCTGCTTGGATTTTGCCTTCTTCCGTTTTTGCGCCGCCGTGTTCATTATCTCCCCAAGCTCTTCCTTGAACTTCTCCCTCAGCATGCGCAGTTGCGCGTCCCGCCCCGCGGTTGAAAACGAGACCCTTTGCACGGTCGGCTCCCTGACGGCAGCCTTCCGCTTCCCCTGCACAGTTCTCCCGGCATGCCTTGCCTTGCGCTTCGCACGTGCCATAGTGTCTTTATTTAGTTAAGCGGCTTATAAACCGAATGCCTCTGCCGGTCGAATCCATGGAAAAAATCGTGAAGAACGCCGGGGTGGAGAAGATTTCCCCCGAAGCATTAAAGGCGCTCCAGAAAGCGGTCGATGAGATAGGTTTTGAGCTTGCGTTGGATGCGGCATTGGCAGCCAGACGCGCAGGCCGAAAGACGATCACAGCAGAAGACGTCTTCTCAGCCAGCGGCAAGCAGAAGGCTTAAATCCGTTTTCGGGCAATTCCCAGCGATTGAATGACCGGACCAATCGACATCACGAACGCCCTCAGGTGCATATACGCCTTCGCCGAGGACCCGACAGGGGAGCTTCCGCAGTCCGGTCCTTACTCCTTTGAGCAGGTCGTTCTGACGCTCCGGGCGCCCCCGCGCATCGTCAGGGACCTGCTGAAGGAAATGATAAAGGGCAGCGAGGCGGAGATGGTCCCGTGCGAAGGCAGATGGGAATACATGTTCAGTGAGGGCGGCCTTGGCACGCTTTACGGAAGGCTGAAGAAAGGTCCCGTCCAGAGAACGATCGATTGAGGTCTGTAATCATTCCTTTTCCGCGCGGATTCCGATGAGCATCTTCCTGCCTTCGATGTCCCAGTAGTTGATTTCCATCCCGGTCTGGAGCTTGTCCTTCAGCTCATCGGTGATTATTGCATCGAACGTCTCGTAGGTCTCCAGGTCCATCAGCTGGACGTTCGGCGGGTTGACGGCCACCACCTGCGCCGTCTTCTTCTCAACGATGGGGACCTCTATCTCCGTGTCCGCCGGTTTGACTATCGAGCGGTGCCGGTTGTCAAAGAGACCGACAGCATCCAGCCTGGCCTTCGCTCCGCCGTGCTTGCCCGGGACCGACGTGGAAAGGTTCTGGACCTTGCACGGCTCCCCGTCAATCATGCAGAACTTCCCGTTCTTCAGGGTCTTGATTGCCACCTTGGTCGTCGCCATATAGGGCAAAGAGTGGAGAGGTTGAATATATACTTTCGTTTTTGCCGCCGGTCCTTGTTGCCGGATTATTTCAGCACCACTTGAACCAGTTGCATGCGATTTCCTTGAAAAGTCCGCCGAAGAATCCCAGCGGGACGATGGTGTAACTCGTTTCCCCGTTTCCGACGGCCCCGTAGCTGTCGGTCACCTTTACCTTGCATGTCCATTCCTCATCCTCCTTTGCGGGTGAAAGCAAGGGAGAATGACACGCCTTTCCTGCAACGCAGTCGTTGACTTCGGAGCTCAGCTCGGGCATCTGCTTCCCGTCAACGGACCATTCCGCAGTAGAGCTGAACGTGTCGCCTACATCGGGGTCGGTGATGGTCCAGCCGCACGTGAGGCCGGAAGAATTCTCGCTTATCTGCACCATCATCTGCGGAGGGGTGTACACGTACACAGTTGCCGTCGCCTGCGCGCCGGCACCGGCAAATGCGGCCGCCGGGACCATCAGCAGTAAAGCCAAAGGCAAAACGATTCGCATGACAATCACTAGCATCATGCACATTTATTTATGCTTCAGGGCGGCAGTACCGCGGCCATCAGCCTGTTCGAATCAAGCTGCCCGACGCCCGGTATCGGTACGAGGTTTACCACTATAAGGAGGAGGTATATCTCGGCGACCATCACGGCTGTCTCGCTTCCGGTGAAATGGGCCGCCCCGGCGGCCGCAACCACCACCAGCATCGGCAGCAGGGTCGCGCCCAGGATTATCATCGTTTGTTCCCCCGCCGATGCGGGATTGTGCATCACTCCCACCGCCAGTCCGAGTATGCCGCTGTTGGCCCCTCCGAGCACGAATTGGGGGTCGAGTGAGAACGCTTCCGCGACCGTCCAGTGTCCGAGCTCGTGCATCAGGATGAAGCTGAACCCGGTCAGGAGGATGAGAGCTATCCTCCACGCAATCTGCATGCAACCTGTTATACGATGCTGGATTTATCCGATACGTTAACGTCAGGAAGGATAGTCCGGAGCCCATTGGTCTAGGTTTAAATATGATTTCTGACAAGGATGAGGATGCAAAAGCGCTCAAAGTCAAGGGCGTTCGACAGTCCGTTCCTGACAGGGCTTGCCGCAATTCTTGCTGTATTCGTGATAAACGCTGCGGCCTTCAACGTCCCGCTCATACCGGTGGTGACCGCCAACGGCCAGACCGTGGAACTGGGTATCGGGGCGGCGGGAATCCCGCTGCTGGGTATGCTGCTCATGATTTTCCTGTTTGTGAAGAGGAGGAAGATGCGATGATATCACCCATGCTGCTTGAATTCGGTCTCGGCGGTGCGGTCCTGGCGATGGTGCTTCTTCTGTTCATCAGGTATCAGAAGAACAAGCTCCGCCACTCCGTCCTGCGTTATGAACGGATAAAGAAGGCGCTGGAGGATTGAACCCGTGGTGAATCTGATAGCCCTTTTCGCAGCAGCCATGGCGGTAATGAACGTTTTCGCCTTCCTGACCATACCCATTGACGATATATCCCTTTCGTTCACCAACTTTCATCCGCAGGCCCTCCTGCTGTTCCCGTTCGCCCACTTCAACGTCTATCACCTGATTGAGAATCTGATGGGTCTCCTGCTCACCGCCGCCCTCGCAATCGAACTCGATATCAATCCGACAAGGTTCATGACAGCCTATGCGCTGGGCGCTTTCATAGCAGTCCCGCTGCTGTTCTTCTTCCCCGGGGCGGTGATAGCCGGAAACAGCACCGCGATATTCGGCGCACTTGCGGTCTCGCTGGACCGCGCAAGGGGGATGATACCTGTCAAGTTCTCATATCCCATGGTCGTGATGTTCATCTTCGGCGTTTCGGTGGTGAACAGCTTCGAGGCGGGCCGGATGATTGCGGTCAGGTCCGACGTTTTTCACCTTGCGGGCTTCATTGCGGGGGCAAGCGCAACCTTTACAAATAGGAAGATACATGTATGAGCATGCAAAGAGTGAGCACGGGAGTCCGCGGTTTGGACAAGATGCTTAATGGCGGAATACCGGCCGGGAAGATAGTCCTTGTTACCGGGCCCGCGGGCACCGGAAAGACCACGCTTGCCGCGCATTTCATCGAGGCCGGCGTCAGGCACGGCGAACCGGGCGTCTTCATAACGATGGAGGAGGACAGGGAGAAGCTCAAGGCCGACCTTCAGGGCGTGGGAATAGACCTGAGGGGCTTCACCATGCTCGGCGGCAACGCCGCCGAACTCGAGCACTGGAGGCGGAAGGTGAAGGCCAACTGGCAGGACATAATCGCGGAGATAGGGGAAGTGGTGAGGGCGAACAGGGCCAAGCGCGTCGCCTTCGACAGCATAAACGGAATGCTTTCCATGATAGAAACGCCCGCACAGCGCCGCGAGGCTCTGCTCGATCTTTCCAATGCGATAAGCAGCCTGGGCTGCACCGGCATCCTCACCAGCGAATCGCACGGCCGCGACGAACTGAGCACGTGGGGGTTCGAGGAGTTCGTTGCCGACGGGGTCATAAGCATCATGGAGATACGGTTTGAAAATTACTTCCGCCACGCGATCGCCGTCAGGAAGATGCGCGGGACAAGCCATGACAGGAGCATAGTCGCCGCGGAAATCACCAGCAGGGGCATCGAGGTCTATCCGGACGAGAAAGTGATTTCAGCTTAGCCGCACACAGCGGCCTTTTTTCCGGTCTGCAGCAGGGTTGACACTTTTTCTATCAGCGAATGCTCGTACATTATCAGGTCGGTCGCCGTCACGATGCCGACCAGTTGCCCCTTCCTCACCACCGGCAGCTTCTTTATTTTTTTAAGTGTCATTATCTCGGCCGCATCCTCAAGGGTGGCACTGGACTCGACCTCTATCACGTCTCCGGTCATTATTTCCTTGACATCCACGTCATCGCTCCGCAGGCCTTTGGCCACCACTTCGGTCAGGATGTCCCTCTCCGTTATTATTCCTATGACCTTTCCCGGGCCGTCCACCACGATCAGGCTCCCTATGTGCCACTTGTTCATTTCCTGCGCTGCCTGGCGGACAGTGTCGTCCTTCCGGCAGGTCCTGACCCGCTTGTTCATCACTTCCGAGACCAGCATACCGAATCTTTCCTTAGCCTTTATTTATAGGCTGTCAATTAAAGGTATGCCAGCGCAGCCGGTTGAGAAGGTCCTTACTTCCGTTCTGAAGAAAATACGCCCCTCCGCTTCCGACCAGTCAGCCATGCAATCGGCCGTGAATGCCGTGATGCAGGTCGCCTCAAAGATAGCGGGAAACACGGCCGTGCCCGTGATGTGCGGCTCGGTGGAGAAGGGCACCTGGCTTGCCGGAAAGCGCGAGTTCGACCTGTTCCTGCTTTTCAATCCCGCCGTCAGCCGGGAAGAGTTTGAGAAGAAGGGGCTTGACCTCGCGAAGAAGATAATTTCCACCCTCAACGGCAAGTGGGAGATAGCCTATGCCGAGCATCCCTACCTCCGCGGCTCGATGAAGTCGGGAAAGCTGGATTATGCGATAGACGTCGTGCCCGCGTATGACGTTCCCGATCCGTCGAGGATAAAGTCCGCGGTCGATAGGACCCCGCACCACGTTTCCTATATCAAGAAGCGTTTCACTCCGGACCTGTCCGACACCGCGAGGCTCATCAAGGCTTTCGCAAAAGCTGCAGGAGCTTATGGCGCCGACGTGAAGACGCAGGGCTTCTCCGGCTACCTTTGCGAGTTGCTTGCCATTCATTACGGCAGTTTTGCCCGCTGCGCGGCCGAGGCGCAGAAATGGGAGGCAGGCCTCCTGATAGACCTTGAGCGGAAGGCCGTTGATTATCAGGCCGCTTTGGAGAAGTTCCGCGCCCCCATGATGGTGATAGATCCGGTGGACCCGAACCGCAACGTTGCCGCGGCGGTCTCGGCAGACAGCTTCTTTGCTTTTGCCAGGGCGTGCAGGGATTTCATTTTGTTGCCCCATCAGAAGTGGTTCTTCCCTCCCCGCGCCAGGCCGTACAGCGTGAAGGAAGTGGCTGCAGCCATAGCAAGGAGGCGCACCCGCTGGTACCTTGTCAGGTTCGACCGTCCGATGAATCTGGTGGATGATACCCTGTGGCCGCAGATGCGGAAGGCCTCCGCTTCCCTGGAAGGTCTCCTGGCGGACGGCGGATTCCGCGTGCTCAGGAGGGACGTGTGGGCGGACGGAAAGGATTGCATCCTGCTGTTCGAGCTCGAGGTGTGGCAGGTTCCTCGGGTGGTGAAGCACGTCGGCCCGACCATCTGGTCGCACAAGCAGGCAAAGGCCTTTTTGGAGCATTACAGGGAGAAGAAGTGCTGGATAGAGAAGGACTGCTGGGTCACCGAAACGGAGAGGGAACACACGGTCGCCCTGGATTACCTGAAATCGTTCTTTGCGCAGCCCGAGCATGTTCTTTTGGGCAAAGGAATGCCGAGCCACATAGCATCTGCCCTTTTGAAATCAACCGTTGCCAGCGGTGCCCCGGTTATCACAATGCTATCAAAACTTCCTCCGGATTTCCGCGTCTTCATCTGCAAGCTGCTGGAGAAGAACATCAGCCCTGTCTGATGCCGGCAGCGTTCAGCTTTTTGGCGTACGCCTTGGTATCGAACTTCCACGTGCATGTCACGGGGTCAAACAGCTTGTGGTAGCAGGACATCATGTAGTTCTCCTTCCAGTGACGCATGTTCGGGTTCCTGTATTTCGCCGTTCCCTTGAAGTCCTCCGTGATTATCCTGTTGTCGAACGACTTGTCGATGTACGGTTGTATGAGGTCGCTGATGATATTGACGCTTTCCTTGGCATTGGTGAGGATGTAGTACATCATCAGGCTGCTCTTCGCGTCCCTGGGCGGGTACGCCACGATTGAGATTGCCTGTTTGGAGAGCAGTTCCGAGAGCGGCACGATGTCTTCCCTTCTTTTCAGCTTCAGCAGCATATAGAACATGCTGTTGTGGTGCGTGTACAGGGGATTGTATGACACTCTCATCTGCTGGAAGAACTCGCCGAAATTGTCCTGCATCTCCCTCATGGTGTTCTGCACGTGCCTTATCCCGCATCCGGTCTTCTTTTCTCTCCTCACCTTCGGGTTGTTTATGTAATCCCATGCGGCTTTACCCGCCCTCCTTTCGAACGAGTTCCATATCTTCTGCGACGACGCGTTCTTCCTGAACGATTCCCATATTACCGGGATTATCAGCGGGTTTTTGCATATGCGCGGGCTCATCCCGGCACTGCTTTCCGTGCCGGTGCTCTTCCGCAGCATGTCCGTGAAGTAGGAATTGTCCGGCTCGTGGTCATCCACGAAGTCGGCGATGCCGTTACGGTCAACCAGCTTGTGGAAGGGCGAATAGAAGGAGTTGATTGAGCCCACTTCAAGCAGCTGGCAGAAGCTCAACGCCTTTGCGTCCACGGCATCCGCCCACAATTTACTGAAATCCTTCAGCCGCTCCGTCGGAACCAAGTAAAGGCCCAGCAGGCGTTTCTCGAGGTTCCTGAGGTCGAATCCGCTTACTATTGCCACCTTGTGTGGAATCGCTTCAAGTATTTTTTCGTTGAAATCCGTGAAAACCCACACGGGAGTGAGGCCCATCGCCTTGAATTTCGGGTACGGGAAGTAGTCGAAACGGTGCGTCTGGAGGTAGTTGAACCATCTCCTCACTGTCCTGTCCGTCACCCGTATGCCCTGCTCGGAAAGGTATCTTGCCACCCCCGAAGGGTTCATGTGGCTCTGCTTCCTCGTGAGCAGGTACATCATTTCCAGCAGTCCGCGGTCGTACTTGGTTAAAACCATGCTTCTGATTGGTACCGCAACCTTTAAAAAAAAGTCGGACATTTTTAAGGCAGAAATTACCGATTGTTTTTTAAGTAAGAATGTCCGTATTCTGACCATGAAGTCAGCAGCTCGAATTGCAACTTTGCTCTCTGCGCTGGTCGTTTCGTTCGTAATTTTCGGCGCAGTGGAGGCGTTCGCGTGCGCCGGAGGCGGCGGAGTGTGGTATTCCTTCCAGCACAACTGGCACCACAGCGGCCGCTCGACATGCGATATGTCCGGTAATATCGTGAACCTGAACACATGGGACGTGGGCGTCGAAAAGGCCTCCCCGGCGTACAGGTACACCGTCGATGATACCGTCTACGAAGGCAACGTCTTTGTGGCATCGAACGACGGAAGGGTGTATGCGCTCAGCGACACCGACTGGTCGACCGTGTGGCAGAGCGACGCTTATTCAGGAACAAAGACCACGCCGTTGCAGTTGGACGGCAGGCTTATTTTCGGCTCAGGTTCCCACGTGGTGGCCCTTGACGTGTATACAGGCCAGCAGCTTTGGGATTATACCGGAAGTGCGACCGCCCAGTTCAACTCAAACCCGTCAGCTTTGCCTGACGGGAGCATGTTCTACATCGGTTCGGACGACGGCAACGTGTACGCATTTGATGCGCAGGCGGGCAGTGTTGAATGGACCTACCAGACCGGCGGCGCGGTGAAGTCTTCGCCCGCACTGGACAGCGGGACGGTCTATGCGGGCTCGGACGACGGCTACATGTATGCCCTCTCCGCAACCGGCGGCGACCTGGTTTGGAGGACGCAGGCTGTCGGCCGGATAAGGTCCTCGCCGACGGTGTCTTCCCAGAACATGCTTTTTTTTGGCGTGGTTAGAAGCGACGGAACAGGGGCGATTTACAGCCTGGACGGGGACAACGGTAACGTAGAATGGAGCAGGACGATGTCTTCCGCCGTTGAATCGACTATCGCTCTTGACAACAGGACGGGAGTGATTTACGTGGGTTCCAATGACGGTTACGTTTACGCGCTCGACGGGGACAACGGCGACATCACATGGAGTCACCTGACCGGCGATGCAGTGACGGCATCTCCAGCGATAACGGATGCGTTCATACTGGCCGGTTCTCAGGACGGTAACATTTACGGTTTGTCGGTCTCCAACGGTGAGGTTCTGTGGAGTTATGATACGGGCGAGCCGTTGATTGCATCATTCGCCATAGATTCACAGAAGATATTCGCAAGTACGGCATCCCATACCTATGCCATCGGACCGGTGCAGGAGCAGCCGCTTGAGTTCCCGATCGGGCCCCTGACAGTGGCGGTCTATCTGATCACGATAATCGCGGTGTATGCGGTGGTGAAAAGGTACCGGTTGCTGGACGGGCGGTTTTCCAGTCCGGGCGGCGCAAGGAAGAAGTGACGGCTCCCGCTAGGCCGCGAAAAAGAAAAGAAAATGAATTTCTGTTCAACCCGGAATTATCCCAGGCAGCGTCATGCCTGTCGGCAGCTGGAACGTTCCCAGCATCGATTTCAACATTTGCACGAAGTTGAGTGCGAGCGTTGCCGCGGCAACTGAAGTGGCGGCGGCTGCCGCCAGGTTCAGTCCTATTCCTAGGACCGCCAGCGCTATCAATGCGGTTATGTAATCGACGCCGAACATTTCCTTTATGCTGCGGAACGCAATTGCACCTGCGAGCACGCCGAGGAATGCCAGTGACAATCCTGCGAGGAAGGCACCGAGCGCGGGTATCATCAGCAGTACCGATGCCAACAGGCCGCCGAGTGCCAGGGGCCATATCATGTATGCCAGGACGCTCAGTCCGTCGAAGTATGTTCCCTTGCCTCCGAGCGCGTTCACCGTGACCTTCAGCAGGAAGGCGATGAACACGGTCACCAGGATGCCTCCGATCAGCACCGCGATTGCCGCTATGCCGCCGAGCATTGTGGCCAGGCTTTTAAACGATCCTAGCGCATTGCCAACGGCATCTCCGGCTATCAGCACGGATATTGCCGCAATTGCCCATTCTATGCCCAGCAACGTCCATGTCTGCTTCATGTTGTGTTCGTGCTTGCCTGAAACGATTGCGTTTCCGGGATCGGCTATGAGTCCTTTCAATAGTTGTCCGATCATATTTTCACTGACTGCTTTTCGTGAGGCCAGCTTAAAAGCCTGTCAGGTCTCCAGAACGGCATCACGGTCAAGAACTTGTGTATAGCTGTTCGCAACGTATTTTGTATATGGGGCATTCTTTGTTAAGGCAAACTCCGTTTGCACTCGCATCCACAATCATTCCAAAATACGGGCTGTTCCGGCTCCTGCAGGATTTTGTCGTGGACACGATTCTATGCATGCCGGCAAAGCTATTAAAGCGTTTTATTTATTTTTCACCCAGCAACTGCCTGAGTCCGTCCATGTCCGACTTGAACATCAGCCGCATCCTGTTGAACCTCATCGCCGCGCTCGGATGCGGCATCACCAGAAAGCCCTGACCATCCTTCCGTATCAACTGGCCATGATTGTTGCCTATAGTGTAGCTCTTGTCCAGCACTGCCTTGACGGCGACGTCGCCTAGTAATACCACTATCCGCGGTTTTACCGCCTCCAGTTCTTCCTTAAGCAGCGGTAGCCACTCCTCGATAGCAGATGGAGGTGGCCGACCCTGCCAGCGCATCTTAACCACATTGGTTATGTAAATCTTGTTTCTGTCGATACCGACCTCGGAGAGGCTTTTGTTTAGAAAGCGCCCAGCTCTGCCAACAAATGGCCGACCCAATTTCTCTTCCTCCCTTCCGCCGGCTTCACCGACCATTACCAATTTTGCGTTAGAGGGGCCCTCGCCGGGTATGACCTTCTTGTTGTGTATTTCACCGAATCTTATGACCGAATCCGTGATTCGTTTGAGTGAAAAACTGCTCATTTCTATAGCCTCCCTGAAGCAGGAAGGAAGCGGCCATCGGTCCTGCAGCGTTGCAGCGAATTGGTCGCCAAACGGGTCTCTTGCCATTTCCCGTGACAACTATTGGAACAGAAGGCGCGACTGTTTATCGCAAACCACCAGTTCGGCCTATAAACACGTTTACCGCATGCAGCGCACGTGACGTTGTTCCCAGACAATCTAGAAACTGCCATATGTTTCGCCGCACAGGAAAGTGAGCAATAGCTGGCGTTTTCTTTAAACTTTCTGAAAATGTCACCGCAGGTCTGGCACTTCATGAGAACAGGCGCTTTGGACACCCTCTTCACCGGTTTCCTTATGTCAGTTTTGTCTAACCACCTGTAAATCGTAGCCGATGAAACTCCGACATTCCCCGAAATCTGACAGGTGCTCGAACCCCGGGCCAACATGCCGTCGAGGATGGCTCTTAGCGGCATTCTGTGTTTGGTTTCGACCTTTCTCCAAAGCCGCGTTTTTGAAGAAAACTCCTCAAAAAGCCGTTTGCTTCTCAGATAGCTTTGGTATTTTCTTTTCAAGAAGATGTCTGCGTCTTTGTATGTCCAATCTAAAAATTTCGACGCGTTGTGTGAATACCATTCTATGCTATATGTGCACGACCTCTTGCCGCTGCTAGTTGCCTTATACTTAGCCCGTAGATTAAATGCCTTGATATCAAGCGCCGCTCGAATCTGATTTACCAGCGATCTAAGGAACCCCTTAGAACCATGGCAGAAACCCGCGCTTATTTCATGTCTGTTATTGCCGGTTCTTTGAATAATCCAGCCATCACCGTCCACGAACCCTCTCACGAAGTGCGGCAACAGCCGCTGAGGGATATCTGGACATGTGCAATCTTTGCTTTTATTATGCGTTACTCCAAGCTTCTTCAAATCGTCAACTATTTGACGGCTATTGATCCGTAATCGTACATACTCGCCTGCTTTGGTCGCTGAAATCGGATGGGTAGATTTTAGAGCCGCTCTTATTTTTCGTAAAATCTCTTTATCCCGCATCTGCAACTCAAAGGCAAGGGTCGTATTGTTCCTTTCTATTCCGCCGTCCGCAAACACGAACCCTAAAATATACGCCATTTGAGGCGTCCACATCTTGAAGTAATGATGGTCTACACTATACGTGTAGCGCTTCGGGTTGAACCTTATATCGGGTTTGGTGGCCGCCTCAACCAAATTCGGGTTTTTCATACTGTACATATATGTCGGCTATAAATTTAACGATTCGTAGTGTCTGGCATACATTTAATATCCGACGTGTCGGCCCGGCCGACTAATTAAGCCTTCTTAATTAAAACGGCGTTGACGATCCCGTGCTGCCCTGGCCTTGAAGTGACTCTTGCCATCCCGGCCTCGGTGTCAATCACGGCTCCCTTGGTGATGACGTTCATTCGGACGAAGTGCGGGTTCGCCGGATTCTCCTTGACCGTGATTATCTTTGCTTTCCTGACCGTGTGCGTTGCCGGGTCCAGAACGTTCGCATAATCGGCGGACAGCATGGCCATCTTCACGTTTCCGCCGTAAGCCCAGATCTTCTTGGTCTTGGCCGGGGCCATGTGCACAGCCACGAAGTCCCTTCCAAGGTCCCTCTTCTTCATCTTGCGCAGCTTGTGGTAAAGCCCGCCTGTGGGCTTTCTCTGCGACCTGAACTGCTTCTGCATGCGTGCTGTTCCCCTTTAGCCCTTTTAAACTAATCGGAGTCTAGGAAGAAGGATATTTCTTGATCAATCGGTCCAGTTGTTCCATTGACAAACGTTCGCTCTTCAGAGGTTGAACGCTGGGATAGTCTTTGGGAAAATGCTTTTTGACGGCCATTTTGGCAATGAAGAAATTGATATGCCTCAGCTCCATATCGTCGAAATGCTCCATCGCCAGCCTGAGATAAAACGACGGGGGCTGGGACGGATTTTCCAATTCGCCGATAGGGTCATTGTAAAAGCGGCCCATGTCGCCGCAGCCTCTGCATCTGTCCATGATAGGCATAGGAAACAAAACCTTAAGAATGCTTTGCCTTGGCGGCATCTTTATATCCAACCCAGTTCTATAGCAATCGATTGATATGAATTCGCGGCCTTTGGATGTTTTGGACCGCGCGAAGGGCAAACGGGTAATCCTGAAGCTGAAGAACGGCTCGGAGATAAACGGTGTGCTTCAAGCATTTGATCTGCACCTGAATATCTGGCTGGACGACGCCGAGGACAGGAAGGATGACAAGACCGTGAAGCTCGGCGCGACGCTGGTCAGGGGCGACACGATAATCTACGCAAGCCCCGCAGAGTAAGGTTCAAATAGTCCGCCAAGCATGCTCTGGTTAACAGTTTTGCCCAGCTTCGCTGGCATGCTGTGATGTGATATAGATGTCAAAAGGAACCCCCAGTTTCGGCAAACACAACAAAGTATCCCACATACGCTGCCGTCGCTGCGGCAGGAACGCCTACCATATCAATAAGAAGACTTGCGCCTCCTGCGGCTTCCCCGCGGCCAGGACCCGCTCATTCAAGTGGCAGTGGAAGGGCACGGTCAGCAGGCAACGCACCAGATAGTTCTATTTATCCTTTTCTCCTGTATTGCTCTCATGCCATGTTCACTTGCGAGGGCGGAAAAATTCTGCAGGCTGTGCCATGCATATGACAAAGATACATCTGGCGTGTGTCTCGGTGCTATGGACATAAAATATCTGGCCATCATCGCCAGGGATCAGGCGACCGCCGAAGTCATGGGCGCGCTGGAGGGATGGTACGAAGGGGTCAGAACCGGGCCCGAAGAGCCGCAACTGCTTAAGTTATGCAAGGACTGCGATTACAAGGAACCGAAAGTTGCGGACAGCTTGGCAAAGAAGGCTGAAGAAAAGAAAAAGAAGTAGAGGCTTTTAATACTCCGCGACTTCTGAATAGTTCGGGCTCATAGCTCAGTCTGGTAGATTGGTTAAAACCAAGCCATCAGCGACCGGCTCTTAATGGAGCCAAAAGAGAACCATCATTTTGGTTCGGTGACTGGAGAAACCGGTAGGTCGCGGGTTCGAATGAGCGCGAAGCGCCAAAAGCGCTTTTGCCGCCAGCGCGGCAGTGCTACGAGAGTCCCGTTGGGCCCACCACTCGTCGATTTATCCCTTTCTCACACAACGATGTTGATGTACTGGCTGACCAAGGACCCCTGCATGAGATGCGGCTCGTTGACGCCCGTTGGCAAGAAGCACGAAAAGAACGGCATCGTTTACGACATGGTCAAGAACGCGATTTCCGCCGAGCTGGAAGCGGAGCCTTCCAACGGGTGGCCGGACGAGGGCATCCCGTCGTCGGAATTCCCGCTGGGCATGGTGAAGGTGTTCACCGGGAAGGATTCCATCGGGACGGATTATTACCTGAAATGCTTCGTCTGCGGGTTCGACGTCAGCAGGGATAAAATAAAAGAAAGGGCGGCGAAGGCTGCTGCAATCGAAAAGATATTCAGACATACCAATTATGGAAAACTGAGGCCAAAGGTTCATGACCCGCTCTTCCGGAACTATTTCGGCCTGTGGGACGGAAACACCC
Organism: Candidatus Aenigmatarchaeota archaeon; assembly: GCA_043799675.1. GTDB lineage: Archaea > Aenigmatarchaeota > Aenigmatarchaeia > Aenigmatarchaeales > JACQIB01 > JAZDNN01. The sequence continues at coordinate 18,631 of JAZDNN010000024.1, read as the reverse complement.
GGGTAATGCCGCCCCTCGAGAGCTTTGGCTAACCTATTTGAATTCTTGCATTCAATCAGAACAGTCGGGGTGGCTCATGGTCGCATGATGCGTCATGCAGCCGGCAAAGCCTGGTAGATTCGATAACCAAAAGCGCGCGACTCATAACAAGATTATGAGATTTGAGACTCGCTTAACCACCGAAGGTGGCAAAAGCAATTTGCCGCTTGCGGCGGAGCTATGAGTCTGTGAGAGATCGCGAGGTCGTGGGTTCAAAGCGGAACTCCGTTCGCTTGACTGTGAACGAAGTTCACTGGAAACCCCATCCCCGACACCATCTAATTCTCTACAGCTCAAGATAGCTGATGTTCCTGAAATTCGGGTGCGTCTTGAGGAAGTCCTGCAGCCTGACTATGACGTCATAGTCCACTTTCCTTTCCCTGTTCCGGCTGGATTTGCTGAAGGGGTCATATTCGCCCGGATGGGTTATCAGCTCACAGCTGCTGCCGTCCTTCACGCCAAGGAGAAATCCCGTCACTTCCTCGAAATCCAGGGTTATGTCCTTGCACATGAATGCCGGATAGGCGGTGTGTCTTGCCGTCATTGCCGTCCCGCGATTCCTTGCGGGAAGGCCGTGCTCCTTTGCGAACTTGTCGCCGGCCGTGAACATCTTAATGAATTGGGCCTCCGGCATGCCCCTTCCCTTATGAAAATCGATGTGGCTAGGCGGGCAGTCGAAAATTCTGACGAATCTCCCGTATTGCGATTCGACGGCTTTGCGGACCGGTAGTTTTTCGTCGTACTCAAGGTGAAGTCCGACACCTACTATTCTTTCATTGTATAGCCTGGATAGCTGCCTTATCTGCCCTTCCTGTTCCTCGGTGACCCTGTTGACCATGACGGTGGTCGATTTGATGTAGCCCTTTTCGAGGAGATTCAGTATTTTCCCGTTGAACACCTTGCTTGCACAGAAGTCGTCGCCGTTGATGATGAATTTTATCATGGAAAGATTAGCTGCCGAAGAGTATTTATGCTCTATGACTTACGCCAGCGTCCCCCATGCATGCTCCGTGTTGCCTTTGCTCTGACCAAGTTCTTTCTTGGTAATTGTCCTTTCCTTATCCTTCAGCTCGAATTCCAGCATCTCCGTGGGATATTCGTTGTAGAACAGCTTCGTCTTGAGCCCCAAGGCTTTCTGCTCGAACCTCCAGCATGCGCGGCTGTATGCCGCCATGTTTGCCTTGATGCTGACTCCGTTCTCTTTGGCAGTCAGCTGGAATATCGGCAGGCCGTTCTCGACCAGTTTTTTGATTCCCGCTTTCTTGAACGTGTAATGCTTCCCGGTCGGCTCATGGAAAAATTGTGCATTCCGTGCCATGAACACATGCCCGCGGTCCCACGCGCTCTTCGGTTTATCAGACCTCCTGAGGCACTGCAGTCCCACGTGTGGCATGAAATAATCGAAGTAGGAGCCGTCCTCGAAATGGAACATGCCCCAGTACCACGGCACCGCAGGGGCGTTCACCATCACCTTCTGGAAGTATGCAGTGCCTGTCACATGCTCTCCGTTTATCTTTCCATCAAGTTTTACTCCGCGGACTTTCAGGATGTCGTAGCCCAGCTTGCCTACATATTTCCGCCCGGAATAATGCGGCTCCGACTGGAAATTTGTCCACGGCAACAGCTTGAAGTCGAAGTTCTGTCCGTTGTGCTCTATCTTGACCTTGTATTCCTTGTCATTGCCCTCGAACAGCCTTGTTGCCCCATCAGTATGTAGTTTTCCGGCATTGTCAGACCATTCTGCCTTTAGCTCGTGCTCGTCCAGCAGCAGGGGGTCGTGCATCTGCTTCCCATCGAAGTACCAGGCCGCGGCCATCCCGTTGAACTTCAGGTTATTGCCTTCTTTCTGCGCATCATGCTTCCGTTTCCAATCATAATCGTCAATCCTTACTTTCTTGCAGTTCTTGGTCGACCACAGTATCATCAACTGCCTCGGCCTTGCTGGGTTCGAAGGGTTGTCGATGAAGAAAAGCCACCACCACCACCACCAGGTCAGGCCCTTTACCTTGGTCGAGGTGTCCAGCGACCACATCCGTTCGTTTTCCATCTCATCACGTGCCGAAAGCCGGGAACGCCTGTGCCGACCTTTCGAATATTCGTTTGGAGAGTGCGGCCCACATCGGCAGGTCTGCAGGCGTTTCAGGATACCGTTTGTAGTGTTCTTTGGCCTCGTTGGCCAGGCTCACCACCTTGTAGAGCTTGGACAGCACTTCCGGCCTTCCCGCCCCGGCCATCACCTTCTTCAGTTTTTGCGCAGTGCTGAGCTTCATGCTGCCGGTGTAGGACCGCTTAATGTCGTCCGTGTTTATCAGTTTCTTACCGAAAACGAAGTTCAGGTCCTCGTTGCTCAAAGAAGCAAGCGCTTCCACGAATATCGCCGATTGCACGTGCTTGATCCCTATTTCGGTCTGGAACCGGTGGTTGTATTTCCACAGCCTCTCCCGTGTCGGTTGCTCTCCCGCTTCTGTTGCGGCTTCGGCCGCCATCGCCCCGCCGCGCATCGAATAGCCTATTCCCGCCCCGTCCAGCGGGTTGACCTGTGAGGCGGTATCCCCTATTATCATGAAACCGTTGGCCACGAACCCGTCCAGCGGCCGCCTTATCGGCAGCGCCCATGCGGACGCGTCCAGCACTTTTATTATTCCGAACTGGCTTGCCACGAACTTGTTGTAGTTCTCCTGTGCGGAAGAATTTCCTTTCAGCCCTATTCCGATGTTCAGGACGTTCTTTGCCTTCGGGAAATACCAGATGTAACCTCCGGGAGCCACTTCGTTGTTGAATTCTATCTTGATCGCCTGCGGCGTATCGAACTCGCCTTCTATCTGCACTATGCCCCTGTAGGCCTTTGCAAAATCGTTGACCTGCATCTCCTTCGGGAAATCGGTCTGGAAAGGTATCTGCTTTCTCAGGATGCCCGTCACTCCGGTCGCATCGATGGTGACGGTCGCATCAAGCCTTCCCCTGTCCGTGATTATTCCGGTGACCTTCTCCCCGTCGACGATGGGTCCCATCGCGCTGACCTTCAGCAGCTTGGCTTCCTTTTCCACCTCGGAAACGAGCTTCTGCCCGAACAACCGCCTGTTTACGCAGTATCCCTCGTCCTCGACGTAAATCATGTCCTTCTTGTTCGGCGCAATCAGGTACATTCCGGTTATCTTGTTAAGGAGCTCCTTCTCACCGAACTGCACGCCGAGCTTTTTTGCGAATTCGAGGTGGTCCACGTGGATTGCGTCCCCGCAGGTCTTCCTTCCTATGTCCGCCCTGTCCTTCCGTTCTACGACGCAGACTTTCAGCCCCGCTTTTGCCGCAGTCAGGGCCGCGGCCGCTCCGGCCGTTCCGCAGCCCGCTATGACCAGGTCATACCCCATACATTTCGCTTCAATAACGCTGCCAGAACTCTTATAACCCTTCCGGCCGTTCAGCTATTTTTATAAGCCCGCCGCCGAAACAGGTCTCTTATGGAGATGGATGCCGCATACCGGAAGCTCGAGCGCAAATATGCGGAGCTGAAGATCCGCTACAAGAACCTGAGGGCAAGGTACGAAAGGCGCCTCCCTACCAGAAAGAGGGTCGCCCTTGTGAGCAAGCGGTCCCTGGTCATCCCGTTCCTGGTAATCGCGGTGTTCGGCATCGTCTGGTATCATCATCCGGTGATTTTCATAATGGGTGCGCTGATATCCGCCGGCGAGCTCGTGATGGAGTTGTACGCGACCAAGAACGGCCGCTGGAACTACGAGAACTCAGTGCACATGATTGCCGGAAGGGTGCCGATAGGGATACCGGTCTTCTATTTCTTCTCCGGGGCCTCCCTTGCCACATTCGTGCTTGTCAGGATGTTCGGGTTGTGATATGATGCGGGATTACCGGTTGCTGAAGCGGAAGTATGACGCCCTCAGGCACGAGTACAGGCTTGCGTTGAAAAGACCGGAATATCTGCTCCTGAAGAGCGAGCAGACCTTCCTGTTGAAGGGACTGATCATCGCCGTGATTTTCTTCTCTTTTGCATTTGCGGTACTGAGGTCTGTGCTGATGGTAGAATTCGGTGTCATCGCCTTCATCGTTGACATTTTATGGGAGCTTTGGGGGACAGGGAAGGGCTGGTGGAAGTATCAGAAGTCCTGTCTCTATGATGTCTGCGGACGCGTCCCCATCGAGATACCGCTCGGCATAGCGTTCGGTTCGGGCTTCCTGATAGCCCTTACGATATGGATAATTCTCCTGTTCTAGCCCTTGTTTTCGAAATATCCGAAGTCCTTCGCTTCCTTCCCTACCGTGACCCTGAAATAGTTCCTTAGGTAAATCACGGCCGTCCGCCTGTAGAACTTGTTCTCGAATCTCCTGCCGGATATGGGCATACGGAGTTCGCTGAAGAACCTTATCCTGCCCGCGTGCCTCATCCTCCTGCCCACATCGAAGTCTTCGGTGGGCGCGTTGAGCCTGAACGGATACTTTTCCAGCATGCTTTTCCTGAAAGCCACATTGGCCGCGCACACTATAGGGTATCTGACAGCCGAGCCCGCCCTCAAAAAAATGTCCGTCCATATCTTCATCGTGAGCTTTGTCCTGAATCTGTGCGCATCGTAAGGCACGAGGGGCCCGTTGACGGCCGCGTTGTCGTCAATCAGCTTTCCTATGTTCTCCACCCAGTCCGGCGGCGGTCTCGCATCCGCATCGCAAAAGGCCACTATTCCGTGTGTTGCCGCCTTCCAGCCGATGTTCCTCGCATCCCCTATTCCCTTCCCGTTGTCCAGGATGACCCTGTCCGCATGCTTCTTGGCTATCTCCCTGGTCCTGTCCGTCGAGTGTCCGTCAATGACGATTATCTCCGGGCAGGCCGTCTGTTTCTTGAGCGCTTCCAGGCAGGCTCCTATGACCTTCTCCTCGTTCCTTGCGCAAACCACGACCGAGACCCTTGCTTTCATGCCAAGCTTTTAAGACTCGGCCTATTAAATCTCTTGCCTCGGTGGCTCAGGCAGAAGAGCGGCTGTCTTGTAAGCAACCAAGCAAACAGCAGGTCGAGGGTGCAATTCCCTCCCGAGGCTCCACTCCACCTTTTTTTGGGTTTCGCAAGTGGCGTGGAGACTAAAGGCTCCACTCCGCTTTTTATACTCCCGTCCTCTGAAAGCAATGGGGTCGTAGTCTAAAGGCGCAAGTTAGGTCTTGCGTCTGACAAAGCCAGGCAGGATAGCTGGCTCCAGAATGTTGCTGGAGCGATGAGCGGCCAAATATGACCGTGATGATTGCCCGATGGTGATACCAGCGGACGGGAGTTCAAATCTCTCCGACCCCACCATATGCCGTTGTTCCGCGTGTACAAGCCGGTGTTCGAGACGCTGGAGGCCGGCAGCAAGACCATCGAGGTCCGCACCCGCCTGCTTCATGGTGAAAATGCGGTCTTCCAGTGCGGTCGCCGTATTCTGCGAAAGTCTATAGGCAGTGTCGTCCCCTTTGACCTTGGCGACGAATTCTTCCAAAACAATTGGCGGAAGATTTCCCCTCAGTCCAAGGATGTTGCAGAAGCCGAAAAGTTCATTCTCTCGATCTTTCCGGATAGCACGCATTTTTATGCCTATCTGCTGAAGTGAGCGTATGCCCGAATACAAGCCACATCCGAGCGCCAAGAGGGACCCCAACTGCGTCTTCTGCAGGATCGTGGAAGGCAAGGTACCGTCCTTCAGCATCTGCAAGGACGGGGATTTCGAAGCGTTCCTTGACATAACCCCGCTGAATCCCGGCCACGTGCTTGTCATTCCGAAGGACCACTGCCGCTGGGTCTGGGACATCCCGGATGCCGGATCCTATTTCGAGTTTGCCAGGAAGGTGGCGAAGGCGATGCAGAAGGGCCTGGGCACAGAATGGGTGGTCGGGGCGGCGGTCGGCCAGCTGGTCCAGCACGCTCACATAAATCTCATCCCCCGCTTTGCAGATGACGGCCACGGGGAGGCCATCAATTGGACCGCCCGCAAGCAGATGTCCAAGGAGCAGATGGAGAAGGCCGCCGACATGATACGGAAAGCGCTCGAGTAAGGATAACTTTATATACTACTACACAGTGAATATAAGCATGGCAGCGCTTCTGACGCCTGAGTGGCAGGAGAAAGTGAGGGGAAGTTACAGGCCCCATTCGCTTGACATGATTTCTGACGTTTCATATCCGGACAGACATCTGAAGGTGGACGACTATCTGGACGGTTTCCTTCACAACGTCGGTGGAGAGATGAACGCCCTCCTTGTTGGGGTCGGTAAGAAGTCCGCCCAGGACAAGACGTGCGCAATCCGCCACGTGGAGCTTGCAAGGAAGTTCGCGGAATACGAGAAGGATTTCGTGGTACACGTTTTGGACGTGGATGCCGCCGCGCTTGAGGAAGCCAGGGAAAGAGGCGGCCTTCGCACCAATTGCGTGCAGGGTGACATAGTCACCGCCGACCTGAGCGGATTGGGCCCCTTCCATTATGTCGAATGCCTCAACGTTTTCGAGCACATAGGGAACGGGTCGGACACTGATATCGACGGCCAGAGGCTGCTTGCCGTGGCCAACATGGCGAAGAACATGAACCGCGGCGGGCTGATGGTCATAGACAACATAAAGAACAGCCAGTGGGCCGGCCTGACCGCGCCCGACAACGACGGGACCAACATGAATGTCATCGTCAGCGAGGCCGCGATGAAGGAACTGGACATAGGTCTCGAATACAGGGCCGACGTTTCCAGGAGCCGCTCGTACCTTTTCTACCGCAAGCAATAAGCTTTTGAGGGTCGTGCGCAAAGCTTCTCTGCGCCGATAGTCTAGTGGTAGGACCTCAGCCTTCCATGGCACTTCTTTGCCTGACGGCAAAGACCTGCACCAGAAAGAGGATAGCTGATGACCAGGGTTCAAATGAGCGCGAAGCGCCAAGAGGCGTTTTGGCAGCCTTCGGGTTGCAGTGCTATGAGAATCCCTGTCGGCGCACCAAATTTTCCTGAGGTCGACTCAGCGGACATCAGTCCGCGCGGTCGGCGCACCATGCCCTTTTAATCCTTTTCTGTCGGATATCTGCCATGGTAGATACGACGGATTTGCAGAATATCGGAGAGGCTCATGGATTCAAATCGGAGGAAAGCGTGTTCGTCAGCTTTTACAAAAAGGGCTGTCTGGTTTGCGTGGCGCATCCGACCCACAAGCTGATGGAAATATACCCGATTGACGATTCGGTTGCAAACTCATCCGAATACGGTAAGCTGATTGACACGCTCAAAAAGCAGGGTTATCAGACCACCACCCCGCACGTTTGATTTTCGAGGTCGGCACCCCTCCGAACAACCTTAAAAAGGATTGGGCGTCGTATTTGGGCTGAACTATTATGCCAAGTGCAAAGGAAGTTTCGGCGGATAAGCTCATTCCGGCGCTTGCCGCTGAACTGAAAAAGATCGAGACCATCAAGCCGCACCCGGCGGCCGGATTTACGAAGTCGGGTGTCAGCAACGAAAGGCCGCCGGAGCAGGCCGATTTCTGGTACATCAGGAGCGCCGCAATCCTGAGGAAGATCTACCTCACCGGTCCGGTCGGGACCCAGAGGCTCAGGACCGCTTTCGGCGGCAGGCACAGGCGCGGCCACAAGCCGGCCCATCATGCGAAGACCGGCGGGAAATTCATCAGGCTCATGTTGCAGCAGCTCGAGGCTGCCGGATTCGTGACAAAGGTCGAGAAGCCGAGGAAGGGCAGGGTAATCACGCCGAAGGCGCAGAAGCTGCTCGACAGGCTTGCGGGTGCTTCGGCATGAACATGGAATCCCAAGCGGATGAGATGCACCTCGAGGTCGCGAAGAAGATGATGCTCAGCAAGATACTCGACAATGCGGCCATCGAGAGGCTCGGCCGCGTCAGGATGGCAAATCCGATGCTTGCAAGCCAGCTGGAACTGTACCTGCTCCAGCTCATGCAGGCGGGTCAGTTGAAGGAAACGATTACCGACGCGAAGCTGAGGCAGATACTGGACACCCTCGTGACCAAGCGAGAGACCAAGATAATCAGGCGTTGATATGACACAAGCAGGAGTAAAAGGCAGGCAGGCTGCATTCGGGCATCGCCAGGCTCCGGAATGCACCCCCGCGGACCTTGCGGAATCGGATCATATTCAGACCGTGAGGTATGCCGTTCTGATGGGAATAACGGAAGCTTCCAAGGCCGGGAAGTATGCGGACGATGAGGACATGCCCGGGCTGCGTGAAGACATAAGTTCATGCGTGAGGGAGAAGATACTGAAGGAGTATTACGGGTGATTTTGTGGGACCGGTAAAGTTCAAGCAGAAAAAGCTCAGGCTCATAGCCGCGGGCAAGAAGAAGGGCGCCCCCCGCTGGGCCGACCTGAAGAAGTTCGGGAGGCGGGCGAAGACCAGGCGCATACGTGTCAGCGAGACCAAGCATTGGAGGAAGGGACGATTGCAAAGGTAAGTGAATGGTATGCATGTTCATGAATTGAACCAAGAACAATTGGCCGCCAGAGGCGGCAGGTGCTTCTAGATGGCTGAAAAGACCGAAGAAAGGATCTACATGGTGCCGCTTCGCGACGCCTGGCTCGCTCCCAGGACGCGCAGGGCCAAGAAGGCCGCGTTGCTTGTCCGCAAGTTCCTGGAGAAGCACATGAAGAGCGACAACGTGAAGATAGGGACTTCGATAAATGACATGCTTTGGACCCGCGGCATCCAGCACCCGCCGCGCAAGGTCAGGATTCATGTCCGCAGGCATGAGGGCATAGTTTACAGCGAATTGGTCGGTATCGATATCAAGACGCCCACCGCAGCCGACGAGAAGAAGAAGAAGGAAAAGAAGGCGGAGAAGAAGCAGCGGATAAAGGAAGAGAGGAAGGAGAGGAAGAAGATGACGCTCGAGAAGGAGATACAGGAAGAGAAGGGAGCCGCTGAAAAGCAGGCAGAGCCGGTGAAACAGAAGTCCGAGATGGAAGAGAAGAAGTGATTATACGCAAATGATGATTGGCAGCCGAAGGCTGCAGGTGCAATGTGGCATGAGCAGCAGAGCTGCCAATAACAATTTTGCCGCCGAAGGCGGGAGTTGCTATGCGTATGGCTAATGAAAAGGCCGAGAGGGAGCAGCAGCTTCAGACCAAGATGATGCAGTTCCAGGTCCTGCAGAACACCCACCAGAACCTGCGCCAGCAGCTGGAGCAGGCCGTGACGAAGGCCAACGAGATTGCGCAGACAAAATCCACGCTTGAGCTGTTGGGCGATATCAAGCCGGCAGATGCTTTGCTCCCCATAGGCTGCGACAACTTCGTTCCGGGCAGGATAGAGAAGGCCGACAAGGTCGTGATAAGCATAGGCGGCAGTGCGGTGCTGAAGAAGCCGCGCGCCGAGGCAATCAGGATTCTGGACGGCAAGCTCGAGGAACTGCAGAAGCACGTGAACAAGCTCAGCCAGCAGCTCTCGGCCGTTGAATCGGATCTGGTCCGCCTCCAGCCCCAGATAGAAGCGATGCTGCAGGAACGATGATTTAAAAGGTTCTGCGCTCTTTTCCGGTTATGTTCGGCTTCCTGAAGAAGAAGTTGAAGGAATCTGTCGAGAAGATAGCCTCGGCCATCAGGGGAGAGGATGGGCAGAAGGCCGAGGAGCACCTGGCCGAGCAGATTGAGGAAGCGAAGCCCGTTCCTGTTGAACCTGCCCCCGTTGAAGTTGAAGCCAAGGCGGGCGCGACCGAACTGCCGATAGAAGAGGAGCTCGTTCCCGAGGAGACTGTTCAGGAAGTCCCGCCCGAAGTGAAGAAGGAGATTGTCAAGGACGTCAAGGAGGCGGTTGCTGAGCATGCGGCAGAGCAGAAGCCCAAGCGCGGCCTGTTCGAGCGCCTGAAGAAAGCGATCACCGAAAAGGAAATCGAGGAGAAGGACGTTCTTCCTGTCCTGGGCGATATCCAGACAGGCCTGTTGGAATCCGATGTCGCCTTGGAGGTCGCTGAGAAGATTGTTAATGATCTTAAGAGTGCCCTTGTTGGCAAGAGCATTTCCCGCGGGCAGGTGGAAAGCACCATCCGCGAGAGCCTGAGGAAGTCCGTCTATGAAATACTTAACCAGCCGGATGTCGATATTTTCGAACTGGTCAAGACAAAGAAGCCGCTGAAGGTCATTTTTCTTGGTTTCAACGGGACAGGCAAGACGACCACGATTGCCCGTTTGGGTTACATGCTCAAGGAGAAAGGCCTGAGCCCGTTGTTTGCTGCAGCCGATACATGGCGCGCCGCAGCCCAGGAGCAGATAGAAATCCATGGTGAGAAGCTGGGCATCCCGGTGGTGAAGCACAAGTACGGCGCGGACCCTGCCGCCGTTATCTTTGATGCGGTAAAGGCGGCGGAGAGCAGGAAGCTGGACATTGTGCTTGCCGATACTGCCGGAAGGAGCCATTCCAACGCGGGCCTGATGGACGAGATGAAGAAGATAATCAGGGTGAACAAGCCCGACCTGAAGATTCTGGTGGTCGATTGTTTGACAGGCAACGATGCCGTCGAGCAGGCAAGGACCTTCAACGCGGCTGTTGGAGTGGATGGTGTCATTCTCACAAAGGCCGACGTTTACGAGAAGGGAGGTGCTGTTCTTTCAACCGCCTGGGCAATCAAGAAGCCCATCCTGTACATCGGTGTCGGCCAGGATTACAAGGACCTGCAGAAGTTCGATGCCAAGAAGGTCGCTGACGGCTTGCTGGGTTGATTATTTATTCTTTATCCTGCATACATTTCTCATGCCCGTACGTGTTGAGAAGACGGATCAGTTCGACAGATTGCCAACATATATGAAATTTATTGCAGCGACATATGCGGCCGGCAAGACGTTTGAAGACCTGAATTCGATATTCGGTCAACAGGATGCGCATCATGTTTATGTGATGAGCGGCTTCCGGCCCGCCGAAGTCAGGATTGTTCCCCAGAATCTTCCCGAGCAGATTACCGAAGTCGATATAATAGCAAGTTGGTCGGATGACCGCAACAACAAATTCGATTGCAGGCCGTTGAGAGCGAGATACGTTGCTTGATTATTTCATCCCGAAAATCTTCTTTATCTCTCTGACCGCTTCCCTGTTTTGCGCGGGAGTGATCGGTTTCTTTTCCTGCCGTTTCATGTAGATTGCCTGCGGACCGGTTATGTACCAGGCATGAGGCGGAATCCCGCCCAGCTGCTCGACACCGTCATCATACTTGCGCATGCACTCACTTCGGTATCACGATTCCGTCCAAGTCCTCAAACTTCCCTTCAAGAAATGATTTTCCTGTCAAAGCTGCAAGCAAGGCATCGTATTCATCCTGGTTCTTCCTAGGCTCCTTGCTGAGACCAAGGATACGTTCCGATGCCCTTGGGAACACCTCTATGACCCTGTAGCCGCGGTCGCGCAGGACCTTCACCAGCCTGCCCGCCCTCATCGCCAGTTCCTGCATGGTCGGAAGTGCAGGAGAAAGCGGCCTGAAGCCCCTTTTCATCAGAAGCAGCTCGGAATTCCTGAACGGGACCACCTTTCCCATCGGGCCGTGCGGGAACCAGAACGGCGCATCAACGGCTATCACGTCCGGCTTGGCAGCCTCTATGGAGGTCACCAGTTCTTCGTCTGAAAAAAGCAGCTTCGTATCGCTGGTCTTGGTCTCCCCCTCTTCCGTCAGGAGGCAGAAGCCGGTCGGGTTTGTCGCCCTCCCGGCGAGGTCGAGCCCGATAGCCCGCATACATAGTGTTGTACCTTCGAGTATAAAGCCTTTTTTTAAACTTGGGGGCTGAAGGCATTGTATGAGCAAGCAGCGAATTGTCGTATTCCGCACGCCTGCGGAGGCGTTTTGATGCTCGATAAGCTTGGGGAGGGACTGCGCTCCGCCCTGAAGAAACTGGCCGGTGCCGGCTCGATTGACAAGGCCGCGGTGGATGAGCTGGCGAAGGACATCCAGCGTGCATTGCTCTCGGGCGACGTCGATGTCAGGCTGGCGCAGGAACTGGCGGACAGGATACGGAAGAGAAGTCTCGACGAGAAGCCCAAGCCGGGTCAGACCGCCCGCGAGCACGTTGTCCGCGTGGTTTACGAGGAGCTTGTCAGGCTGGTCGGCAGCGGAGGCTCTGTTGCGATAAAGCCCGGAAAAATCCTGCTTTGCGGCCTGTTCGGTTCCGGAAAAACGACCACCGCAGGCAAGCTCGCCCGCTTCTACCAGAAAAGAGGTCTCAAGCCGGCCCTTGTGGCATGCGATGTGGTGAGGCCCGCCGCTTACGAACAGCTAAAGCAGCTGAGCGAGCAGGTGCATGCCGGTTTCTACGGCGAGAAGGGGGAGAAGGACAGCGCAAAGGTCCTGAGGAACGCCCTGCAGAAGCTCAAGGCTGACGTGATAATCATAGACAGCTCCGGCCGCGATGCGCTTGACGGCAGCATGATAAACGAGCTGAAGACCCTGAATGAGATAGCCAAGCCCGATGAGCGTATTTTGGTGATACCCGCAGACCTCGGTCAAGCCGCAAGGGTCCAGGCGGACGCTTTCCAGAAGGCCGTCCACATCACCGGCGTCATAATCACAAAGTTGGATGGCACCGCAAAGGGCGGCGGTGCCCTTACTGCTGCAGCGGTGACGGGTGCGCCGGTAAAGTGGATAGGAACCGGGGAGAAGAGCGATGCCCTCGAGGTGTTCGAGCCGGACCGGTTTGTCAGCAGGCTTATCGGCTGGGGGGATATTCAGGCATTGGTTGAAAAAGCGAAGGAGGCAATTGCCCCTGAAAAGGCCGAGAAGATGGTGGAGCGGATGATGGAGTCGAAGTTCACGCTCGATGATTTCTACGAGCAGATAAAGGCGATGCAGAACATGGGCCCGCTCGGCGATGTTTTGGGGATGATGCCGGGCGGCATGAAGCTGCCCAAGAACGTGGACGTAAGCAAGCAGGAAGGAAAGATGAAGAAGTGGAAGTACGCGATTGAGAGCATGACGCCCGCAGAAAGGGCAGACCCGTCCATTATTACACCGTCCCGCATCCTGCGGATTTCAAAGGGTTCCGGTGTCCCCGAAGCCGACATCCGCGAGCTCCTGAAAGGTTACGAGCAGACCAAGCGGCTGATGAAACAGCTCGGCGGCGGTGCAGGAATGAAGCGGGGCGCTCTGGCCAATCTGGCAAAGCGCTTCAAAGGGCTTGGTTGAAAATGCGTACCTTCGTTTTGCTTGCCCGCAAGGCCAGGACCGATGACAAGTTCAACCTCGACGATATGCCTTCCAGCGGCGGCAGGATGGACGTTGTGGCAAGGTGCATATCCTCGGCATTGTTCATCAGCCACGCGATGCGCAAGGACGTCGTGTTTTATGCGGTATTGTGCGGTCCGCCCAACTCTCCCGTCACGTTGAAGATAATCAGTTCCGAGCTTGCGGGCGTGCGGCCCGATGAACGGAGCATCGGCGGGCAGATAAAATCGGCGTTGTCAGGTCCGGTTTCAAAGGATTGGGAGGAAAAGCAGCAAGGCATTTACGTTTCCACCAAGAGCTTCCAAGAAATAATCAGGGAACTGAAGGAAAAGCCGATTTATGTTCTGCACGAAAAAGGAGAACCGATTGAGGATGTCAAGCTCGAAAATGACCCTGTCCTAGTTCTTGGTGATCATATCGGCATGCCTGCCAACGATGAGGCGTTCGTGATGCGCTATGCGAAGAAGAAGCTCAGTTTGGGTTCGACCCCATATCTCGCAAGCTCGGTCATCAATGTGCTCCATTGGATTGCCGACCGTAACGGGCTTTAAAAGAACGGCGGTGAATCTGGGTTATGCTTGACCGCGTGGCGAAAGTTCTGGACTGGTATTGCTGCGACCATTGCCTCGGCAGGCAATTCTCTCAACTTCTTTCAGGCTACACGAATGCCGAGCGTGGGCATGCGCTAAGAACGGCTCTGGCACTTGCAATCGACAGCGGAGCGAAGTTCGAAGGCATCAATCCCGGAAACTTTGTTGATTTTACTTTCAGGACCAACCATGATTTTCAGAAGCTCGAGAAGAAGGAGGGCGTCTGCGAGGTCTGCAACGGGTTTTTCCAGGGAGGGCTTGAGAAGCTGGCCGGAAAGATTGCAAAGCATGTTTCAAAGACCGGTTTTTCCACCTTCCTTGTCGGCACCCAGCTGTCGCAGGATTTGCTTGACAGGGAGGAGAAGCTCTGGAGCAAGGTCGGGATAGATTTTGCCGAGCCCTTGCGCGCCGAGATGAACAGGGAGGTCGGGAAGAAGGTCGAAATATTGACGGGAAAGCATGCCGAACTGAAGAAGCCCGACATCGCGGTCCTGCTTGACCTCGGGACCGGCAAGGTCAACATCACCGTCCATCCGCTTTTCATTTTCGGTTACTACAAGAAGCTCAAGCGCGGTTTCCCGCAGAGCAAATGGGGGACCCCGATGCATTACAGGACCAGCATCGAGGAGGAGATAGGAAGGCCTCTGGTGAAACTGGCGGGAGGGAAGGACACCAAGTTCCACGGCGCGGGGCGTGAGGATATCGATGCCCGCTGCCTGGATTGGAGGGCCTTTGTCATCGAGATCGAGAAGCCTTCGAAGAGGACCATCGACCTCAGGAAGCTCGAGAAGATGGTTGCAAGGGGAAGGAAGGTGGCCGTAAGCAAGCTGAGGATATCCGACATGGCCACCGTCCGGAAGATCAAGGAGGCCTCGCCGGACAAGTCGTACCGCGCGCTGGTCAGCCTGAAGTCCGCAATCAGACAGAAGGACCTGGCAAAGCTCAGGGAACTCGTGGGGACCATCAACCAGCAGACCCCCCAGAGGGTGCTCCACCGAAGGGCCGAGCTGTTGCGCAGGCGCGACGTGAAGACGTTGAAGTGGAAATTGCTTGCCCCTAAAAAGCTAGAGCTTGTCGTTTCAGGCAGCTCGGGACTTTACATCAAGGAGCTGGTCAGCGGGGACAATGGCAGGACCAAGCCGAGCGTGGCCGAATTGCTGGGGGTCGAAGCGAAGGTCACCGAGCTTGATGTCGTAAGGATAGGGAAGATTTCGCTCTAATTGTAGAACCTATTTATTCCTGTTCGCCAAGTCTGTTTCATGCAACGCCCGTCCTGGGACGAGTATTTTTTGGGGATAATGGAGGCCGTTTCCACGAGGGCGACCTGCGAGCGTGCGCGTTCCGGAGCCGTCATCGTGAGGGACAGGCGGATAATTTCCACCGGTTATGTTGGCGCCCCGAAGGGCCTCCCGCACTGCGATGAGGTGGGCCACATGTTCAAGAAGTCCATAAAGCCCGACGGGACGGAGACCCAGAACTGCATACGTACCACCCATGCCGAGATGAACGCCATAGTCCAGGCCGCCTTGCACGGCGTTTCCCTCAAGGATTCCACCCTTTACTGCCGCATGGAACCGTGCTGGGATTGCGCGAAGGCGGTGATTAGCGCCGGAATAAGGCGCGTGGTCTGCCAGATGCAATACAAGGACAGCGAAATAACCAGGGACGCGTTCAGGCAGGCCGGAATCGAGCTCGTGGTCCTGAACGACACGGTCGCTAAATACTGAGAAGCTTGTGCATCGCCTTGTCCATGTTCTTGTGCAGCTCCGTGACAGGGCCGCTGTTTTCCACCGTCATGTCGGCCATTTCCAGCACCTCGCGCATGCCCATCATCTGCGAATCCCGCTTGTCCCGCGAATCGAAGTCATTGCGTTTGGCTTTCGGGTCCTGCTCCAGCCTCCGTTTCCAGCGGACGTCGGGGTCCGCCCTCACATAGATGAGCTTGAATCCTTCGAACGTTTTCCTGAACAGTTCGACCTCGCCCGGCGAGCGGAACCCGTCAACGGCCACCTTGTGCAGCTTCACTTTTTTCATCATCTCTATCGTCTTCTCGGCCACTATCTGGTCTTCGCCGGTCTCTTCCCTCCACAGGACCCCGAACTTTGATATAATCGCTTTCTGCGCTTCCAGGTCCGTGTGCTTGAGAAAACCCCTCCGTTCAGCCTCCGCCCTGATTATGTCGGACATCACGATGAATTCGAAACCGTACTTCTCCTTCAGGTAGCGTCCGGCGGTGCTTTTTCCGCTGCCGGCCATGCCCGTGAGCCCTATGACGACCGTCTTCTCCATGAGCCTTAAATACTATGCGGCAGCATAAAAGTCTCATTGGTGTTCGGATGGTAGTCAAATCCCACGGCGCAAGGAAGAGGACGCGCGACAGGTTCCGCGGCCCGAAAAAGCTTACGGTAAACAGGATAATCCAGAATTTTGACATCGGTCAGAAGGTCGCTATCAGGATATCCAGCAACCAGCAGAAGGGCATGCCCTTCAGGCGGCTCAACGGCAAGACGGGTGTCGTTGTGGAAAAGCGCGGCCGCGCCTATGTTGTCGAGGTATACGACATGGATTCCAAGAAGAAGGCCATAGCAAGGCCCGAGCATCTGAAAGCGGCCTAATAGTTTCTGAGCAGTTCTATCAGCAGCCTTACTCCCCAGCCTGTCGCCCCTTTCGGATGAAGTTCGGTCACCATCGGGACCCATGCGGTCCCGGCTATGTCAAGGTGCGCCCACGGGGTGCCTTCAACGAAGTTGCTCAGGAATGCCGCCCCGGTTATGGCACCGGGCCCCAGCACGTCTTCCTTGCCGCTGTTGACCATGTCCGTCAGGTCCCCCTTTACCATCTCCCTGTATTCGTCCCACAACGGCAGCTGCCACACCCTTTCCCCCGTCTTCCTGCCTGCGGCGGTCATCATTTCCGCCAGCTTCTCATCCGTGCCCAGCATCCCGGCCGCATGATGTCCCAGCGCGACCACGCATGCCGCGGTCAGTGTCGCAATGTCTATGATTGCCGACGGCCTGTAGTTCTTTTCCACGTAGCTAAGCGCGTCGGCAAGGATGAGCCTCCCTTCCGCATCGGTGTTGACCACTTCGATGGTCTTCCCGTTGTACGCGGTGATTATGTCTCCGGGCCTGGTTGCGTTCGGTCCGGGCATGTTGTCGGTCGCCACAAACGCCCCTATCAGCCTGACCGGAAGCCTCAGCCTCGCGGCGGCTTCCATGAGCCCGATTACGACCGCGGCACCGGCCATGTCGCTCTTCATGTCCTTGATGTTCGGCGTGTTCTTCAGGTTCAGGCCGCCGCTGTCGAACGTTATCCCCTTCCCTACCACGGCAACCGTTCTTCCCCCGCCGTCCCATTCCAGTATCACGAACTTCGGGTCGCTCGCGCTTCCCTTGTTCACCGCGAGTATGGCGTTCATTCCCAGCAGTTCCATTTCCGACTTCCCTATGACCGTTATCTTCAGGCCGTACCTGTTGGCCAGTTTCGCCGCTTCTCCCGCCAGGAAATCGGCCGTCACTTCGCCCGCCGGGCCGTTGACCAGGTTGCGGGTGCGGTTCACGGATTCCGCTATGACCTCCCCCGATTCTATCCCGCGTCTCACCCTGTTCATGTCGTTCCGTTCGAGCAGCACCGCCGACACGATGCCCTTCGGTTTTTCTTCATGCTTTCTTGTGAACCTGTAGTTTCCGAGCATCATCCCCTCGGTCACCGCCTGCGCCCTTTCCTCGGTGCTGCCCGGGCCCGTGCCGTGCAGGTCTGTCGCGAAGTTGCTTATGCCGGCTTCCTTCAGGAAGCGCGTGACGAGTGCGGAGGCTTTCCTGAGCCTGGCCAGATCGAACTTGCTCCTTTCTCCGAGCCCGATCAGGAGCAGCCTTTCGCAATCCAGCTTGCCGTGCGTGTCCAGCATGTACGTCTGTTTCCAGTCGCCCTCGAACATCCCCCTGGAAAAGAGCTTCCGTATCTCCCCGTCCATGCGTATGTCCATCGCGCCGAACCTGTCGCTGTCCTCCTTGAACACGCCCGTGGCCAGCGCTTCTCCCGCCCATTGCGTCGGCCCCAGGCTCGAGATTTCGATGCGCATGCGCTGGATGCGGCTTGAACAGATTTAAACTGCAGCCCACAAGCATCCTTGCGGGGGTCGCCAAGCCAGGTTAAAGGTGCAAATCCGAAAGGAGCACATGGTTGAGGGCCTTGTGGGTTAGTCCCTTCGAGAGTTCGAATGAGCGCGAAGCGCCTAAAGGCGTTTTGGCAACCTTCGGGTTGTAGTGCTATGAGAATCTCTCCCCCCGCACCAATTATTTTTGCAGTTCCGGATATTCCTCGTAAAGTTCGTTCAGCATTTCGCCGACGCCGGGTTCCTTTGAGTTGGTTTTCAATGCAGCGACTGCCCCGCGATATTGATGCTCATGGGGTATGCGTCTCTTTACACCTTCCATGGAATTCTTCAAATTGGATAAATTGGGCCTGTAGAAAGGAGGTGCTCCTGCGGAACCGAGAATTGCAACACCCGCATTGCCGGCTTTCGCCCTCATTATCATGTCATGTGCAAGGTACATCGCTTGGGTGATTTTCACATCATCTGTTTTCCGGGAAAGGATTTAAACAGGTACAATTGCCCTTTCATACCATACTTTTATTGCACCTCTGACAATCCTAGGCATGCAGTTTCTGGGCGTGAACTACGGAACCGGGCTGGACCCGAAGCAGCCCTGGATGATGACAAGGGAGAACGTGAAGCAGCACCTGCAGCTGGCGAAGAACATGAATGCAGGCTCGGTCAGGATAAACGGGTTCGACCTGGAGCGGATGAAGATGGTCGGGGACGTTGC